>NZ_DAISLS010000013.1:0-169548 GCF_036820405.1 Oryzomicrobium sp.
AGGCCGGCCGCGAGGCCTTCCGCGCCGGCCGCATGCCGCGCAAGTTCTACAGCGCTGATCCCAGTTCCCCCACCGAGGGAATGATCGGCTCCCGCTCCTGAGCCCTACCGCCTTACTCCCGGCCCAGGCCCCTCACCTCATCTCCGCCCGTCCCGCCATGCGCCTGCACCCCGTACTGCTCGCCCTGGCAGGGTTTGCCGTCCTGACCCTGTCCGCCCCGACCCGCGCCGAGGAAGGCCCAACGCCCGCGACGCCCCCGTCCTCGCCTGCCACCGCCCCCGCGCCTACCGCCGAAGCGGCGCCCCAGGCCGGCCATGAAGGAAGCGGCGAGGGTGGGGCAAGTGAAGAACTCCCCGCCGCGGCCGCCGAACCCCACCTGAAGGTGGTGGACCCGGCCCGCCTCGGCTACGCCTTCGACCGCCCCCGGGTGCTGGCCCAGCAGCGCATCTTCGGCATCGCCCGGGCTACCGCCCAACTGGCGAGCCTGTGCGAGGTGGAAGTCGAGAACGACGATGCCCGGGAAGCGGCCCGGGATGCCTACGCCGCCTGGAACGAGCGCAACGCCGCGCCGGTCCACGAAGCCGAGGCGGCCCTGGCCCGGTATTACTTCGGCCCCAACGCCCACCTGGCCGGCGGCGACGACATCGCCGCCGCCCTGCGCCTGCCCGCCGCGCTCAAGCTGGACGACGCGGAACTGGGCGCGGCCTGCGCCACCCTGCCCCAGGCCCTGGAAGGCCCCCGCTACGACCTGGTGGCCAACCTGGAACGGGCCCGCAACTTCACCCTGAGCGAGGCCGCCGAAACCCTGGCCGCCGTGGTGGACACCTGCCGCCCCCAGCTCCCCGACCCGGCCCGGGACGCCCTGGACGAACGCTACGCCCGCTGGCAGGAACGCAACGGCGAGACCGCCGACGACGCCCGTGCCGGTCTTGCCGCCGAACTGGCGGACGACAAGGCCCGGGGCGGGGAGCTGGCGGACGGTGCCGAGGGCGACCCGCTGGTGCCCTGGCACAACGAAATCCGCCGCCGCGCCCGGGACTTCGCCCGCCAGCCGGCCTTCTGCGACGGCCTGGCCGACCAGGTGGACGGCCCCCGCTTCGACCTGACCCAACTGTTTGCCGACCGGCCCCTCTGATTCTTCCCGATCGCCCATGACCACTGCCCACGACGACGCCCTGCCCAGCCAATCCCCGGACTCCGCCGACCGGGACGACGATTTCCCCAAACGCCGCTCGATCCGCAGCTTCGTGCTGCGCCAGGGCCGCATGTCCAAGGCCCAGGAACGCCATTACGAGCAGGACATGCCGCGCCTGGGCGTGCCCTACGCCGCCGCCCCCCTCGACCTGGCCGCCCTGTACGGCCGCCGCGCCCCAGTGGTGCTGGAAATCGGCTTCGGCATGGGCGATTCCACCGCCGCCATCGCCGCCGCCCACCCGGAAATCGACTACCTGGGGGTGGAAGTGCACCAGCCCGGCGTCGGCAGCCTGCTCAAGCACGTCGCCGACCGCCAGCTGAGTAACGTGCGCATCTGCCAGCACGACGCCGTGGAGGTGTTGCAGAACATGATTCCCGAGGGCGCCCTAGCCGGCGTTCACGTGTTCTTCCCCGACCCCTGGCACAAGAAGCGCCACCACAAGCGCCGCCTGATCCAGGGCCCGCTGGTGGCCCTGATCGCCAGCCGCCTTGCCCCCGGCGGCTACCTGCACTGCGCCACCGACTGGGAGGAATACGCCCGGCAGATGCTGGAGGTGCTGTCCGCCGAACCGACCCTGGCCAACACCGCCCCGGCCGGTGGCGACGGCTACGCCCCGCGCCCCGAGTACCGGCCCCTGACCAAGTTCGAAAACCGGGGCCTGAAGCTCGGCCACGGGGTGTGGGACCTGGTGTTCCGCAAGGGGTGAACAACAGCATCGCGCACCAGCGCTTCACCCAAAAAAAGACCCCGCCGCAGCGGGGTCTTTTTTTGGGTCCGGAGACCGCTTACTGTGCCGGCTGCAACGCAGCACGCACGCTCTTGGCCAGCTCGGTCATACCCTTGCTGACGATCTCCTGCCAGGCACTCTCGGTAGCCGCCTGGCGCGAATCCTCGGCTTCCGCCGTCACCACCTTGCCACTTTGCAGGACGGGCAGGGGCGCATCCAGCTTGACCTCGGAACGATGGCTCATGGTGATCGACCAGAAGCCCGGGGTAAACCAGGCCCAGAACTGCCGGGCATCCGCCGTGACCGGGATAGCCTGCTCGAACCCGGCGTCACCGGGCACCAGCACGCGATAGCCGGAAGCGCGGAAGCCCTCGGCCACGGCATCGCTGACAAGGTTGGCCGCCGTCTTGTTCTCGGGCAGCAGAACGTCACCCAACGCTTTGCCGTAGCCATTGCGCTTGCGGGCGATGGCCCGGGCCTTGATCTTGTCGTCCGTCGGCTCGCTCGGATCCAGGGACGGAGTGGAGGGTTCGCTCGGCGCCTTCTCGAAGACCCGGGCATCAACCACTTTTTCGATACGCACGGCCTTCCCCTGCGCCGGGTTGGCGCTGGCGGCAATACTCGGATCGACCACACTGCGCGAGGTGGCGCAGCCCGTCAGAGCGACGGTGGCGATCATTGCCATGGACAACAGCAGACGAGATAGATACACAACTTTCCCCTTTTTTTGTTGATTGAATGGATAAGGCCCCACATCGGCACGGCGGCATGCCAATGCCAAAAGCATGGAACTTCGACATCCTACCCGGTGCCACCCACCCGGGCCAGGGGATTGTTTAGACCAGCAGGAACGCCGCCATGGCCACCAGGGTCGGCGGCAGGGCGGCAAGGAACAGGCCCAGGGGATGGACCGCGCTTTCCGGGAAGCTGCCCTTGAGGATCGACAGGCCCGCCGGGTTGGGGGCGTTGGCGATCACCGTCAGGCCGCCGCCGCTGACCGCGCCGGCCACCACGGCATACTTGAATTCCGGCGACAGGCCGTCCACCAGGGAGGCCAGATAGGTGAGCGCGGCGTTGTCGGTGACGGCGGTGAGGGCCGTGGCGCCGAAATACACCGAGGTGGCGTCCATGCGCAGCAGCAACGGCTGCAGCCACCACTGCTGCAGGCCGCCGAGGATCACCAGGCCGGCCAGGAAGCAGGCCACCAGCAGGGCCTCCTTGAGCATCAACCGGTCCTGGTAGGCCGGATAGGCGGACACCACGCCGAAGAAGAGCAGCAGCAGGCCCAGGAACACCGGCGGATGGTGAGCGAACACCACCACCCCGGCGAGCAGCAGCAGGTGCAGCAGGATCACCGGCCAGGGTACCGCGTCGCTGCCGCCGCCGTCCGTGCCATCCTTGGCGTCCGGCGTCAGCCGGGCCAGTTCGGCGCGGAAGAGCAGGGTCAGGACCAGGGCATTGACCGCCACCGCCAGGCCGGCGCGCAGGCCGAATTCCTTCAGCATGTAGGCCAGGTCCCAACCCCAGGCCCCGGCCACCATCAGCACCGGCGGCGCCGCGTAGGGGGTCAGGGTGCCGCCGATGGAGACGTTGACGAACAGGACGCCGACGGTGGCGTAGAGGAAGCGGGTGGAGACGCCGGGACGGAAGAAGCGGTCGCGCAGTAAAAGGGCAGCCAGAGTCATGGCCGCCGGCTCGGTGATGAGGGAACCGAGCAGGGGGATCAGGAACAGGGCGGTGAAGTACAGGGCCGCCGCCGGTGGCAGGGGCAGCAACCGGGCGAGGGCCAGGGACAGGCCCCGGGCCGCGACCAGGATGGGCCGGCTGCCGGCCACCACCATGATGGCGAAGACGAACAGGGGCTCGGTGTAGTTGCGCGAATCCAGGTAGTCGGTCATCGCCGCCGTGCCCTGGAGGGCGAACAGGGCCACGGCCAGGACCAGAGCCCACAGGCCGAAGACGATCTCCACCTCGCCGAGCAGGTGCCACAGACCGGCGTGGCGTGGGTGGCGGTGGGCGAGCTGCTCGAAGTAGCCGGTGGAAAAAGTGTGCACCAGGGCCAGGACGAACAGGGCCGTGGCGATGATCTGCAGGGTGGTGGGGGATCCGGACATGGAGGCTCCAGCAACGGCTGCCGCGTAAGGAATAGCCTGCAACTATGCCCCTATTCCCGCTGCCCCGCTGTAACGGGCTGTGGCCGAGGCCAAGGCCGCTCCGGCCCCGTTGCGCTTACCCCTCGGCCTGGCGGCGGCGCAGCAGTTCGGCCAGGGGCCCGGGCAAGGCCGCCAGCAGCCGGCCGCGCCAGCCATCCTGGTGGCGTTGCCAGACCAGGCCCAGGGCGATGATGCCCAGGCCGAGCAGGGTCAGGGCGAAGGGGAAGAGCAGGCTGTCGCGGAATACCCGGTGGGCCAGGTAGCCCAGGTAGAAAGCCAGGCCCAGGCCGCCGAACACGACGTAGGCGCGGCGCACCAGCACCGTGCCTACGGCAATCAGGCCCAGGTTGATCATGGCGTAGGCGAAGCGCCCCCACTCGCTGCCGCTATCCAGGCTGGACAGACCGCCCCAGAAGGCCAGCAGCCCGGCCAGGTGCAGCCAGAAGGCAAAGTCCTCGCCGGGCCGGGCGAAGCGGCTGCGCAGGTCCACCCACAAGGCCAGGCCCAGGGTGAGTAGGCCGAAAACCAGCGAGAACTGCTCGCGGAAGCGCCAGCCGTCGGTCCAGCCGAGGCCGTCCAGCTCCGGGCTGGCGAGCAGCAGGGCGGCCAGGTCCATGCTCATGTACCAGAGGGTCACCGCCACCGGCATCACCATGAAGGGCAGGCGCAGCCGTTGCAGCAGGCCGGCGCCGACGGCCAGGGTGACCACCTCCAGGGTCAGCCATACCGGGTCGATGCGCGAGTGGTACTGGGAATAGTCGTGGCCGAGGAAATCGACGCCCAGGGCGAGCAGCAGTCCGTAGGCGGCCAGGGGCACCAGCACCACCACCAGGGTGGCCAGGATGCCCGCCGGCACGCGCAGCCCCCGGCCGAGGAAGTGGGTCGCCACCTTGTAGGCGGCCCCGGCGTAGAGGGCCGCGATCAGGGCCATGCCCGCCCCGCCCAGCTGGGCGAAGCCGACGGTGAGGAACAGGCTGGCGGCGCCGATGGCGAGCATGCCCCCCAGGTAGTAGAGGATGTGGGCGGCCTTGAAGCGTGCGCCGCCGGACTCCCCCAGCATCGGCGCGGCGGCGCCGGCCGGCTGCCGCAACCGTGCGGCGAGGAATTCGGCCAGGGGCGCCGCCTGCTGGCGGGCGAGCAGCCCGGCGGCAACGGCCTCGTCGAGCAGGGAAGCGATGTCGGTGGAGCCCCCTAGCGCACTGCCAGCCCCATTTTCCCTTCCATTCCCCGCCGTACCGCCCACCGGAGGATTAGCGGACTGGCCGGCGACAACGGATGCGGGATGATGCGTGAACTCTGGGGAGGAATCGGGGAAGGTCATGGCCCGGGCTCGATGCTTGTGGAATGCCCGCACCCTACCACCCGCCGCCGGGAGCGTCACCCCGCCCGTGGCTCCGGCCCGTCGCCCTGAGGCTAGGGCAGAAAGCGTTGCAGCAGGGTGTTGAGGAAGCGCCGGCCCCGAGGGGTCGGGGCGATCCATTCCAGTTGGCTCTCGCCGGCCGGGCGGAAATCGCGCACCAGCAGGCCGTCGGCCTGGGCCGCCTCCAGCTGCCGGGCGATGGTCAGCAGGGGCAGGCCGGTGCGTTCCTGGAACAGGCGGGCGTCGAAGCCGTCGTTGAGGCGCAGGGCGTTCATCAGGAACTCGAAGGGCAGCTCTTCCGCCGCCACCCACTCGTCGCTCTGCACCGCCTCGCCGAGCGGCGCCTTGGCCAGGTAATCCCGGGGGCTCTTCCAGCGCATCTGGCGGCGGATGCCCTCGTGGCTGGAGAGCTTGCCGTGGGCGCCGGCGCCGATACCCAGGTAGTCGCCGAAGGTCCAGTAGTTGAGGTTGTGCTGGCAGCGGTAGCCGGCTTTGGCGAAGGCCGAAGTCTCGTAATGCTCATAGCCGGCGGCGGCCAGGCGTGCCTCCACGGCCTCCTGCATGTCGGCCGCCACCTCGTCGTCGGGCAGGTCCGGCGGCGGGGTATGGCCGAAGGCGGTGTTCGGCTCCAGGGTCAGGTGGTAGGCCGACAGGTGGGGCGGGGCGAAGGACAGGGCCGTGTCCAGGTCGGTTCGGGCCTCGTCCAGGGTTTGACCGGGCAGGCCGTACATCAGGTCCAGGTTGAAGCGGTCGAAGTGGCGGGCGGCCAGCTCGATGGCGGCCCGGGCCTCGTTGTCGTCGTGGATGCGCCCCAACGCCTTGAGGTGGCGCGGGTTGAAGCTCTGGATGCCCAGGGACAGTCGCGTCACCCCGGCGGCGGCGAAGGCGGCGAACTTGCCGGCCTCGGCGGTGCCCGGATTGGCCTCCAGGGTGATCTCGGCCCCCGGAGTCAGGGGCAGTCGCGCCCGCACCGCGCCGAGCAGCCGCTCCAGGGCGGCGCCGGAAAGCAGGCTGGGGGTGCCGCCGCCGATGAAGATGGTGCCCACCGGCCGCCCCCACACCAGGGGCAGGGCCGCTTCCAGGTCGGCGATCAGGGCATCGACATAGGCGTCCTCGGGAATCTCGCCGACGCCGCCCCGGGGCTCGTGGGAGTTGAAGTCGCAGTAGGGACACTTGCGCACGCACCAGGGCACGTGGATGTACAGCGACAGGGGCGGCGGAGCGACCAGACCGGAGGCAGCGGGGCCGGACGCGGAAGTAGCACCTCCCCGGGAAGCCGCGCCATTGCTGGCGCTCAGGGGAATGACCTTGGGAAGCGGCATGACTACTCGATCTACAGAGGGGCTGCCTGGAGAGTGCCTATTGGCGCGGCTCTCCGAGGCATGGCCCGGTGTTGCATTGCGGACTTACAGCGGATGGCGCTTCAGCTTGTCCAGCAGCAGCGCCATGGCCTGGCCCCGGTGGGACAGGCGGTTCTTGGTCGCGGCGTCCAGTTCGGCGACGCTCTGGCCCAGTTCGGGGATGAAGAAGTAGGGATCGTAGCCGAAGCCTTCTTCGCCCCGGGGGGCGTCGAGCAGTTCGCCGTGCCACTCGCCCTCGGCGATGATCGGCTGGGGGTCGGCGGCGTGGCGCACCAGCACCAGCACGCTGACGTAGTGGCCGCGCCGGTCGGCCTGGCCTTGCAGATCGGCGAGCAGCTGGGCGTTGTTGCGCGCATCCGACTTCTCGCCGCCGGCGCGCAGCTGGGCGTAGCGGGCCGACTGGACGCCGGGGGCGCCGCCCAGGGCGGCAACACACAGGCCGGAATCGTCGGCGATGGCCGGCAGGCCGGTCAGCCGGGCGGCGTGGCGGGCCTTGGCCAGGGCGTTCTCGACGAAGGTGTCGAAGGGCTCCTCGGCCTCGGGCACTCCCAGGGCGCCTTGGGGCACCAGTTCGATGCCCAGGGGCGTCAGCAGGGCCGACATTTCCTTCATCTTCTTGGCGTTGTTGGAGGCGAGCACCAGGCGCATGGCGGTCCCCTTACTTGTCCGCGCCGGCGGCGGCGATGGCTTCCTGCTGCACCGCCACCAGGGTGGCGATGCCGGCCTCGGCCAGGTCGAGCAGGGTGGTCATCTGGGCCCGGGTGAAGGGCTCGCCCTCGGCGGTGCCCTGGACTTCGACCAAGCCCTTGCCGCCGGTCATGATCACGTTCATGTCGGTGTCGCAGGCCGAATCTTCCGGGTAGTCCAGATCGAGCACCGGCGCGCCGCCGACGATGCCCACGGACACGGCGGCGACGTGGTCCTTGACCGGGTTGGCGGCGATCTTGCCGGCCTGCTTCAATTTCTCGCAGGCTTCCCAGAGGGCCACCCAGGCGCCGGTGATGGCGGCGCAGCGGGTGCCGCCGTCGGCTTGCAGCACGTCGCAGTCCAGGGTGATCTGGCGCTCGCCCAGGGCAGCCAGGTCGGTGACGGCGCGCAGGGAGCGGCCGATCAGGCGCTGGATTTCCTGGGTGCGCCCGGTCTGCTTGCCCTTGGCCGCTTCCCGGGCGGTGCGGGTGTGGGTGGAGCGGGGCAGCATGCCGTATTCGGCGGTGACCCAGCCCTGGCCCTTGCCGCGCAGGAAGGGCGGCACGTTCTCTTCGACGCTGGCGGTGCACAGCACCCGGGTGTCGCCCATCTCGATCAGCACCGAGCCTTCGGCGTGGCGGGTGAAGGCGCGGGTGAGGCGCACGGGACGGAGCTGGTCGGGCTGGCGCTGGCTGGGACGCATGGGATTCCTTTCGCGAAACGGGGCAGGCGCGCCGGGCCGGATGCCGGGCGCGCCGCAAATGGGTTGATTCTACGGCTTGGCGTACTTGTCGATGGCGGAGCGGATTTCGGCGATGGCGCGCTCGATCTCGTCGTCGGACAGGTCGGGCCGGCCATCGTCCTGGCGCCGCCCCAGGGGGCCAAGCTGGCCCATCTGGGTGTGCACCTCGCCCTGGGCCATGGCCTGGGTCTGGATGGAGCTGGACGGATCGTCGGAGTAGCTGTCCTCCCAGCGCACGGCGATCATCGACAGGTTGTCGCCGTGGGGGCCGCCACGCTGCTCGGCCATGTTCATCAGCACCGGCACGGCCTGCATCAGGTTGGCGTCGCCGAGCACGGTGTTCATGGTGTCGCCGGAAACGCTGCTCCACAGGCCGTCGGTGCACAGCACCAGCAGATCGCCTGCCTCCATGGGGGTCTTGCGCGAGAAGGTGATTTCCGGGGCGTCGAAGCCCCCCAGGCAGGTGTAGATCTTGTTGCGGTCCGGGTGGATGGCGGCCTGGGCCTCGTTGATCAGGCCGTCGTCGAGCATCAACTGGACCCGGGAATGGTCCTTGGTCACCGACGCCACCCGGCCCCGGCGCAGGTGGTAGAGGCGCGAGTCGCCGGCGTGGGCCCAGTAGGCCACGTTGTCCTGGACGATGCAGGCGACGCAGGTGGTGCGCGGCGAATCCGACAGGCCGTGGGCCACCGAGTAGTCGATGATCGCCTCGTGGGCGTTGTTGAAGCCGCGTTGCAGGAACAGGAAGGGATCGTCGATGGAGGGCTTGGCCTCGCGCTGGAACACGTCCATCAGGTACTGGACGGCCAGTTGGGCGGCGACCTCGCCGTGGTGGTGGCCGCCCATGCCGTCGGCCACCACCGTCAGCAGGGCGTCCCGGGAATAGCTGTAGGCGATCCGGTCTTCGTTGTTGCGCCGCTGTCCGACGCGGCTTTCCTGGTAGATGGTGAATTTCATCGCGTGCTGTTCTTGCGGAAGCGGTCCACCAGCTGGGAGAGCCAGGAGGCTCGCTTGGTGGCGAGCTGGGCCGGGTCGGGGGTTTCGGTCAGGGCCTTTTGCAGGGCGAAGCAGCTTTGCGGCCGGTAGAGATGGTTGAGGCACAGGCACCAGTCGATGGTTTCCAGCAACTGGTCGGAAAACTGGCCCTCGAAGCGGGCCATGGCCGGCACCAGGTGGTCCTTGCGCATCCGCTCGTCCGCCGCCTGGGGGGCGTTGCCGGCCAGGCAGGCGTACATCGAGGCCCCCACCGAGTAGATGTCGCTCCAGGGGCCGAGCAGCTCCCGGTTCTGGTAGTGCTCGGGGGAGGCGAAGCCCGGGGTGTACATGGGCTTGAGCATGGGCGAGTCGCTGGCCAGGGTCTGGCGCGCCGCGCCGAAGTCGATCAGCACCGGGGTGTTGTCGGTGCGCAGGTAAACGTTGGAGGGCTTCAGGTCCAGGTGCAGCAGCTTGTGGCTGTGCACCTCGCGCAGGCCGTTGAGCAGGCGCACGAACACGCCGCGGATGAATTTCTCGGTGAGCTTGCCCCGGTGCTTGTGGATCACGTCCTGGAGGGTGCGCCCCTCCTCGTAGGCCATGACCATGTAGACCGTGTCGTTGGCGCGGAAGAAGTTGAGCACCCGCACCACATTGGGGTGGGACAGCCGGGCCAGGGCGCGGCCTTCCTCGAAGAAGCACTTCATGCCGTAGCGGAAGGCCGGCAGGTGCTCGGACGACACGCTCGGCCGGGTTTCGCCCTCGCCGCGCAGGGCCAGGCTGGCAGGCAGGTATTCCTTGACCGCCACCTGGCGCCCTTCCCCGTCCGTCGCCAGGTAGACGATGGAAAAGCCGCCCACCGACAGCTGCCGCTCGATGCGGTAGCCTTCGAAGGAAAAGCCGGGAACGAGGGCGACGTTGGCTTGTTGGGCCATTCAGGAAGGGGCTATGATGGAAAAAGTAGGAAAAATCGGGGACTTCGGCGTCTAATTCGGTTTTTTTCGTATAAGCACAGGGTTTCGCCCGCCGACCCACGGACGGCGCGGCCCGGCGATCGATAATCCGGCGCTTTTCCAGCGCTTTCCACCGGCGAACCTCGGCCAACTGGCGGCGATCGGCGGCGGAACGGCAGCGAATCCCCTGATGCCGGCCATTGTCCGGGCCCGACCCTTCCCTGTAAAGGCGCGAGGCGACGGGCGGTCCACGGGACCATCAGCGGCACCGTCATCGCCCGTTCACCCGACGCGGGCCCCGATCCCCTATCCTTCCCCTGTCTTCCCACCTTTTTCGAGTTAATCCCATGATCGCCAGCATGACGGGCTACAGCGCCCGGGTCCGTGACATCGGCCGGGGCGCCCTGCACCTGGAACTGAAGAGCGTCAACAGCCGCTTCCTCGACCTGTTCTTCCGCCTCGGCGACGAGGTGCGCGGCTTCGAGCCCCTGCTGCGCGAGCGCATCGCCGCCAAGGTCAGCCGCGGCAAGCTCGAATGCCGGCTGTACTTCGTCCCCGCCGCCACGGTGTCGGCCCAGGAACCCAACGGCGAGGCCATCGCCCGCCTGGTGCGCTGGCAGAGCCTGGTCCAGTCCCACTCCCCTGATGCGCCGCCCCTGTCCACCGGCGAAATCCTGCGCTGGCCCGGGGTGTTCGCCGAAGAGAGCCTGGACGGCGAGGCCCTGGCCGCCGCCGTCGGCACCCTGATCGACGAGGCCCTGGTGGATTTCACCGCCAGTCGCCGCCGCGAGGGCGACAAGCTGGCCGCTATGATCCGCGAGCGCACCGCCCGCATCCGCGAGATCGTCGCCCTGGTGGAACCGGAAATGCCCGCCGCCCAGGCCGCCCTGGAAGAGAAGCTGCGCCAGCGCCTGCTCGACGCCCTGGGCGACGCCTCCCGGGTGGACGACGACCGCATCCGCCAGGAGATCGTCCTCTACGCCACCAAGGTGGACGTGGCCGAGGAACTGTCGCGCCTGCGCACCCACGCCGACGAGGTGGACCGTATCCTCAAGGCCGGCGGCGCCAGCGGCAAGCGTCTCGACTTTCTGATGCAGGAACTCAACCGGGAAGCCAACACCCTGGGTTCCAAGGCCGCCACCCCGGTGGTCACCTCCACCAGCATGGAACTGAAACTGCTCATCGAGCAGATCCGGGAACAGGTGCAGAATCTGGAGTGAGCCGGCAGCGACCGGCCCCACCCCAACCCCGGAGGAGTCTTGCCATGCCCCAGCCGTTGACCGCCGTCCTGGCCCGCGCCGTTTCCATCCGCCGCGCCGCGCAGTTTGTGCTGCTCGCCTTCGCGGCCGTCCTGGCCCTGGCCGCCCCCGCCGCCCAGGCGGGGCCGGACGATCCCTCGCGCTTCGACGGCAGCCCCCTGGGGGCCCAGAAGGCGGTGTACCACTTCAACTACGAGAAGCCGGAAGACCTGCTGCAAGGCCTGGGCTACCTGCAGAATCACCTGCGTGGGCTGAAGGAATTCGGTGACCTCAAGCATTCCCACCTGGTCATCGTCGCCCACGGCAACGAACTGCACATGCTGTCGCGCCTCAACCGGGGGGCCTACCCGGACATCTACGACAAGCTCAAGGAACTCACCGACCAGGGCGTGACCATTCGCATCTGCCGCAACGCGGCCGCCGCCCGGGGCTACAAGCCGGGCGACTTCTACGACCTGGCCACCGTGGTGCCCGCCGCCATGACCGACCTGGCCAAGTGGCAGGCCGCCGGCTACGCCTACATTTCCGGCGACGCGATCCGCCGCACCACCCGCCAGGATTTCCTCGCCAAGCATCCGGAAGTCATCGACTGACCTTCGCGACGCCCTTTCTCCCCGGAGCCCATCCCGCCATGACCGGTACCCAGCCCCCCGGCACCCTGTTCGTCGTCGCCGCCCCCTCCGGGGCGGGCAAGACCACCCTCACCCGCATGCTGTTGCAGAACGATCCGGGCATCCGCCTGTCGATCTCCTACACCACCCGGGCGCCGCGCCCCGGCGAGGAGAACGGCACGGCCTACCACTTCGTGGACGTGCCGACCTTCCTGGCCATGGTCGAGCGCAAGGAATTCCTCGAATGGGCCGAGGTGCACGGCAACTACTACGGCACCTCCCGGGTGTGGATCGAACAGGAGATCGCCGCCGGCCGCGACGTGCTGCTGGAAATCGACTGGCAGGGCGCCCAGCAGGTGCGGCGCTTCTTCCCGGCCTGCGTCGGCATCTTCATCCTGCCGCCGTCCACCGCCGAACTGGCGCGGCGGCTGGCCGGCCGGGGCACCGATTCCGAGGAAGTGATCGCCCGCCGCCTGGCCGCCGCCCGGGACGAGATGCGCCATGTGGGCGAGTTCGACTATGTTATTATTAACAATGAGTTGCAATCGGCTTTTGCCGACCTGCAAGCCGTGGTCCGCGCTGCGCGGCTGAGCCTCGAACGGCAGCGCGCCCGCCACGGCGCCCTCTTCACCAACCTGCTGGAAAGCTGAGAAAACCGGATTTTTCCTGCAATTCGCCGCTTTTCGTTGCTTTTTCCCACCCGATCACAGGAACCTCCATGGCCCGCATCACCGTCGACGATTGCCTTGACCGCATCCCCAACCGCTTCCAGATGACCCTGGCCGCCACCTACCGCGCCCGCCAGATCGCCAACGGCGCCACCCCCATGGTCGAGGAAGACAAGGACAAACCCACGGTCATCGCCCTGCGTGAAATCGCCGAAGGCAAGGTCGGCGCCGAAGTCCTCAACCGCGGCCAGGCCTAAGCGCACGTCCTGACGCATCGGGCGAGAGCGGATCAATGGAAACACCCACCGCCCCTCCTCGCCCCTCCGCACCCGCCCCCGCCGCGCCTGCTACACCTCCCGCGGCGGCGGCGGACATCCCGGGGGCCGCCAGCCGCCCCCTGGGCGCGCCGGTCAGCACCCCGCCGGCGGAAAAGACCTACCCGCCCTTCCCCCTGGACGATCCGGCCTACCTGGTCTTCATCGACAGCCTGGATTACCTCAAGCCGGAGGACGTGGCCAAGGTCAAGGAGGCCTTCGCCTACGCCGAGGTGGCCCACCGCAGCCAGCGGCGGGTATCCGGCGAGTCCTACATCACCCACCCCCTGGCCGTGGCCGGGGCCGTGGCCGAGTGGCGGCTCGACGCCACCGCCATCATGGCCGCCCTGCTCCACGACGTGCTGGAGGACACCGGCGCCTCCAAGGCCGAGCTGACCGAGCGCTTCGGCAAGCCGGTGGCGGACCTGGTGGATGGCCTCTCCAAGCTCGACAAGATCGAGTTCTCCTCCTACCAGGAAGCCCAGGCGGAAAACTTCCGCAAGATGCTCCTGGCCATGGCCCGGGACATCCGGGTCATCCTGATCAAGCTCACCGACCGTCTGCACAACATGCAGACCCTGGGCAGCATGCGGCCCGACAAGCGCCGCCGCATCGCCAACGAGACCCTGGAAATCTACGCCCCGATCGCCAACCGGCTGGGGCTGAACAAGGTCTATCGGGAGTTGCAGGACCTGTCCTTCATGAACCTGCACCCGATGCGTTTCGGCGTGCTCAAGAAGGCGGTCAAGGCGGCCCGGGGCAACCGGCGCGAGTTGCTCACCCGCATCCTCGACGGCATCCAGGGCAAGATGAAGGACCACCGCATCGACGCCCAGGTGTTCGGCCGGGAAAAGAGCCTGTACTCGATCTACAAGAAGATGGTCGAAAAGCGCCTGACCTTCTCCCAGGTGCTCGATATCTACGGCTTTCGCGTGGTGGTGTCCGACGTGCCCACCTGCTACCTGGCCCTGGGCGCCCTGCACAGCCTGTACAAGCCCCTGCCGGGCAAGTTCAAGGACTACATCGCCATCCCCAAGGCCAACGGCTACCAGTCCCTGCACACCACCCTGATCGGCCCCTACGGCACCCCCATCGAGGTGCAGATCCGCACCGAGGAAATGCACCACCTGGCCCAGGAAGGCGTGGCCTCCCACTGGCTGTACAAGGAAGAGGCCGACGGCAGCAGCGCCGAGTTGCAGAACCAGACCCACAAGTGGCTGCAGTCCCTGCTGGAATTGCAGAACACCGCCGGCGATTCGGCCGAGTTCTACGAGCACGTCAAGATCGACCTGTTCCCGGACGAGGTGTACGTGTTCACCCCCAAGGGCAAGATTCTCACCCTGCCCAAGGGTGCCACGGCGGTGGACTTTGCCTACGCGGTGCACACCGACATCGGCAACCGCTGCGTCGCCGCCAAGATCAACTACGAGCTGGCGCCGCTGCGCACCGAGTTGCAGAACGGCGACCAGGTGGAAATCGTCACCGCCGCCCACGCCAACCCCAACCCGTCCTGGCTGTCCTACGTCAAGACCGGCCGGGCGCGCAGCAAGATCCGCCACTTCCTCAAGACCCAGCAGAACGAGGAATCCGCAGCTCTAGGCGAGCGCCTGCTCAACCAGGAGCTCAAGTCCCTGGGCGTGGAGCCCTCCGACGTGCCCGCCGCCGCCTGGGACGAGCTGATGCGCGAATCGGGCAACAAGCCGATCCAGGAAATCTACGCCGACATCGGCCTGGGCAAGCGCCTGGCCTCGGTGGTGGCGCGCCGCCTGATGTCCCGGGAGGACGTCGGCGACGACGACATCCGCCCCGGGCCGATCGTCATCCACGGCACCGAGGGCATGGCGGTCACCTTCGCCACCTGTTGCCGCCCCATCCCCGGCGACCCCATCGTCGGCTCGATCCGCAAGGGCCAGGGGCTGGAAATCCACACCCACGACTGCCCGATGATCCGCAAGTCGCGCCGCCTCGAACCGCAGAAGTGGATCGACGTGGAATGGGCCGCCCAGCCGGGCAAGCTGTTCGACGTGCGCATCCGGGTCGAGGCCCAGCACCAGCGCGGCGTGCTGGCCAAGATCGCCACCGAGATCGCCGAGGCCGGTTCCAACATCGAGAACGTGAGCATGGAAGAGGGCAGCGGCGGGCTGTACACCTCGATCCAGTTCACCATCCAGGTCGCCCACCGGGTGCACCTGGCGGCGGTGATGCGCGGTCTGCGCCATATCCCCGAAGTGATCCGCATCAACCGGGAGCACGAGGGGGACGACCCCCACACCAGCGCGCCCTTCTCGCCCTACGCCAAGCACTGAGGCGAACGGGCAGGCCGACCGCCCCGCCCCCGCCCGCCGGCGGCAACCGCGCCGTCCGGTGCGGCGCTCCACCCAGTCCCCGCCTTCCCGCCGGCATGCCGGCCGCCCCGGCCGGGCCACTTCCCGTTAAGATTCCCTCTTGCGCGATGCGCGTTGCACGTCAGGAGGTTTCCATGCAGGTCCTCGTCCTCGGTGCCGGCGTGGTGGGCACCACCAGCGCCTGGTTTCTCGCCGCCGCCGGCCACCAGGTCACCGTCATCGACCGCCAGCCCGGCGCCGGGCTGGAAACGTCGTTCGCCAACGGCGGCCAGATCTCGGTCTGCCACGCCGAACCCTGGGCCAATCCCCACACGCCGTTCAAGGCCCTGGCCTGGATGGGGCGCGAGGACTCCCCCCTGCTCTTCCACCTGCGCGCCGACCGGCAGCTGCTCGACTGGAGCCTGCGCTTCCTGCGTGAATGCACCCCGGGACGCACCCGGCGCAACATGACGGACATCGTCCGCCTCGCCCTGTACAGCCGGCAGACCCTCCAGGCCCTGCGCGCCGAGCTGGGCCCGGACTTCCAGTACGACCACCTGGAACGGGGCATCCTGCACATCTTCACCGATCCCAAGGAATTCGACGGCGCAGTCAAGGCATCCGCGGCGATGCGCGACCTGGGCCTGGACCGTCGGCCGGTCGGCCCCGACGAGTGCGTGGCCATCGAACCGGCCCTGGCCGATTTCCGCCACCGCCTGGTGGGCGGCGACTGGACCCCCTCCGACGAATCCGGCGACGCCCACAAGTTCACCCAGGCCCTGGCCGCCCGGGCCGCCGCCCGGGGCGTGCAGTTCCGCTACGGCACCACCATAGAGCAAATCCCCAGCGCCGGCGGCCAGGTGGCCGGCGTGGTGGTGCGCGACCCGGACGGGGCGGAAGAACTGCTCACCGCCGACGCCTACGTGCTCTGCCTGGGCAGCTACAGCCCCCTGATGGCCCGCACCCTGGGCCTGCACCTGCCGATCTACCCGGCCAAGGGCTACTCCGCCACCCTGCCGCTCAAGCCCGGCAGCGAATCCCGCGCCCCCACCGTCAGCCTCACCGACGACGAGCGCAAGCTGGTCTTCTCCCGCCTCGGCAACCGCCTGCGGGTAGCCGGCACCGCCGAATTCGGCGGCTACGGCCTGGAACTCAACCGGGTGCGCTGCGAGGCCCTGCTCACCCGCACCCTGGAATTCTTCCCCCACCTTGAACTGGACGGCCCGCCTCAGTACTGGACCGGCCTGCGCCCGGCCACCCCATCCAACGTGCCGATCATCGGACGCAGCAGCCTGCCCAACCTATGGCTCAACACCGGCCACGGCACCCTGGGCTGGACCCTGTCCTGCGGCTCCGCCGCCGCCCTGGCCGACCTGGTGTCGGGCAAGGCGCCGACGCCGGTCTTCCCCTTCCTCGGCCGGCCGCGCCCCTAGCCTCCAACGCCTGCCCGGGATGGCGGCACGGCAAGCGCCATCCCATCCCCAGCGCAACACCCATAATTCCAACGACGGAGACAGCCCCACCATGAGCAACGCCCCCGAACCCACGGTCCTCTCATGCCACGCCGACGGCGTGGCCGTTCTCACCCTCAACCGCCCGGCGGCGCTGAACGCCCTCGACGTAGCCATGATCGACGACCTGCGTCGGGCCGTCCTGGCGGCCCTGGACGATCCGCAGGTGGGCGCCCTGGTGATCGCCGGCGCCGGCGACCACTTCATGGCCGGCGGCGACCTGAAGTGGTTCCACCAGCAGCTGCACCTGGACCAGGCCGACCTGCACATCCTGTTCGAAGACCTGATCGCCCGGGTGCACGCCACCACCCTGCTGCTCAAGGAAGGCGGCAAGCCCGTGGTAGCCGCGGTGCGCGGTGCCGCTGCCGGCTTCGGCCTGTCGCTGATGATGGCCTGCGACCTGGCGGTGGCCGCCGAGGACGCCTACTTCACCCTGGCCTACCGGCACATCGGCACCTCCCCGGACGGCGGCGCCACCTGGTCCCTGCCGCGCATCGTCGGCGCCAAGCGCGCCGCCGAGATCGCCCTGCTGGGCGACCGCTTCGGCGCCGCCCAGGCCCTGGACTGGGGTCTGGTGAACCGGGTGGTGGCCAAGGACGCGGTGCAGGACGAGGCCCTGGCCCTGGCCAAGCGCCTGGCCGACGGCCCGCGCCAGGCCCTGGCCAATACCCGGGCCCTGCTGCACCAGTCCCTCACCGCCAGCCTGCCCGAACAGCTCGCCCGGGAGCAGGCCAGCTTCGCCAGTTGCGCCGCCACCCCGGACTTCGCCGAGGGCCTGGCCGCCTTCCTGGAAAAGCGCCCGGCCCGCTTCGGCAGCCGCTAACCTCTAGGCGGGGCGCGCTTCTCCAGACGCCCCGCCCGCAGCGCCAGCAACCACGCGACTCTCCAAGGCCACCCTTCGGAAACCCAATAGGGGCGCGGACCTTCGCCATGCTCATCGACACCCACTGCCACCTGGACGCCGCCGAGTTCGACCTGGACCGGGACGCCGTGATCGCCCGGGCGGCGGCGGCCGGGGTGCGGCTGGCGGTGGTGCCGGCCGTGGAGGTCGCCAACTTCGCCGCCGTGGCCGCGCTCGCCGCCGCCCACCCAAAATCGGCTGTCGCCGGCACCGCCGCCCCGCCCGGCCTGACGGTGGCCCCGGCCTACGGCATCCATCCCCTCTACGTGCCCCGAGCGCAGGAAGACGACCTGGCCCAGCTGGCCGCCACCCTGGAAACCGCCCTGGCCGGCCCCCAGCCGCCGGTGGCGGTGGGCGAGATCGGCCTGGACGGCTTCGTCCCGGCGCTGCAAACCCCGCCACTGCGCGCCCGCCAGGAAGCCCTCTTTCTCGCCCAACTCAAGCTGGCCCGGGACTTCGGCCTGCCGGTGATCCTGCACATCCGGCGCGCCCAGGACACGGTGCTCAAGTACCTGCGCCAGGTGTTCGGCAAGGGCGGCGGCCCCGGCGGCATCGCCCACGCCTTCAACGGCAGCGCCCAGCAGGCCGGCGCCTTTCTCGACCTGGGGCTGCGCCTGGGCTTCGGCGGCACCCTCACCTACGAGGGCTCCCAGCGCATCCGCCGCCTCGCCGCCACCCTGCCCGGCGACGCCCTGGTGCTGGAAACCGACGCCCCGGACATCCCCCCCGCCTTCGCCCCGCGCCAGCGCAACGAACCGGCCCACCTGGCGGCCTTCGCCGCCGTGCTGGCCGAGTTGCGCGGCATCTCTCCGGACGAGGCCGCCGCCCTGACCGGCGCCAACGCCCGGGCCGCCCTGCCCGGACTGGCCGCCTACGGCGGCTAGGGCCGGCCGCCACCAGAACCAACACCGCCGGGCAAGGCCGGCGTAAGAACACACACCACTCGCCGCCCCCGCTGCGCCGGCCCTCCCTGCCCGATACCCGACCGGCAAGGCCGGGGGGCGCCCCCTTGCTATAATCCGCGCCATTGCCCCGCGCCCGTGCGCGGTGCCGCCCGCCACCTGCCACATGCCGCCCTGCCCTGGCGCAGCACCGGACCCGACCCGCCCATGCCCTTTTCCCGTTCCGCCCCCCGGCGCTGGCCCCTGACCCTGGTCGGCCTGTTCCTCGCCGCCCTGGTGGTGTTCGGCCTGGGCATTCAGGAGCCCACCGGCCTGACCGGCAAGGACGAATATTTCCTGGGGCTGCGCACCCCCATGGAGATGATGGAAAAGGACGCCTGGCTGGTGCCGGTGCTCAACGACCAGCCGCGCCTGAAAAAGCCGCCCATGCTCTACTGGCTGGGCCGCGCCAGCTTCGAGACCTTCGGTCCGTCCCTGCCCGCCGCCCGGGGCATCACCGTGCTGTTCGCCGCCCTGCTGGTGGCCGCCACCGCCGCCCTGGGGCGCCGCCTCGCCGGCTCCGCCGGAGCCGGCCTGTGGGCCGCCCTGCTGCTGTTCACCGTGCTGGGGCTGGCCAGCGAATCGCGCCGCTTCATGCTCGACGTGCCCACCGCGTCCCTGTCCACCCTGTCCTTCCTCTTCCTGGTGCGCTGGAAGGACGACCGCCGCGCCCGGGATCTGACCCTGGCCGCGGTGCTGCTCGCCGCCGGCTTCCTGCTCAAGGGGCCGATCGTCGCCGTGGTGTGCGGCGCCGGGGTGCTCGGCCTGCTGCTCTCCGGCCAGTGGCCCCTGGCCGACCTGTGGCGGCGCAAGTTCTCCATCGCCGGCGCCCTCGGCCTGTTCCTGGCCCTAGCCCTGCCCTGGTTCATCTACGTGCGGCTGCGCTACCCGGAAGCCGCCGCCGCCGAGTTGCAGGAAGAGCTGGAAGCCCGCCAGCTGTTCACCCCCTCGCCCCAGACCCTGCTCGCCGCGTTGCAGATCGTCATGCCCTGGAGCTTCGTCCTGCTGGCCCTGGCCTGGCGCCTGCGCCGCGAGGCCGGCCCGGCCCGCACCCTGCTGCTGTGGGCCGGCCTCACCGTGCTGCCGTTCTGCTTCATCCACACCTTCGACCGCTACCTGGTCGGCTCCCTGGTGCCCTTTGCCCTGATCCTGGGCTTCGCCCTCGACCGGGGCGAGCGCTTCCCGGCCTGGGCGCTGCGCCTGGGGGCGGCCCTGGTGCTGCTGGTGGCCGGCGTGTTCGCCGCCTTCGCCTTCTGGTTCCACCTGGGCGGCTGGGGCTGGCTGCTGCCGCCCCTGGCCCTGGTGCTGTGGGCCGCCGCCCGGGCCGAGCCGCGCTGGCTGGCCGGCGCCATGGCCCTGCTGTGGATGACCTTCTTCGGCCTGTTCTTCCCCCACTTGCAGATCAACGCCGTGCCGGAGCCGGTGCGCGCCCTGGCCGCCGACCGGCCGGTGCTGATGTTCGACGGCCCCCAGCCGGCCATGCTGCCGATCCTGCTCGGCCGGGCCCTGAGCCATACCGACACCCTCCAGCCGCGCCATCTGGCGCCGCCGCGCCTGCTCGTCTTCGTCCGCGCCGAGGATGAAGCGCGCCTCCAGGAACAGGCCCGGACCCTGGGCGCCACCCTGCGCCCCCTGGGCGGCTACCAGGCCCTGGCCTCCCGGGGCTCCGGCGTGCGCTTCACCCGGGACGGCGCCGGCAAGGCGGAATGGCGCGAGGCCCTGCGCAGCCGCTCCCTGCAACCGCTGGAATCGACCATCCGTTACCTGGAAGTGGCCGCCCCGGCCACCGCCGGTGCCACCGCCGGTGCCAACACCGACGCCAAGACGGAGGCCGCCCGATGAGACTCCCGACCGCCTTGCCGTCCCATACCCACCCCTATATCCGCCCCGTGGCCGCCGGCCTGGCCGTGGCCCTGGCCGCCGCCGGCGCCGCCCTGACCGTACCGCGCCCGGGTCCGGCCCGCTTCGAACCGCCGGTGCGCTCCGCCCCGGTATCGGTGGCGCCACAGCTGCGCGGCAAGCCGGCCCTGGCGGCCACCGACGGTTTCCTGCCCCGGGTCGCCCCCAGTGCCCACGCGGTCAACCTGCTCGCCCTGGCCAACGGTGACGTGCTCGCCAGTTGGTTCGCCGGCAGCAAGGAAGGGGCGCCGGACGTGGCCATCTACCTGGCCCGCTGGCACGCCGCCGGCACCGGCCACCACGGCGGCCTGTGGTCCGAGCCCCGGGCCGTAGCCACCCGCGCCGCCACCCAGGCCGCCACCGGCCGCTACGTGCGCAAGCTCGGCAACGCGGTCCTCGGTCAGGACCCGGAAGGCCGCCTCCACCTGTGGTTCGTCAGCGTCGCCTTCGGCGGCTGGGCCGGCTCGTCGATCAACCAGCAGGTGTCCGACGACGACGGCCGCACCTGGACCCCGGCGCAACGCCTGGTGACCTCGCCCTTCCTCAACATCAGCACCCTGGTGCGCACCCCGCCGCTGTGGCCCGAGCTGGGTGGTGGCGCCGGGCTGCCGGTGTACCACGAGTTCATCGCCAAGCACGGCGAATGGCTGCGCCTCGACGACGACGGCCGCGTGCTCGACAAGGCGCGCCTGCCCCAGCCGCGCCGCGCCCTGCAACCCGCCGTGGCGGCCCTGGACGACGGCGACCTGCTCGCCCTGCTGCGCGACGCCGGCCCCGGCCCGGGCCGGGTGCTCGCCGCCACCTCGGCCGACGGCGGCGCCAGCTGGCGCCCCGCCGAACCGCTGCCGGTGGCCAACCCCAACGCCGCCGTGGCCCTGCTGCGCCTGGCCGACGGCCGCCTGCTGCTGGCCTGCAACCCCATCGCCGGCGGACGCAACCGCCTGGCCCTGTGGCTCTCGGAGGACCAGGGCGACAACTGGTACGAAGCCCGGGTGCTGGAAGAGAGCAACGACGGCGAGGACGAATTCTCCTACCCCGCCCTGGCCCAGGACCGGGCCGGCCGGGTGCACGTGGCTTATACCTGGAAGCGGGAGACGATCCGCCACCGCGTCCTGACCCCCGACACCCTCCAGGAGGTGCGTCGATGAGCACCCTGACCGTTGCCGTGGGCCTGGCGAGCCAGGCCGTGGCCGTCGCCGCCGTCAGCGCCGCCCTGGTGCGCCGCCTCACTGCGCGCCCCGGGCCGGACGTTCCGGCTACCCCGGATGGCGCAGCCGCAGCGCCCGCATCCGTCCGCGTCGACCAGCCCGACGCCCCGGCGGCCGGCGGAGCGGCGCCCACCACCGCCCCGCCCCTCACCCCGCGCCGCCGCCTGATGACGGCCCTGCCCCTGGTCCTGGGCCTGCTCAGCCTGGTGCCCTTCGCCGGCACCTCCCTGGCGGCCGCCCTGCGCGGGCTGTGGAGCGACCTGTCGTTCACCACCCTGCAACTGTGCCTGCTGGCCTGGTGGGGCAGCCCGGCGCTGCGCCTGGCCCCGGGGGCGCGCCTGGGCCTGCTCGGCGCCGTTGCCCTGGCCGGCGCCGCCCTCTACCCCACCGCCCTGGGCGCCGGCTCCCTGGATCTGTACCGCTTCGGCTACCAGCCCTGGTGGCTGCTCGCCGCCCTGGCCGCGGCCGGGCTGGCGGCCTACCGCCGGGCGCCGCTGCTGGCCGCGCTGCTGGCGGTGGACATGGCCGCCTACGCCCTGCGCCTGGCCGATTCCGACAACCTGTGGGACTACCTGCTGGATGTGCCCCTCTTCCTTTACGCCCTGATCGCCCTGACCCTGCACCTGGCCCGCCGCGACCGGCTGCAACCGGCCGACGCCGGCGCCGCCACCGCCCAGCCGGGCACGGAGTGACCCCTCTCATGACCGATACCGCCACCGACCTGCAACCTTCCGTCGCCCAGGCCCCCACTGCCGACAAGGCCCACGACGCCCGGCCCAACGTTTCCATCGTCATCCCCATCTACAACGAGCAGGAAAACCTGCCCGACCTGGTGGCCAAGGTGGGCGAAGCCCTGCTGCCCACCGGGCGCAGCTTCGAGCTGATCTGCGTGGACGACGGTTCCCGGGACCGCTCGGCCTGGGTGCTGCGCGACCTGGCGGCCAAGACGCCCTGGCTCAAGCCCCGCTACCTGATGCGCAACTACGGCCAGACCGCCGCCCTGCAAGCCGGCTTCGACGCCGTCACCGGCAAGTACGTGGCGACCCTGGATGGCGACTTGCAGAACGATCCGGCGGATATCCCGGCCCTGCTCGACCGCCTCGATAGCGATTCGTCGGTGGACATGATCTCGGGCTGGCGCAAGGACCGGCAGGACAAGGCGGTGTCGCGCAAGCTGCCGTCGATGATCGCCAACCGTCTGATCTCCAAGGTCACCGGCGTGACCCTGCACGACTACGGCTGCGCCCTGAAGGTGTACCGCGGCGAGATCATCCGCCGCATCCGCCTCTACGGCGAACTGCACCGCTTCATCCCGATCCTCGCTGCCGAGGCCGGCGCCCGCATCACCGAGGTGCCGGTGCGCCACCACGCCCGCACCCGGGGCGTCTCCAAGTACGGCATCGACCGCACCTTCCGGGTGATCCTCGACCTCTTGCTGATGCGCTTCATGATGCGCTACCTGCACCGCCCGCTGCACGCCTTCGGCGGCGTCGGCCTGTGGCTGTTGGTGCCGGGCCT
The DNA here is from genome assembly GCF_036820405.1 of Oryzomicrobium sp. Lineage (NCBI taxonomy): Bacteria > Pseudomonadati > Pseudomonadota > Betaproteobacteria > Rhodocyclales > Rhodocyclaceae > Oryzomicrobium > Oryzomicrobium sp. The sequence continues at coordinate 23,305 of NZ_DAISLS010000013.1, forward strand.
GGCGGCCCTGGCCTGGCTGCTCGGGGTCAAGCTCACCGGCCACGACATCGGCGGCCGGCCGCTCTTGATGGTGGGGGTGATGCTGTCGCTGATGGGGGTCAACCTGATCGGCCTGGGCGTCCTCGGCGAAGTGCTGATCCGGGTCTATCACGAGCCGGAAGGCCGGGACCAGTACCGGCTGCGCGAGGCGCCGGAAGGCGAACTCTGAACAGCCCGATCGCCCTGAGCGAAGCGCTTTCGTGATTTCCGCCAAGACCGCCGTCAAGCTGGCGGCGGCGCCCCTGCTGCTCGCCGCCGTGGTCTGGGTGGTGGACCCGGCCCGGGTCGCCGCCACCTTCCGCCGTCTCGACCTGGCCTGGGTCGCCCTCGGCCTGCTGGTGTCGATCGCCTCCAACGTGGTGTCCGCCTGGCGCTGGCACGAGCTGTCGCGCTGGCTGGGGCTGCGCTCGCCGCTGATCGCCATGGTGCGCGTCTATTTCCAGGGCATGACCGCCAACACCCTGCTGCCCGGCGCCACCCTGTCCGGCGACATGCTGCGCGCCGGCCTGCTGGTGCGCGGGGGCAACCCGGTGCTGGAATCGGGCCTGTCGGTGGTGCTCGACCGCTTTTCCGGCCTGTGGGTGCTGTGCCTGATGTCCGGCGCGGTGGCTGGCGCCGTGCTGCTCGCCCTGGGCCTGCCGCCCTTCTGGCAGGGCCCGGCCCTGCCGGTGCTGGCCACCGCCGGCCTGACCCTGGCCGCCACCCTGGGCCTGTTCCTGTTGCCCCTGCTGTTCTTCTGGGGCGCCCGCCACGGCTTGCTGCCGCGCCTGCCGGCGCGCTGGCGCGCCCAGGCGGAACGCCTGCTCGGCCTGCCCGAAGCCGGTCGCCAGTTCGTCTGGCAGCTGGGCATGTCGGCCCTGGTGCAGGTGCTTTCCATCGGCGCCCTGGCCCTGGCCGGCCGCGCTACCGGGCTGGACCTGCCGGTGTGGACCTACGCCGTGGCTGCGGCACCGATCTTCATCATGGCCGCCCTGCCGGTCAGCTTCGGCGGCTGGGGCACCCGGGAAGCCGGCGCCGCAGTGTGCCTGGGCCTGTTCGGCGCGAGCACCGAGCTGGCGGTGACCGCCTCCCTGCTCTACGGCATCTACGCCACGGTCCAGGCCGGCCTGGGGGTGCTGCTCACCTACCTGCCTGGCGCCTCGGGCGCGGCCAGCCCTTCCAGCCAAACCCCGCGCCAGTAGGGCTTTTCCGGGCACCGCCTTCCCAGAGCGAGGCTGGGTGCGGAGTTGCGGACAGGGCGGCCGGAAATGCCCGTCCCTATTGGGGCTTGGCCTGGCCCTTCCGCCGGGCGCAGCCGCATAACCCACTACCGGGCGGCCCGGCCCCGCTGCGCCGAACGGCTCTCCAGCGCCCCCGCGCCATGGGACATCCCTGTCCCGGCGCAAAAAAAACCGCCCCGGCATGCGGGGCGGTGTTTCGACGGCGAGGCGGCGGCGATGCAGCAATGGCCGCCTGAACTGCTTACTTCTCCTGCTTTTCGCCTTCCTCGGACTTGGCCGGGGCCTGGGCGGCTGCGCCTTCGGGCTTTTCCACCGGCGGGTGGAAGATTTCCGGGGCGGCACCGTTCTTTTCCGCGCCGATGCTCTGTTCCACGGCAGGCAGATGGTGGGCGATGCCCTTGTGGCAGTCGATGCAGGTCTTGCCGCCGTTGAGGCCTTCCTGGTGCATGCGCGCCGAGCGGCGGCCCTGCTCCGCGTAGTCGAAGTACTCGAAGTTGTGGCAGTTGCGGCACTCGCGGGAATCCGTGCGCTTCATCCGCGCCCACTCGTGCTCGGCCAGTTCGAGGCGCTTGGCGTTGAACTTCTCCGGGGTGTCGATGGAGCCGAGAATCTTGTGCAGCACCTCGTTGGATGCCTGGATCTTGCGGATGATCTTGGGCACCCACTCCTTGGGCACGTGGCAGTCCGGGCAGGTGGCGCGCACGCCGGAACGGTTGGAGTAGTGGATGGTGTTGCGGTACTCCTGGTACACGTTGTCCTTCATCTCGTGGCAGGAGATGCAGAACTGCTCCCGGTTGGTCCATTCCATGGCGGTGTTGAAGCCGCCCCAGAAGAGGATGCCGGCGACGAACAGGCCCACCACGGTCAGCGGCCCGATCGCCATCACGCGCGCCAGCAGGCGCTTGTAGAGGCTTTGCTTATCTTTGTTGTCAGCCGAGGTCATGGCCAGCTCCTTTTAGTTGAGTCCCTGGGCGCGCTTGAAGGTGTTGCCCACCAGCGGCTTGGCATTGGTCTGGGGCACATGGCACTGGGTGCAGAAGTAGCGGCGTGGGCTGATGTTGGAAAGCTCCTTGCCGTCCCGGTCCTTGAAGTGGGTCAGGGACACCTTGGTCGCGCCGGTCTCCTTGTAACGCGTCCAGGAGTGGCAGTCCATGCACTTGTTGAATTCCTTGGTGATGTTGTAGTTGGCGATGGTGTGCGGGATCAGGGGCGGCTGCTGCACGTACTCGCGGGGGATCGGCTCCCGGTCCTTCTCGTACTTGTAGATGTCGCCCTCGTTCACCTCGGCCTTGATGTCGGCGTGGCGCAGGGATTCCACCACCGGCTTGGGATCGGCGGCACTGGCGGACAGGGAAACCGCCGCCAGCAGGGAGGCCAGCACCGCGGTCAGCAGGGGCAGAGAGAGTTTCATGACATGCTCCTTTGATCGAATCTATGTGAAAGACGGAAGACGTCCTGGGCGCAGACATCGACGCAGCGGCCGCAGGTGGTGCAATCGGAAGCCAGGATGACCGGGGAGCCGCTGCCCTTGAGGGCGGGACGGATCACCTGGGGTTCGGGACAGACGGCAAAGCAGTCCATGCAGTCGTTGCAGCGGCTGCGCGCCGGGGCGGCGACCCGCACCAGGGCGGTCTTGCCGAGCAGGGAGTAGAAGGCCCCCATCGGGCACAGGTGGCCGCACCAGCCGCGGGAGGCGGTCAGGTCGTAGGCGAACACGGCGGCCAGGGCCAGCCAGCCCAGGCCCCAGCCAAAGAACAGGCTGCGGTGGAAGAAGGACACCGGATTGACCCATTCCCAGGCGATGCCGCCGGACAGGGCCGAGGCCACCAGGGTGGCGCCGAGCAGCCAGCGCCGGGTGGCTTCCGCCGGGGTCTTGCCGGTCTTGAGGCCGAGGCGGCGGCGTGACCAGGCGGCGGCGTCGGTCACCAGGTTCACCGGGCAGACCCAGCCGCAGAACACCCGGCCGCCCACCAGCAGGTAGAAGGCGAGCACGATGGCGGCGCCGATCAGGGCGGTCTTGTAGGGCCAGTGGCCCGCCGCCAGGGATTGCAGCAGGGCGTAGGGGTCGGTGAGGGGCAGCACCCCCAGGGTCAGGCTAGAGGTGAGGTTGCCCTTCACCAGCCAGACGCCGAACCAGGGCCCGGCCAGGAACAGGGCCAGGATGGAAAGCTGCACGATGCGGCGCAGCAGCAGCCACTTGTGGGCGGCCAGCCAGCCGCGCACCCGCACCGATTCCAGGCCGGGCCGGGCCATCCGGGCGGGCGCGGCGGAAGGAGTGCCTGGAGGCATCGTGGCGGCCATGTCAGCGCTCCCCGCCCAGCCCCGGGGGGGCGGACGGTACGACGGGATGGGACGGCGCGGCGGGCAGGTCGCCGGCCAGAGGGGCATCGACGCCCCGGGCCGGCAGTTGCACCTGGTCGCCGATCAGGGAGCCGCCGGCCTTTTCCTTCTCTTCCCAGCCCTTGCGGTAGTGGGACGGCAGCTTGCCCTTGGCCAGGGCCACCGGCATCACCTTGATCGCCGCTTCCGGCAGCACGCAGGACTTCTCGCACTTGCCGCAACCGGTGCAGTGGTCCGAATGCACCGTGGGCAGGAGCATGGCGTGGCGGTCGGAGCGGGGGTTGTGCATCTTCTCCAGGGTGATGGCCTGGTCGATCACCGGGCAAACCCGGTAGCACACGTCGCAGCGCAGCCCGAGGAAGTTGAGGCAGCTCTCGTGGTCCACCAGGGCCGCCAGCCCCATGCGTGCCTGGTTGATGTCGGTCAGCCCGTGGTCCAGGGCCCCGGTGGGGCAGGCCTTGACGCAGGGGATGTCCTCGCACATTTCGCAGGGCACCTGGCGGGCGGTGAAATAGGGGGTGCCCGACGCCCCGACTCCGTTGGCGTCGCCCAGGGGGGCAAGCTTGAGGGTGTCGTAGGGGCAGTCGCGCACGCACAGGCCGCAGCGCACGCAGGCGGCCAGGAAATCGGCCTCGGCCAGGGCTCCCGGCGGGCGCAGGGCCTGGGCCGGCAGGGCCCGGGCCTGGCGCGAGTAGAGGCCCACGCCCAGGACCATCAGGCAGGCGCCCCCCGCCGCCCCCGCCACGCCGTTGATGAAGCGGCGGCGCGCCCCGGACGCGGGGCCGCCCGCCCCAGCCGGGGCGGCGGTCCCGTCCGCCCGGCGCGGGGCGCGGGGCAGGTCCGGAGTGGCGGGGATGTCGGGGCGGTCGGCCATGACGGTACGGGGCTAGGACGCTCGTGAGGCAGCGCTTAGGCGCGGGTCACCTTGACGGCGCACTTCTTGAAGTCGGTCTCTTTCGAGATCGGGCAGGTGGCGTCCAGGGTGAGCTTGTTGATCAGCTTGGATTCGTCGAAGAACGGCACGAACACCAGGCCCACCGGCGGCTTGTTGCGGCCCCGGGTCTCGATGCGCGCCTGGATCTCGCCGCGCCGCGAGGAGATCTTGACCACCATGCCGCGCTGCAAGCCGCGCTTCTTGGCGTCGTCCGGGTGCATGAAGATCTGGGCTTCGGGCACCGAGCGGTGCAGCTCGGGCACGCGCCGGGTCATGGTGCCGGTGTGCCAGTGCTCCAGCACGCGGCCGGTGCACAGCCACAGGTCGTATTCCTGGTCGGGCATTTCGGGCGGCTCCTGGTACGGCAGGGCAAAAACCACCGCCTTGCCGTCCTTGTGGCCGTAGAACTTCACGCCCTCGCCCTTCTTCACGTAGGGGTCGTAACCTTCCCGGTAACGCCACTTGGTCTCCTGGCCCTCCACCACCGGCCAGCGCAGGCCGCGGGCCTTGTGGTACAGGTCGAAATCGGCCAGGTCGTGGCCGTGGCCGCGGCCGAAGCGGGCGTATTCCTCGAACAGGCCCTTCTGCACGTAGAAGCCGAAAGCCTGGGACTCGTCGTTGGTGGTGTAGTCCTTGATGGCGTGGCCGTTGACCTTAATGATGTCCGCGGTCGGGAACTTGTTCACCGCGCCGTTCTTGTACAGCACGTCGAACAGGGTCTTGCCCTTGTATTCGGGCTTCTTGGCCAGCAGTTCGGCGGGCCACACCTCTTCCATCTTGAAGCGCTTGGAGAACTCCATCAGCTGCCACAGGTCGGAACGGGCCTCGCCCGGCGCCTTGACCTGCTGGCGCCAGAACTGGGTGCGCCGCTCGGCGTTGCCGAAGGCGCCTTCCTTCTCCACCCACATGGCGGTGGGCAGGATCAGGTCGGCGGCCATGGCCGAGACGGTGGGGTACGGGTCGGAGACGACGATGAAGGCCGCCGGGTTGCGCCACCCCGGGTACAGCTCCTGGTTGATGTTCGGGCCGGCCTGCATGTTGTTGTTGCACTGCTGCCAGTAGCAGGCGATCTTGCCGTCCTTGAGCGCCCGGGCCATGGCCACGGCGTGCAGGCCGATCTTGTCCGGGATGGTGCCTTCGGGCAGCTGCCAGATCTCTTCGGCGTGCTTGCGGTGCTCCGGGTTGGTCACCACCATGTCCGCCGGCAGGCGGTGGGCGAAGGTGCCCACCTCGCGGGCGGTGCCGCAGGCCGAGGGCTGGCCGGTGAGGGAGAAGGGGCTGTTGCCCGGCTCGCTGATCTTGCCCACCAGCAGGTGGACGTTGTAGATCATGTTGTTCACCCAGGTGCCGCGGGTGTGCTGGTTGAAGCCCATGGTCCAGAACGACACCACCTTGCGCTTGGGGTCGGCGTACAGCTCGGCCAGGGCCTTGAGGCGCTCAGCGGGCACGCCGGAAAGCTTGGCGGTCTTTTCCAGGGTGTATTCGGAGACGAACTTCTTGAACTCGTCGAAGCTGATCGGCTCGGACTTGCCGGTGTCGCCCTTGGGCTTGCCGTCGGCGCCGGGATAGCCGTTGCTGGTGGCCTTGGCTTCGAGCGGGTGGTTGGGGCGCAGGCCGAAACCGATGTCGGTCTCGCCCTTCTTGAAGTTGACGTGGGCCTTGACGAACTCCTGGTTCACCTTGCCCGACTGGATGATGTGGTTACAGATGTAGTTGAGGATGGCCAGGTCGGTCTGCGGATTGAAGACCATGGGGATGTCGGCCAGCTCGAAGGAGCGGTGCTCGAAGGTGGACAGCACGGCCACCTTGACGTTGGGGTTGGACAGGCGCCGGTCGGTGATGCGCGACCACAGGATCGGGTGCATCTCGGCCATGTTCGAGCCCCACAGCACGAAGGTCTCGGTGGCCTCGATGTCGTCGTAGCAGCCCATCGGCTCGTCCATACCGAAGGTGCGCATGAAGCCGGTCACGGCGGAGGCCATGCAGTGGCGGGCGTTGGGGTCCAGGTTGTTGGAGCGGAAGCCGGCCTTGTACAGCTTGGCGGCGGCGTAGCCTTCCCAGATGGTCCACTGGCCGGAGCCGAACATGGCGATGGAGGTGGGGCCCTTGGTCTTCAGGGCTTCCTTCCATTTGGCGGCCATCACGTCGAAGGCCTCGTCCCAGGACACCGGGGTGAACTCGCCGTTCTTGTCGTACTTGCCGTTCTTCTTGCGCAGCAGGGGCTTGGTCAGGCGGTCCTCGCCGTACATGATCTTGGACAGAAAGTAGCCCTTGATGCAGTTCAGGCCCCGGTTCACCGGCGCGTCCGGGTCCCCCTGGGTGGCCACCACGCGGCCGTTCTGGGTGCCCACCAGCACCGAGCAGCCGGTGCCGCAGAAGCGGCAGGCGGCCTTGTCCCAGCGCACGTCGGTGGATGTGGCGGCAGCAGCGCCGTCGGCGGGCGCCTTCTTGGCGGCCAGGGCGGGCATGGCAATGCCGGCGCTGGCGGCAGCGGCGGCCACGGCCTGGGTTTTCAGGAAATCGCGGCGATTGATGCTCATGGTCAGGCCTCCTGGAATTTGCGGACGGATTCGGGGGATGCGCCGCCGGCGTCGGCGGGGGCGGAGGCCACGACGGGCGCCTCCTCGGTTGCTGTGCGTTCGGAGCGTTCGGAGCGTTCGGAGTGCTCGTAGGCCAGAGTGACGCAGATCACCGGCTCGAGCTGCTGGACCCGGGTCAGGGCCGTCGAAACGGTCTGCTCCGGCGTCTCTTCGACGGTGACGATCATGCGGCCGTCCTCGGTCTCGGCATGGATCTCGGCGCCGGGGATGGCGAGGAGGGCGTCGCGCAGGACCGCCATCTTGGCGGGCTGGGCGCGGACGACCAGGCTGGCTAGGTTCATGGAGCCTCCGTCGGAAAGAGAGGGGCGGAGGCGCGCTCCGCCGCGGGAAGGGGGGAGGAGCCGGCGGCGCGGCGCCGGGGTTCGATGGCGCCGGCCGGGCAAACCGGCACGCAGGCGCCGCAGCCGGTGCAGGCATCGGCATCAAGGGCCGGCAAAGGGGCGCCGCCCAAACGGGGACGGAACCGGATCGCCCCGGCCTCGCAGTGCTCGCCGCAGCTGCGGCATTCGACGCCCCGGCCGGGCAGGCAGGCTTCGGTAAAGGCCACCGCCAGATTCCAGGGTTCGACCGCATCGGCAGCGAACGCCCCGTCGCGGCAGGCGCTTACGCACTCGCGGCACAGGGTGCAGCCGGCGGCGGCGAAGGTCAGTTCGGGAAAACCTCCGTCGCCGCGCTTCAGCACTCCGGCGGGACAGGCGGCGATGCAGGCGTCGCAACGGCTGCAGGCGGCGGCGAAGGCCGCCTCATCCGTCCAGGCCAGGCTCCAGGGGGGGCGGAACGGCAACACGGCACCCTGCCCCGCTTGGCGGAAGCGGCCGAACAGCAGATGGCGGCGTGCGAGCTGGGTCATGGTCGGTTTCCTCAGGAGAACACTTCTCCTGGCCGTCACTATAACCACATTCCCAGTCGGGAAATTTGATTCCGAGCAAAAACCGCATAACGCCCGGAGATCGAGTACACAAGCCAATCTCCACCCTGTTTAGAATTTTCCCAATAACGCTCCGAGGGCAAAAAAAGACCGGCGCCTGGGCGCCGGTCGGGAAAAGACGGGAAAACGTGAAGTCAGTATCGGGTCAGGGCTTGGCCGGGGTTTTCCCGGCGGCCGCCGCCTGGGCCCGGGCCTTCTCGATGGCGGACTTGATGGTGGCCTCTTCCTCCGAGCCCGGCTCGGCAGCGGGCAGGGCTTTGCTCCACAGATCGGCGGCGCGGGCGAACTGACCCTGGGAGGCGGCAGCGGCGCCGGCCAGGAGCAGCACCTTGGGCGACTGGGGATCGGCCTTGAGGGCCCGCTCCAGCAGCTTGGCCGGCTCGCCGGCGAAGCCCTGCTGGGCGTAGGCCTTGGCCTCGGCCCAGTCGGCCAGCAGGTCCGCGTTCTCGCCGACCCGCTTGACCGCCTCGGCGAAGGCGCCGGCGGCGTCGTCGTAGCGGCCCAGCACCTTGTAGGAGCGGGCCAGCATCACCCAACCCTCGGGGTTGTCCGGGTTGGCCTTGAGCTTTTCCGACAGGGTCTTGACCATGCCCTCGATCTGGGCGGCGGTAACCTGGGGGCGCTGCTCCCGGGCCGCCGGGTCCAGGGCCCGGGGCGTGCCGAGCAGGGCGTAGCCCAGGCCGCCCAGCAGGGGCACCAGCACCAGCAGGGCGATGGCGGTGCGCTTGGCGCCCGGAGTGGGCTTGGCCGGTGCGGCCTCGCCCTCGGCCACGTCGTCGAGAAGGCGCTTCTTCAGTTCAGCCTCGGCGCTGGCGAAATCGGCCGGGGCGAGCAGGCCGGCGTCCCGGTCCCGGCTCAGTTCGGCCAGCTGGTCGCGGAAGATGGCCAGATTGGCGGCGCGGCGGTCGGCCCCGGCGTCGGCGGCGGGCTTGAGCAGGGGCGGCAGGAGGCGGGCGCAGACGGCGGCGATGAGCAGCGCCGCGACGATGGCGAAAGCGGTCATGGGGCAGGCTTATTGGAGGATTCGGGCGGGACCGGGCGATCCAGGCTGGCGAGCAGGGCGTCGGCCTGGCTGGCTTCGGCGGCGGACAGGTCGGCGGGCGGCACCTCGCGGCCCCGGCGGCGCAGGATGCGCACCAGGGCGCCCAGGCCGACCAGCACCAACGCCAGGGGGCCGAACCAGAGCAGCACGGTGGCGGCCTTGAGGGGCGGCCGGTAGAGGACGAAGTCGCCGTAGCGGTCCACCAGGTAGTCGGAAATCTCCTTGTCCGACTTGCCGGCGCGGATCTGCTCGCGGATTTCGTCGCGCAGGGCCTCGGCCAGCTCGGCGTGGGAACCGGCCAGAGATTCGTTCTGGCAGACCAGGCAGCGCAGGTCCTCGGAGATGGCGATCATGCGCTGCTCGACCACCGGGTCGTCGGCCAGGGGCGCGGCCTCCTTGGCCTGGACGGCGAAGGGCAGGACCAGGGCGGCGGCCAGGCAGGCGGCGCGCAGCAGGGCGGCGGGACTCGGCCTCAGACCCAAGTTCAGGTTGCGCGGGCTCACTTGGACAGCTCCCGGATGGCCGGCATCAACTTGGTGGCGATCACCTCGGGGGACACCGGGCCGACGTGCTTGAGGCGGATCACCCCGTTCTTGTCGATCAGGAAGGTTTCCGGGGCGCCATAGACGCCGTAGTCGATGGACGACTTGCCGCGGCCGTCGAAGACGGTCACGGCGTAGGGGTTGCCGAGCTTTTCCAGCCAGATTTTGGCCCGTTCCCGCTCGGTGTCCTCGGCGCCCTTCTCCAGGGTGAAATCGACGCCGACGATGGGCACCACGCCCTGCTTGGCGAACTCCACCAGCACCGGGTGCTCGTCCTTGCAGGCCGGGCACCAGCTGCCCCAGAAGTTGAGCAGCCAGACCTTGCCCTTCATGTCGGCCGGGGTGAAGGTCTTGCCCGATTCGTGCAGCAGCGGCAGGACGAAGGCCGGGGCGGGTTTGTCGAGGAACTGGGAAGGCAGGATTTCCTGCCCGCCGCCCTCGCCCCGGTTGCCCTTGATGACCAGCCCGGCGGCGAGGAAGCCGACCAGGGCGAGGAAGCCGACGAGGGGCCAGAGGAATTTGTTCATGGCGTTGAAAAGAGTCGTGGCGAAGGTTCGTGACGGGAAAAGGACGGATCAGGCCTGGGGCGCCAGGGCCGCCTCGGCCTCGGCGCCGCGCTTGGCGCGCACCCGGTAGCGCCGGTCGGAGGCGGCGAGCAGGCCGCCGGCGGCCATCATCAGGCAGCCCCACCAGATCCAGTCCACGAAGGGCTTGTGGTACACCCGCACCGCCCAGGCGCCCTCGGGCTGGTTCTTGTCGATGGGTTCGCCCAGGGAGACGTACACGTCCCGGGTGAAGCCGGTATCGATGGCGGCCTCGGTCATGGGCATGGCCGAGGAGAAGTAGTTGCGCTTCTGCGGGTTGAGGTGGCGCAGCACCTTGCCGTCGCGGGACAGTTCCACGTCGCCGGCCAAGGCCACGTAGTTGGGGCCCTTTTCCTCGCGCACACCGATGAAGCGGAAGTCGTAGCCGCCCACGGACACCGTGTCGCCCGGCTCCATCTTCACGTCGCGTTCGGTCTCGAAGCCCTTGACCATGGTCACGCCGACGATGAACGCCGCCACCCCCAGGTGGGCCAGGTGCATGCCCATGAACGAGCGGGGCTGACGGCGCAGGGTAGCGGCGAAGGAATCGCCGCCCCGGGTGGCCTGCACCCGTTCGACGATGTTCATGACCGCGGTGATCAGCACCCACACGGCCAGCAGCAGACCCAGGCCGATCAGCGGGGTGAACTTGCCGTAGATGAAGGGCAGGGCCACCCCGGCCACTACGGCGGCAGCGAAGGCCCAGCGCAGCAGACGGGCCAGTTCCTTGAGGCTGGCCTGCTTCCAGCGGGCGAAGGGGCCGACGCCCATGAGGAACACCACCGGCACCATCAGGGGCACGAACACGGCGTTGAAGTAGGGGGGGCCCACCGACAGCTTGCCGGCGCCCAGGGCGTCGATGGCCAGGGGGTAGAGGGTGCCGAGCAGCACGGTGGCGCAGGCCACCGCCAGCAGCACGTTGTTGGTGAGCAGCAGGGATTCCCGGGACACCAGGGCGAAGCGGCCGCCCAGGCCAACCTTGGGGGCACGCCAGGCGAACAGGGCCAGGGAGGTACCGACCACCAGGACGAGCAGGAAGAGGATGAAGATGCCGCGCTTGGGGTCGGTGGCGAAGGCGTGCACCGAGGTCAGCACCCCGGAGCGGACCAGGAAGGTGCCGAGCAGGGACAGGGAGAAGGCGGCGATGGCCAGGATCACCGTCCAGTTCTTGAAGCTGCCGCGCTTCTCGGTCACCGCCAGGGAGTGGATCAGGGCGGTGCCCACCAGCCAGGGCATGAAGGAAGCGTTTTCCACCGGGTCCCAGAACCACCAGCCGCCCCAGCCCAGTTCGTAGTAGGCCCACCAGGAGCCCAATGCGATGCCCAGGGTGAGGAAGATCCAGGCGGCGGCGGTCCAGGGGCGCGACCAGCGGGCCCAGGCGGCGTCGAGCTTGCCGGAGATGAGGGCGGCGATGGCGAAGGCGAAGGCCACCGAGAAGCCGACGTAGCCCATGTACAGCATGGGCGGGTGGAAGACCAGGCCCGGGTCCTGCAACAGCGGGTTCAGGTCGCGGCCTTCCTCGGCGCCGGGCAGCAGGCGCTCGAAGGGGTTGGAGGTGAACAGGATGAACAGCAGCAGGCCCAGGGACACCAGGCCGAGCACCGCCAGCACCCGGGCCACCATGGCGTCCGGCAGCTGGCGCGAGAACACCGACACCGCCAGGGCCCACAGGGAGAGCAGCAGTACCCACAGCAACAGGGAGCCTTCGTGGCCGCCCCACACCGCGGCGACCTTGTACTGCACCGGCAGCAGCGAGTTGCCGTGCTGGGCCACGTAGAGCACCGAGAAATCGTTCTGCAGGAAGGCGGCGGTGAGGCAGCCGAACGAGACGATCAACAGCAGGGCGTGGGTCTGGGCCGCAGGCCGGGCCAGGGCGATCCAGGCGGGGCTGCCGCGCTGGGCGCCGATCAGGGGCAGCACCCCTTGGACGAGCGCCACCAGGGCGGCGAGGATGAGGGCGAGATGGCCGATTTCGGGGATCATGAGGCGCTGTCCGGAAATACCGCCGCCGGAGGAACCGGCGGCATCAGGGCGGAGGCGGCGGAGCGGCAGGCGCCCCGCAGGCAAAACAACGGGAGCTTACTTGGCCGTGGCAGCGGCGGGCGTACCAGTCGGTAACGGCGCCGCCCCGTCGCCCTCGGCCTTGTTGGCGGCGGCCCGGGCGTGGGCGTCGGAGACGGCCTTGGCGGCCTCCGGCGGCATGTAGTTCTCGTCGTGCTTGGCCAAGACTTCGGAGGCGACGAAGCGCTCGCCTTCGAGCTTGCCCTGGGCGACCACGCCCTTGCCCTCCTGGAACAGGTCGGGAAGGATGCCCTTGTAGGCCACCGGCAGGGTCTTCTCAGTGTCGGTGACGACGAAGCGCACGGTGACGCCGTCGGCCTCGCGCTGCACCGAGCCCTTCTCGACCATGCCGCCGATGCGGAAGGTCTTGCCCTGGGGGGCCTTGCCGGCAGCCACGTCGGTGGGCGAGAAGAAGAACACCAGGTTGCTGTTGAAGGCGTTGAGCACCAGGGTGGCGGCGACGCCGAGGGCGGCCAGGCCGCCAACGATCAGGGCGAGACGTTTGTGACGGGACTTCATGCGGACTTCCTTGCGGCGGTGGTCTCCAGCTCCTCGGCGCGCAGTTCGCGCTTGAGCCGGTTGACCACGTTGAGACGGCGGCGGGCCACCAGGATCGGCTCCACCACCAGGGCCAGGGCGGTCACCCCGAGGGAGCCCCAGACGTAGAGGGCGTAGCCGCCCATGGCAAAAAATTCGCTGGCGCTGTTCCAGTGCATGCGTGAGTTCCTCCTGCTCAGGCCTGGCGGACCAGGGCGCGCACCCAGTCGGTATGGCGTTCCCGGTCGAGAATGATGGCGCGCACCCGGGCGAAGGCCACGGCGATGGTGTACATCCAGAACGACAGGGCCATCAGCAGCATGCCCCACAGCATGGTGTGGGCCATCGACGGCGCCTTGGTCATGGAGATCGAGGCTCCCTGGTGCAGGGTGCTCCACCACTGCACCGAGAAATAGATGATCGGGATGTTCACCACTCCCACCAGCAGCAGCACCGCCCCGGCCTTGTCGGCGCGGCGCGGGTCGTCGATGGAGGCCACCAGGGCCATGTAGCCGACGTAGAGGAAGAACAGGACCAGTTCCGAGGTGAGGCGCGCATCCCACACCCACCAGGTGCCCCACATCGGCTTGCCCCACAGGGCACCGGTCCACAGCGACAGGAAGGCGAACAGGGCGCCGGTGGGGGCCAGGGCCTGGGCCATCATGCCCGACAGGCGGGTGTTGAAGACCAGGTTCATGGCGCCCCAGAAGGCCATCGCGCAGTAGATGAACATGCTCATCCACGAGGCCGGCACGTGCACGAAGATGATGCGATAGCCCTCGCCCTGCTGGAAGTCGGTGGGGGCGACGAACAGGCCGAGCCACAGCCCGGCGGCGCCGAACAGGATCGCCAGGGCGACGAACAGGGGACGCAGGCGGCCGGCCAGGGGGTAGAAGGTGGCCGGAGCGGCGTAGTGGAAGAGGTTAAGGTTGCTCATGGGCAGCCCGTTGCATGATTGGCGTTGCAAGAAAAGTGAGTAACCACTGACTTATTCATGGCGAAGCATATCAGTCTACCGCGATCCGCAGCCCCGCCGCAGCGGCGAAGGGGGCGAAACACAGGCCGGCCACGGTGAGCGCCGCCAGCAGCGACAGGTGGGCCTGGGGCCCCAGGCCGGTCAGGGTGGCGTCCACCGCCCCGGCGCCAAAGATCAGCACCGGCACATAAAGAGGCAGGATCAGCAGAGACAGCAGCACCGCGCCGCCGCGCAGCCCCAGGGTCAGGGCGGCGCCGATGGCGCCGATGCCGGACAGGGCCGGGGTGCCCAGGGCGATCGACAGGGTCAGCACCGCCAGGGCGTCGCCGGGCAGGTCGAATTGCAGGCCGAGCACCGGAGCCACCAGGGCCAGGGGTAGGCCGGCCACCAGCCAGTGGGCGATCACCTTGCCGAGCACCACCAGGCCGAGGGGCTGGGGAGCGAGCATCAGTTGCTCCAGGCTGCCGTCGCGGAAATCGTCGGCAAACAGGCGCGGCAGGGTGAGCAGGGTGGACAAGAGAGCGCCGACCCACAGCACGCCGGGGGACAGCTTGCGCAGCAGGTCCGGTTCCGGCCCGACCCCCAGGGGGAACAGGCTGGCGACGATGACGAAGAAGAACAGGGCGGCGCCGATGTCGGCCTGGCGGCGCCAGGCCAGTTTCAGGTCGCGGCGGACGACGGCCAGTATTACCTCAAGCATCGCCGCGCTCCCCCAGCCACAGGCCGCGCACGGTAGGGCCGGGCACGGTGACCGGCTGGTGCGTGGTCAGCACCGCCAGGCCGCCGCCGGCCACGTGGGCGCCGATCCGTTCGGCCAGCCAGGCCACCGCCGCCACATCCAGAGCGACGAAGGGTTCGTCGAGTACCCACAGGGGGCGCCGGTCGCGGATCAGCCGGGCCAGGGCGACGCGGCGCTTCTGCCCCTGGGACAGCACTCGGCAGGGCAGGTCGGCGCGGCTCGCCAGGCCCACCTCGCCCAGGGCCTGGAAATCCCGTTCCTCGTCGGCGGCCAGGCCGGCGACGCGGGCCGAGACGGCCAGGTTCTCCAGGGGAGTCAGTTCTTCCTTGATGCCGTTGCCGTGGCCCAGGTAAGCGAGCTGACCCCGGTAGTCCTCGCCCAGCTTGGCCACCGGGGCACCCTGCCAGCGGATCTCGCCGTCCACCGGCTGGGTCAGGCCCACCAGGGTGCGCAGCAGAGTGGTCTTGCCCGCGCCGTTGTGGCCGGAAACATGGAGCAATTCCCCCGCGTCGAGCCGAAAGCCGACCCCGGCGAACAGGCGGCGGTCGCCGCGGGCGCATTCCAGGTTGGTCACTTCGAGCATGGGCGGAGGGGCAGGGCAGACTGCGGCAAGGGCAGGGAGAGTGGCAGAGCGGAGGGCGGGCCGGGCGGCAAAGCGGCGCTCCGCGGTGGCGTCGATCCCCGCAACGGCCGGGGCGACGGGCAAATTTTGAACGGCGAAGTGTAGCCGCAGCATGACGATAATCAAAATATGCCGAATTGCCCGCCACACCGGGCCGGCAGCCCTTCGGCGACTGGCTGCCGGCCGGCCGGAAAGCGGGGCGCGGGGCCGGACTTTGCAGCCGCAAGGGGGAGGAGGATAATCGAGCCCTTTTTCTTCTTGCCTCCGCAGCCGCCCGCCGCCCCCTCCCGGCCCGGGCCCGGAGGCTCCCCAACGAGGAGACACCATGGAAAAGAAGGGACCGATGGAGCGTGACCTGCGCGAGGCCGCCCTCGAATACCACCGCCTGCCGACCCCGGGCAAGATCGCGGTGCGCCCGACCAAGGGCCTGACCAACCAGCGCGACCTGGCCCTGGCCTACTCGCCCGGCGTGGCCTACGCCTGCGAAGAAATCGTCGCCAATCCGGGCGCCGTCGATGAAATGACCTCCCGCGGCAACCTGGTGGGCGTGGTCACCAACGGCACCGCCGTGCTCGGCCTGGGCAATATCGGCCCCCTGGCCGCCAAGCCGGTGATGGAAGGCAAGGGCTGCCTGTTCAAGAAATTCGCCGGCATCGACGTCTTCGACATCGAAATCTCCGAGAACGACCCGGACAAGCTGATCGACATGATCGCTGCCCTGGAACCGACCCTGGGCGGCATCAACCTGGAGGACATCAAGGCCCCCGAGTGCTTCTACATCGAAGAGAAGCTCAAGGAGCGCATGTCCATCCCCGTCTTCCACGACGACCAGCACGGCACCGCCATCATCTCCGCCGCGGCCATGCTCAACGGCCTCAAGGTCATCGGCAAGGACGTGGGCAGCGTCAAGGTGGTCTGCTCCGGCGCCGGCGCCGCCGCCATCTCCTGCCTCAACCTGTGGTGCGAACTGGGCATCAAGCGCGAGAACGTCACCGTCTGCGACTCCAAGGGCGTCATCTATGTCGGCCGCGACGCCAACATGGAGGCGACCAAGGCCCGCTACGCCCAGGAAACCGCCGCCCGCACCCTGGGCGACGCCATCGTCGGCGCCGACATCTTCCTCGGCCTGTCCGCCGCCGGCGTGCTCAAGCCCGAGATGGTCAAGCAGATGGCCAAGGACCCGCTGGTCTTCGCCCTGGCCAACCCGACCCCGGAAATCATGCCGGAGCTGGCCAAGGAAGTGCGCCCGGACGCGATCATCGCCACCGGCCGCTCCGACTACGCCAACCAGGTCAACAACGTCCTGTGCTTCCCCTTCATCTTCCGCGGTGCCCTGGACGTGGGCGCCAAGCGCATCACCGAAGAGATGAAGCTGGCCTGCGTCAAGGCCATCGCCGCCCTGGCCCAGGAAGAGATCAGCGACGAAGTGGCCCTGGCCTACCCCGGCCAGCAGCTCGCCTTCGGCCCGGAATACCTGATTCCTAAACCCTTCGACCCGCGCCTGATCTCGATCATCGCCCCTGCCGTGGCCCAGGCCGCCGTGGATTCCGGCGTCGCCACCCGGCCCATCCCCGACATGGCCGCCTACCGGGACAAGCTCAAGGAATTCAACACCCACACCGGCGTGGGCATGCGCGCCGTGTTCCTGGCCGCCAAGCAGGGCCCGGTGCAGCGCATCGTCTACGCCGAGGGCGAGGATGAACGCGTGCTGCGCGCCGTCCAGGTGGTGCTCGAAGAGCGCCTGGCCAAGCCGATCCTGGTGGGCCGCCCCGAGGTGATCGAGGCCCGCCTGCAAAAGATCGGTTCCAAGCTCAAGGCCGGCGAGCACTTCGAAGTGGTCAACCCGAACTACGACGACCGCTACAAGGAATGCTGGAGCGCCTACCATCAGATGATGAAGCGTCACGGCGTGACCATCGACATCGCCAAGATGCGGCTGCGCGCCGACAACACCATCATCGGCGCCATGCTGGTCAAGCTCGGCTACGCCGACGGCCTGATCTGCGGCGTGTCCGGCCGCTTCGCCCACCATCTGCGTCAGGTGGACGAGGTGATCGGCAAGGCCCCGGGCCACGACACCCTGGCCGCCATGAACCACCTGCTGCTGCCGGGCCGCTCCCTGTTCCTGTGCGACACCCACGTCAACGAGACCCCGGACGCCGCCCAGATCGCCGACATCGCCCTGATGGCCGCCGAGGCAGTGAAGAGCTTTGGCCTGACGCCCAAGGTCGCCCTGCTCTCCCACTCCAACTACGGCTCCTCCCAGTCCGCCTCGGCGCGCAAGATGGCCGCCGCCCTGGAGCTGGTGCGGGCCAAGGCCCCGGAGCTGGAAGTCGACGGTGAAATGCACGGCGACTCCGCCCTGTCCGAGGAAATCCGCCACCAGTCCGATCCGGAATCCCCCCTCAAGGGCGAGGCTAACGTGCTGGTGATGCCCAACCTGGACGCCGCCAACATCTCCTACAACCTGCTCAAGATGACCGGCGGTGAAGGCGTGACCATCGGCCCCATCCTGCTCGGTGCCGCCCGCCCGGTGCACGTGCTCACCTCCACCGCCACCGTGCGGCGCCTGGTGAACATGACCGCCCTGGCGGTGGTGGACGCCGGCCGCCGCTAAACCGGCGCGCCCGCTCTCCGCACGACCGGCGGCTCCGCAAGGGGCCGCCGGTTTTTTTACGCCCGGACTTGTCATTACGCCGGCATCGCCCATAATCGCTGCTTGGTTTTCCTGCTGCGCCGCAACGTGACCGATCCGCTTTTGCCACCGCCCCGTTTCGCCATCGACGCCAGCCCCGGCGGCGCCCGGCTGGCCCTTGGCGGCGCCTGGCGCCGCGACCAGGCCCGGCCCGCCCCGGCCGCCATCATTCAGGCCGCCCGGAGCGCCCTGCCCGGCGGCGGCACCCTGGCGGTGGACGGCAGCGCCCTGGGCCCCTGGGACGGCACCCTGCCCGCCTTGCTGCGCGAACTGGCCGACGCCCTGGCCCCGGGCATCGTCCTCGACCTGGCCGCCCTACCCTCGGGCGCCGCCCGCCTGGTGGCCCTGGCCGGCGCCAGCGTCCCGCCGGACAAGCGCACGCCGCCGCCGGACAACTTCTTCCGCCGCATCGGCCAATCCACCCTGGACCGGCTCGCCGACGGCCGCGAGTTCCTGCGCTACCTGGGCGAAATCATCCTGGCCCTGGGCGCCTTCCTGGGCGGCCGGGCGCGCATGCGCCGCAGCGACTTCTGGTGGGTGGTCCAGGAAGTGGGGCCCCAGGCCTTTCCCATCGTCACACTGATCAGCCTGCTGGTGGGCCTGATCCTGGCCTACATGGGCGCCCAGCAGCTGGCCATGTTCGGCGCCCAGATCTACATCGCCGACCTGGTGGGCATTGGCATGGTGCGCGAGATCGCCGCCCTGATGACCGGCATCGTGGTGGCCGGGCGCAGCGGCGCGGCCTTCGCCGCCCAGCTCGGCACCATGCAGGTCAACCAGGAGATCGACGCCTTCCGCACCTGGGGCATCCCGCCGGTGGAGTTCCTGGTGCTGC
The DNA here is from genome assembly GCF_036820405.1 of Oryzomicrobium sp. Classification (NCBI taxonomy): domain Bacteria; kingdom Pseudomonadati; phylum Pseudomonadota; class Betaproteobacteria; order Rhodocyclales; family Rhodocyclaceae; genus Oryzomicrobium; species Oryzomicrobium sp. Next base: position 41,999 of record NZ_DAISLS010000013.1, read on the forward strand.
CCCGGCTCCTCGCCCTGGTCGTGATGATGCCCCTGCTCACCCTCTACGCCGGGCTGGTGGGGGTGCTGGGCGGCGCCCTGGTGGCCCTCACCATCTTCGACATCGGCGCTTTCGAGTACTACCACCAGACCCTCGCCGCCTTGACCCTGACCCACATGGCCGTGGGCCTCTTCAAAGGCACCCTGTACGGCTCCCTGGTGGCCCTGGCCGGCTGCGTGCGCGGCCTGCAATGCGGGCGCAGCGCCCAGGCGGTGGGCGAGGCCACCACCTCGGCAGTGGTCACCAGCATCCTGTTCATCGTGGTGGCCGCCTCCCTGACCACCATCGTCTTCCAGAAACTGGGGATCTGACGTGGTTGTGCCGACCCCGGACATCGCTCCCGCCGCCCCGCCGCCGATCGAGGTGCGCGACCTGACCATGGCCTACGGTGAACGGGTGATCCAGCGCGACCTCAACTTCACCATCGCCGCCGGCAGCATCTGCGCCATCATGGGCGGCAGCGGCTGCGGCAAGAGCACCCTGATGCGCCACCTGATCGGCCTGGAAGCGCCGGCCAAGGGCCGGGTGCTGCTGCAAGGCCAGGACCTGTGGGCGACGCCGGACCGGGAGCGGGAAGCCCTGCTGCGCCGCTTCGGGGTGATGTTCCAGCTGGGCGCCCTGTGGAGCTCCCTGACCCTGATCGAGAACGTGCTGCTGCCCCTGGGCGAGTACACCGACCTGTCTCCGGCCGACGCCCGGGCGGTAGCCCGCTTCAAGCTGGCCCTGACCGGGCTGGAAGGCTTCGAGGACTACTATCCCTCGGAAATCTCCGGCGGCATGGTCAAGCGTGCCGCCCTGGCCCGGGCCATGGCCCTGGACCCGGAAATCCTCTTCATCGACGAGCCCTCCGCCGGCCTCGACCCGATCAGTTCGCGCCGTCTCGACGACCTGATCCTGGAGCTGCGCGACAGCCTGGGCACCACGGTGGTGATCGTCACCCACGAACTGCCCAGCGTCTTCGCCATCGCCGACGACGCCCTCTTCCTCGACAACCAGACCCGGACCTTGATCGCCCAGGGCAGTCCCCGCGACCTCGCCCATTCCGACAATCCCGCGGTCCGCGCCTTCATGAACCGGGAAGCCCCATGAGCAAACGCGCCAACCCCACCCTGATCGGCATCTTCGTCACCGGCGCCCTGGCCCTGCTGGTGGCCGCCATCCTCGTTCTCGGCAGCGGCAACGCCTTCAAGAAGACACGCAAGGCCATCATGTACTTCGACGGCTCGGTCTACGGCCTGCAAGTGGGCGCCCCGGTGGTGTTCCGCGGCGTGCGGGTGGGCACGGTGCAGAAGATCGGCATCGAGACCGACCCGGCCTCCCATTCCCTGGTGATCCCGGTGATCGCCGAATTCACCGCCGACCAGACCATCAACCCCTTCTACAAGAGCGAGCACGACGCCATCGACGCCGACTTCGACCGGCTCGTCTCCCGGGGCCTGCGCGCCCAGCTCGACTTGCAGAGCCTGCTCACCGGCCAGCTGATGGTCCAGCTCGACTTCAACCCGAGCAAGGAAGGCCGGGTTCTGGGCCTGCACCCGGAGATGCAGGAGATTCCGACCGCCCCCTCGCCCCTCCAGGCCATCTCCAACGAACTGAGCCGCCAGCCCCTGGACCAGGTGATCGGCGAATTCACCCAGGGCATGAAATCCCTGAGCCAGCTGCTCAACTCCCCGGACCTGCGCCACACCATCGAAAGCCTGGCGCGCACCTCGACCAACCTGGAAAACCTCAGCGACCAGCTGCGCAGCGGCACCCCAGCGCTGCTCAAGCGCAGCGACGCCACCCTGGCCTCCCTGGAAAAGGCCGCCGACAAGGCCGCCGCCGCCCTGGACAACGTGAACGCTCTGACCAGCCCGGATTCGGAAACGGTGCGCCAACTGCGCGGCACCCTCAAGGACCTGAGCACCGCCGCCCACAACGTGAATGCCCTGACCGGCGACGATTCGGCCACCCTGGACCAGTTGCAGCGCACCCTGCGCGACATGCGCGCCATGGCCCGCAACGTGCAGAACCTGGCCGACACCCTGGACCGCCACCCGGAAGCCCTGCTCCGGGGCAAGGCCACCACCGGAGAGACCCAATGACCCGCCGCCGCGCCCCGTTCAGCGCCCGCACCGCGCTCACCATCCCCGCCCTCGGCCTGGCCGTCCTGCTCCAGGCCGGCTGCGGCGCCACGCCGCCCTCGCGCTTCTACGTCCTGCCCGCCCCGCCCACGGCCACGGCCACCGCGCCCACCGTCCCGGCCAGCTACCCGGCCCTGCGCCTGCTGCCGGTGCGCCTGCCGGACTACCTGTCCCGGCCGGCCATGGCGATCCGCCAGGACGACAGCGAGATCCGCTACCTGGACACCACCCGCTGGGCCGAACCCCTGGACGACGGCGTCACCCGCGCTCTGGGCCAGGCCCTGATCGAGCGCCTGGGCGACCGCCGGGTCTACCGTAGCGGCCTGGGCAACGGCATCGTCACAGCCGACGCCCTGCCCCTGCGCGTCGAGGTGCTGCGCTTCGACAACGCCCCGGACGGCAGCGCCGTGCTCGAAGCCCGCTGGCAGCTCGGCAACGCGCCCTGGCAGCGGGGCCGCTACATCACCCCCGCCGCCGGGTCCGAGCGCAGCGGCGCCGTGGCCGCCCTGGCCGCCACCCTGGGCCAGTTGGCCGACGCCATCATCGCCAGCCCGATTCCGGCCGCCAAACCCTAAGCGCCGCCCCTCTCCGCCAGCACCCGCGCCGAGGCCCGCCTTCCGTCCATGACGGAAGACGGGCCTCGGCGTTTCTACGGGCCGTTCCGCCCCGCCACGGCGACAAAATTACGATTAGTACACTTGGTTACGCAAATCGCTATACTCGTCACAGCCGGCGCAAGTTGTCTTACAAGTTGCCCGGCCACGGGCAGCCGCATCCGCCCTCACCTGCGACCCGCCGATTGACGCGATCCCCGAGCCACGGGCCGCCATCAGAACACCGGGGAAGACATCAAAGGAGAGGAGTACCCATGGTCTGGCAACAAATCTACGATCCCTTCGGCAGCATGGTCGTCTCGACGGCCCTGGCTGCCATTCCGGTGGTGGTGATGCTGGTCGGCCTCGGCTTCCTGCATCTGAAGGCCCACGTGGCCGCCGGCGCCGGCCTGGTCAGCGCCATCGTCATCGCCATCGTCGCCTTCGGCATGCCCTCCGAGATGGCCGGCAAGGCGGCCCTGCTCGGCGGTCTGACCGGTTTGCTGCCGATCGGCTGGATCGTGCTCAACATCATCTTCCTGCACCAGCTGACCGAGCAGAACGGCTCGTTCAAGATCCTCCAGGACTCCATCGCCGGCATCACCGAGGACCGGCGCCTGCAACTGCTGCTGATCGCCTTCGCCTTCGGCGCCTTCTTCGAGGGCGCGGCCGGCTTCGGCACCCCGGTGGCGGTGACCGCGGCGATCCTCATCGGCCTGGGCTTCTCGCCCCTGGCCGCCTCGGGCCTGTCCCTGATCGCCAACACCGCACCGGTGGCCTACGGCGCCCTGGGTACGCCGATCATCACCCTGGCCAAGGTGCACAACTACGACGTGATGGCCATCTCGGCCATGGTCGGCCGCCAGTTGCCGTTCTTCTCGCTGATGGTGCCGTTCTGGCTGATCTGGGCCTTCGCCGGGCGGCGCGGCATGATGGGCATCTGGCCGGCGATCCTGGTCACCGGGGTGAGCTTCGCCATTCCCCAGTACCTGGTGTCCAACTTCTTCGGCCCCGAGCTGGTGGACGTGATCGCCGCCCTGGTGTCGATGACCTGCCTGGTGCTCTTCCTCAAGGTCTGGCAGCCCAAGCAAATCTGGACCAAGACCTCGCTCCGGGGCCACGAGGACAGCGACCCGGGCCAGGAAGCCAGCAAGCCGGTCAAGCATCCCACCGCCGACGTGGTGCGCGCCTGGACCCCCTGGGTGATCCTCACCGTGTTCGTCTTCATCTGGGGCCTGCCGCCGGTGAAGGACTTCCTCAACGGCCTGTACGCGCCCAAGTTCCCCATCGACGGGCTGCACCAGCTGATCGAGAAGATGCCGCCGGTGGTGACCAAGCCGACCAAGGAAGGGGCCGTCTACATCTTCAACCTGCTCTCGGCCACCGGCACCGGCATCTTCGTCGCGGCCCTGGTCGGCGGGCTGGTGATGAAGTACAACCCGTTCCAGTTGATCGCCAGCTACGGACGGACCCTGTGGCTGGTCAAGTTCTCCCTGCTGACCATCGTGCTGATGCTGGCCCTGGGCACCCTGACCCGCTACTCGGGGCTGGACACTACCCTGGGCCTGGCCTTCGCCCAGACCGGCGTGCTCTATCCCTTCTTCGGTACCCTGATGGGCTGGCTGGGGGTGGCGCTGACCGGCTCGGACACGGCCTCCAACGTGCTGTTCGGCGGCATGCAGAAGGTGGCGGCGGACCAGATCGGCGTCTCGCCCAACCTGATGGGCGCGGCCAACAGCTCGGGGGGCGTGATGGGCAAGATGATCGACGCCCAGTCGATCGTGGTGGCCTCCACGGCGACCCGCTGGTTCCACCACGAGGGCGACATCCTGCGCTACGTGTTCTTCCACTCCATAGCCCTGGCCTGCCTGGTCGGCATCCTGGTCACCCTCCAGGCCTACGTGCCGCCCTTCACCCACATGGTGATCCACTGAGCGCACTGGGCCAATCGCAAAAAAACCCCGCTTCGGCGGGGTTTTTCATGGAACGTGGGCAATCCCGGCAAAAGTGCATGAATCGCCACGCCGAAAAGCAAAAACCCCAGCCCGGAGGCTGGGGTTTTCTAAAACTGGTGGGCCGTGAAAGATTCGAACTTTCGACCTACGGATTAAGAGTCCGCTGCTCTACCAGCTGAGCTAACGACCCAGTTTTTACTGCGCTTGCGAAGTCTAACTCGCCATTGCCGCAACTACCAAGTGGTCATTGGTGGGTCGGGAGAGATTCGAACTCTCGACCAACGGATTAAAAGTCCGCTGCTCTACCGACTGAGCTACCGACCCCCAAGTGAGCGCAAGATTATAAAAAAAGCGAAAACGATCTGTCAATGCATTTTCGCGCCTGTTTGTCTTATTGGGAGACGTCGCCGAGGTGGCGGTAGCGGCCGTCGTGGAACAGCAGGGGGGCCCGGGAGGGGTCCCGGTCGATGCCGACCACTTCGCCGATGAAGATGAGGTGGTCGCCGCCGGGAACGCGCTGGGTGTTCCTCACCTCGAACCAGGCGCAGCAGCCCGACAGCAGGGGTGCGCCGCCGGCGCCGGGACGCCAGTCCACGCCGTCGAACTTGTCGGCCAGGCGCGAGGCGAACTGGTTGGACACGCCGGCCTGGTCCGCCGCCAGCACGTTGATCGCGTAGTAGTGGGCGGATTCGAAGGCTTCCCGGCTGGGGGAATCGGCCGACAGGCTCCACAGGACGAGCGGCGGCTCCAGGGATACCGAGTTGAACGAGCTGACCGTCAGGCCGATCGCCACCCCGTTGGGGTCCAGGGTGGTCACCACGGTAACGCCGGTGGCGAAACGCCCCAAGGTATCCCGGAGTTCCCGCGAATCGAACGGGGGAGCGTCGGCCAGGCTGTCGGTGGCGGAACGGAGGGTCATGATGACGGCGCGGGCAAAAGGCGCGATTTTACATCAGTCCGCCCCCGGCACCGGCCCACGCCCGGGCCGGGCGCGATCTGGCGTGGCGTAGCGGGGCGGCCCGGCGAAGCGGAAAAACGGGGAAAAGGCCGTGCTACCATCGGCGCCGCCCATCATTCTGCCCTGCCACGGAGACCCGCCATGCCCGCCCCTTCGACCCTGCGCCCCGGCACCCCCCTATCCCCCTCCGCCCTGCGCGTCATGCTGCTCGGCGCCGGCGAGCTGGGTAAGGAAGTGATCATCGCCTTGCAGCGCCTCGGGGTCGAAGTAATCGCCGTGGACCGCTACGAAAACGCCCCGGGCATGCAGGTGGCGCACCGCGCCCACGTCATCTCCATGACCGACGGCGCCGCCCTGCGTCGCCTGATCGAGCTGGAAAAGCCCCACCTGGTGGTGCCCGAGATCGAGGCCATCGCCACCGACACCCTGGTGGAGATCGAGGCCGAAGGCCTGGCCGAGGTGATCCCCACCGCCCGGGCCGCCAAGCTGACCATGAACCGGGAAGGCATCCGCCGCCTGGCCGCCGAGGAGCTGGGCCTGCCCACCTCCCCCTACCGCTTCGCCGACTCCCAGGCCGAACTCCAGGCCGCCATCGACGGCACGGACGGCCAGCCGGGCATCGGCTATCCCTGCGTGATCAAGCCGGTGATGTCCTCCTCGGGCAAGGGCCAGTCCCTGGTGAAAGGCCCGGACGACGTGGCCAAGGCCTGGGACTACGCCCAGGCCGGCGGCCGGGTGAAGCAGGCGCGCATCATCGTCGAGGGCTTCATCAAGTTCGACTACGAGATCACCCAGCTGACCGTGCGCGCCGTGGGTGCCTCGGGCCAGGTGGAAACCTATTTCTGCGAGCCGATCGGCCACATCCAGGTGGACGGCGACTACGTGGAATCCTGGCAACCCCAGCCGATGAGCGCCGCCGCCAAGGCCAAGTCCCGGGAGATCGCCGAAAAGGTCACCGCCAACCTGGGCGGCCGCGGCATCTTCGGCGTCGAGCTGTTCATCCGCGGCGACGAGGTGTGGTTCTCCGAAGTCAGCCCACGCCCCCACGACACCGGCCTGGTCACCCTGGCCAGCCAGCGCCTGTCCGAATTCGAACTGCACGCCCGGGCCATCCTCGGCCTGCCGGTGGACGCCAGCCTACGCGCCCCCGGCGCCTCGGCGGTGATCTACGGCGGCATGGAAGAAAAAGGCATCGCCTTCGAGGGCGTCGCCGAGGCCCTGCAAGTGCCGGACTCGGACCTGCGCCTGTTCGGCAAGCCGGAAAGCTTCAAGAAGCGCCGCATGGGCGTGGCCGTGGCCACCGGCAGCGACATCGACCAGGCCCGGGAACGGGCCAAGCTGACCGCCAGCCGGGTCAAGCCGGTCAAGGCCTAAACGTTTTCCCCACACCACCGGGGCGCCCGCTGCGGCGCTCCGCCCATTTCATGCCCGACTTTTCCGACCGCCTGATCGCCTGGCAGCGGCGCCACGGCCGCCACGACCTGCCCTGGCAGAACACCCGGGACGCCTACCGCATCTGGCTGTCCGAGATCATGCTGCAGCAGACCCAGGTGGCCACCGTCATCCCCTACTACGGACGCTTCCTGGAGGCCTTCCCGACCATCGCCGACCTGGCGGCGGCGCCCCTGGAGCGGGTGCTGGAGCTGTGGGCGGGCCTCGGCTACTATGCCCGGGCGCGCAACCTGCATGCCTGCGCCGTGGCGGTGGTGCGCGACCACGGCGGCGCCTTTCCCCGGGACCCGGCGCAGATCGCCGAGCTGCCCGGCATCGGCCGTTCCACGGCGGCGGCCATCGCCGCCTTCGCCTACGGCCACCGGGGCGCCATCCTGGACGGCAACGTCAAGCGGGTACTGACCCGCTGCTTCGGCGTGGCCGGCTTTCCCGGTGCGCCCAAGGTGGAAAAGGGCCTGTGGCAGCTGGCCGATTCCCTGCTGCCGGCTTGCGATGAGCCTGGCGAGATCGAGGCCTACACCCAGGGCATCATGGACCTGGGCGCCTCCCTGTGCGCCCGTCGCCGCCCCACCTGCGCCCTGTGCCCGATGCACGACATCTGCGTCGCCCGGCGCGAGGGGCGCCAGGACGAGCTGCCCGAGGCCAAGCCGGCCAAGACGCTGCCCGAGCGCCACACCATCTGCCTGGTGATCAGCGACGGGCCGCAACTGCTGGTGGAACGGCGCCCGCCCACGGGCATCTGGGGCGGCCTCTTGGCCCTGCCGGAAATCGACGACGCCGCCCGGCTGGAGGAAACCCTGGCGCGCTACGGCTGCCGCCTGGAAAAGCAGCAGACCCTGGCGCCCTTTCCCCACACCTTCAGCCACTTCCGCCTGCACATCACCCCGCTGCTCTGCCGGGTCAGCCGTAGCGGCCGGCTGGCGGCGGATTCCGGGGATGCTGCGGCGACCTGGATCGACTGGCGCGACACCGCCGCGGCCGCCCTGCCGGCGCCCCTGCGCAAGCTGCTGCGCGACCTGGACGGCCTGCCGCCGGGGCTGGCGGGCTGACGCGGCGACGGCGTCGATCCATTAATTTTCTTCATGTATTTTTTTGGCCGCACCGTCAAACTCGGCGACTGGCGCGGACCTTCGCTTTTCGCCCAGCCCGATACATTAATTTTATTAATGTATCGCCGCTAACAAGCGCTCGACGCGCTCCCCTAGCCTGCCCAGGATGTGCCCGGGATTAACCCGATGCGTGCCTGGTACGGGCCTGGTGCAGCGTGTCCAATGCCTCCCCGCTGCGGGCAACCGCCAACGGCCCCAATCAGGCCAAGGGCCGGCGTACCAGGGCAGCCCAGCCGAGCAGCACCGCCAGGGCCAGGGTGACGAAGCCCCCGGCCCAGCCCGCCGGGTGGTCCCGGCCGAAGGCGTCGAGGGCCATGCCGAAGGCCACCGGGCCGATGAAGGCGCCGAGAAAGCCGAGGCAGGAATAGAGCGCCAGGGCCTTGCCGCGCCGCCCCGGGTCGGTGCCGGTGATCAGCCCGGCGGTCAGGGCCGCCGAATCCAGGCTCATGGTGGCGGCGTAGGCCACCAGCACCACCACGGTCAGGGTACCGCCCATGCCGGCGCCGCTCCCCACGCCAAGGCCCGCGCCACCGAAGCCGGCCACCACCAAGGCCACCAGGGCCGAAAGAGGCATCACCCGGGCCAACCAGCGCTGCCGCCCCCAGCGGTGCGCCCCTTCGTTGCCGAGGATGCTGGCCGGCACGGCGCAGAAGGTGGCCACTGCCGCCGCCACGCCGGGCATGGCGGTGAGGGCCGAGGGCTCGGCGGCATGCAGCCAGCCCAGGTAGCTGACCAGCCAGGCGCGAAAGCCGAACAGTTCCCAGTTGTGGCCCAGGTAGCCGCCGCAGTAGGCCAGGATGCGCCGGTCACGCAGCACGCCGCGCCAGCCGTCGTCCTGGGCCGCCCCCGGCACTGCCTTGTCCGGTGCTCCGGCCTGGGGTTGCGGACGGGGTCCCGCGCCCCAGGCCACCAGGGCGCCGGCGGCCAGCACCGCGCCGCCGGCGATGGCGAACAGCCAGGGCCAGTCGAAGAGGCGCTGGGCGCCTTCGGCGAGCAGGTAAGAGAGGCCGGCGCCGACGCCGAAGGTGGCGGTGTAGAAGGCGGTGCCGCGGGACTGGTGGGCGGGGTCGAGCCGGTCGGTGAGGGCGCGCAGGCCGGGCATGTAGGTGCCGGCCAGGCCCAGGCCCGCACCCATCCAGCACAGCAGGGCGAGAACGAAGTCCCGGGCCCACAGGGCGAAGAGCAGCAGGGAGGCGCCGCTCACCAGGGTAGCGCCGAGGTAGACGCGGCGGGCGTCGCGCTTGTCGGTGGCGGCCACCAGCACCGGCACGGCGGCCACGTAGCCGAGGAAGAACACCCCACCCAGCCAGCCGCCCTCGGTGGCCGACAGGCCCCATTCGGCGGTGAAGCGGGGCAGCAGCACCGGCACCAGGGCGAAGCCGGACATGGTCAGCACCTCGCCCAGGCAGAACACGGCGACCAGCCGCACCGCCCGGGCGGCGGTCCGGCTTTTCGACCACATCGTCATTGCGTCATTGCACCAAGCCCCGCTGGGCCAGGTAGGTATGCAGGATTTCCAGCCGGGACAGGGGATCGTCCAGTTCCAGCAGCTTCTGCTTGGCCAGGGGCTGCACCGGCATCGCCTCGGCGAGGCGGTAGCCGAGCCACAGGGCGTCGGCGAAATCGTGGGGCGGAGGCATTTTTTCTACACCCAGGTCGGCGGCGATGCGCCGGGCCAGGGGCGCCAGTCCGGCCAGGGCCTCGGGCACGGCGGCGGCGGGCGGCTCGGCGAGCAGCTCGACCCGGGCCCGTTGCAGGCCGTTGGCCTCGATGCGCCGCTCGACGATGCGAAAGCGCCGCCCGCCCTGGGCCGAGGCGAGCAGGATGCCCGGCTGCTCCATGTCGCAGCGGGTCAGGCGGGCCAGGGTGCCCACCGGGTGGGGCACCGCCGGGGTACCGGTGTCCTTGCCCTCGGCGATCAGGCAAACGCCGAAGGGCACGTCCTCGCGCAGGCAGGCGGCGGCCATGTCCAGGTAGCGGGCCTCGAAGATCTTCAGCCCGAGCACCCCGCCGGGAAACAGCACGGTGCCCAGGGGAAAGAGGGGAATGTCCAGGGTTTCGGGCAGCGCCGTTTCCGTCGCCGAGCCGTCACCCAGATGGCGCTTGAGCCAGTCGCCCAGCCCCATCACGCCTCCTCGCCCCAGCGGCGCATCAGGGTGTGGGGCACCGCCAGGTGGTCGAGGATGCGGGCGACGACGAAATCCACCACATCCTGCACCGTCTGCGGATGGTGGTAGAAGCCAGGGTTGGGCGGCAGGATCACCGCCCCGGCCCGGGACAGGCGCAGCATGTTCTCCAGGTGCAGGGTCGAGAACGGCGTTTCCCGGGGCACCAGGATCAGGGGCCGGCGCTCCTTCAGGGCCACGTCGGCGGCCCGCTCGATCAGGTTGTCGGCCAGGCCGGCGGCGATCGAGGCCAGGGTGCCCATGGTGCACGGGCACACCACCATGGCGTCCGGCGGATTGGAGCCGGAGGCCACCGGGGCGAACCATTCCTCCCGACCGTACACCTCCAGGGTACCGGGCAGGGCGGCGAAGCGCTGGCGGAAGAAGGCTTCCGCCTCCTTGGGCCGGCCCGGCAATTCCAGGTCCATCTCCTGACGGGCCACCACCTGGGCCACCGACGAATAGAGCAGCTGCACGCGGCAGCCGGCAGCGAGCAGGCATTCGAGCAGGCGCACCCCGTAGGGCAGGCCCGAGGCGCCGGTGAAGGCCAGGCAGACGGTCTTGGCGGTATTCATGATTTTTCCGGAGAAGGCGGAGGCGTGGGGCCGGCGTCGGCCTCGGCCAGCAACCTGGCGGCGATCAGGCCGTTGATGGTGCCGAAGAACAGGGCCGCCGCGGAAAACACCGGCAGCAGCACCCACAGGCCGTCGTGGGGGATCAGCCACAGCCGGGCGAGCAGCAACTGGCCGCCGATGTGGGCCAGGGCGGCCAGCACCGAGGCCGTCACCGGGCCGAACCAGCGCCGCGGCAGGCGCGCCACCGGCGCCAGCACCAGCAGGCTGGCCAGGGCGCCGGCGGCGGCGAGAAAGAACCCCGGGGCGAGGAACTGGCCGAGCAGCAGGCTGCCGGCCACCACCCGCAGGCCGCTCACCCAGGCCGCTGCGCCCCAGCCGTAGCGGACCAGCACCACCAGGGTGACGATGTTGGCCAGCCCCGGTTTGACCCCGGGCAGCGGCGAGGGAATCACCGCGTCCACCAGGGCCAGGCCGATGGCCGCCGCCGCCAGCCGGGCGATGCGGTAGTCCTCGGGGCCGAGGGGAATGGCGACGGTGCCGGGCGAAGGCGAGGCCATGGGATCAGTAGGCCAGGGTGTCGTAGGCGCCCTTGCCGCCGGCGATGGTCAGGCTGACCCGGTTGGGGGCGCACAGGGCCATTTCGCCGGGACGGGCCAGCCAGCCCTGGCGCACGCATAGCTGGCGCGGGCCGGGATCGGACATCACCCGGGCGCGGCCGTGCTCGACGGCGATCACCGTGGTGCCCAAGGGGCCGGCCACGTCCAGGGTGCGCGGCACGGTCAGGGCCAGCTCGGCCACCACCTGCCCTTCCTGGCGCACCACGGCACGCTCGGCGGCGCCCTGCTGCCAGAACAGGGCGGCGCTGGCGGCGGTTAGGACGACGCCACCGGCCAGCACCAGCCAGTCGCCGGGGCGGACCAGGCGGTGCCAGGGGTAGGCCGTCGCCGCGGAAAGCGCGGCAAGGGTGCTGCGGGCCACGCCGGCGGCCTCAGCTGGCAGCGGCCGGCACGCCGCTCAGTTCGCGGTGGCGCACCAGTACCCGGGGCACGGCGGGCGCCGCGGGGGCGCCGGCCAGGGCGCCGTGGGCACGGAAGTGGCGAGCCAGCCATTCGCTCATGTAGACGGAACGGTGCTGGCCGCCGGTGCAGCCGATGGCCACGGTCAGGTAGGAACGGTTGTCGCGGATGTAGGCGGGCAGCCAGCGGGCGACGAAGGCGCGGATGTCCTCGGCCATGGCCGCCACGTCGGGGATCGCCGCCAGGAAGTCGATCACCGGCTGGTCGAGGCCGGTCAGGGGGCGCAGGGTCGGATCGTAGTAGGGGTTGGGCAGGCAGCGCACGTCGAACACCAGGTCGGCGTCCTGGGGCAGGCCGTGCTTGAAGCCGAAGGACTGGAAGAGCAGGGTCAGCCCGGCATCCGGGTCCATCGAGACGAACTGCTTGACCCACTCGCGCAGCACCGCCGGTTTGAGGTCCGAGGTGTCGATGTGGTGGCCCAGGTCGGCGATGTCGGCAAGGCGCTCCCGCTCCTCGCGGATGGCTTCGAGCAGCGCCCGGCCGTCCCGGGCCAGGGGATGGCGGCGGCGCGTCTCGGAGAAGCGCTTGACCAGGGTGTCGTCCTTGGCATTGAGGAACAGGAAGCGCAGGTCCATGCGCGGGCGCAGTTCCGCCAGGATGCCCGGCAGCGCCTCCAGGCTGGCGCCGGCGCGCACGTCCACCGCCGCGGCGACGCGCTGGTAGCCGCTCGCCTCGAGCTGCTCGACCAGGGCGGGGAGCAGGGAGGTGGGCAGGTTATCGACGCAGAAGTAGCCGGCGTCTTCGAGGACGTTCAGGGCGATGGACTTGCCCGAGCCGGACAGGCCGCTGATCAGGACGAGGTGCATGGGGCCACTTTACCGGATGCGCTGCACGACCGAAAGACGCGGCATAATGGAACGTCGACCAGCCCTGCCCGGACGTCATGCCGTCCGCCGCACACTCAGCACGCCGAGGCTTTACCATGCGCCCCCTGGACCTTCCCTTCCTGGCCGAACTGACTGCGTTCCGCCGCGACATCCACGCCCATCCCGAACTGGCTTTCGACGAGCAGCGCACCAGCGACCAGGTCGCCGCCAAGCTGGTCCGCTACGGTCTGGAAGTGCATCGCGGCCTGGCCAAGACCGGGGTGGTGGCGGCCATCCGCGCCGGCACCTCGGACCGGGCCATAGGCCTGCGCGCCGACATGGACGCCCTGCCCCTCCAGGAGCTCAACGAGTTCGGCCACCGCTCCCGCCACCCGGGCAAGATGCACGCCTGCGGCCACGACGGCCACACCGCCATGCTGCTCGGCGCCGCCCGCTGGCTGGCCGAGCATCGCAACTTCGACGGCACGGTGTACTGCATCTTCCAGCCCGCGGAGGAGGCCGAGGGCGGCGCCAAGGTGATGGTGGAGGAAGGGCTGTTCGAACAGTTCCCCATGGAGGCGGTGTACGGCCTGCACAACTGGCCCGGCGTTCCGGTCGGGCAGATGGCGGTGATGCCCGGCCCGGTGATGGCCGGCACCTGCGCCTTCGAGATCAAGATGCGCGGCCACGGCTGCCACGCCGCCATGCCCCACCTGGGCAGCGACCCCATCGTCGCCGCCGCCGAACTGGTCCAGGCCCTGCAAACCGTGGTGTCGCGCACCCTGCACCCCTGCGAGGCCGGGGTGGTGTCGGTGACCCAGATCCACGCCGGCGAGGCCTGGAACGTGATCCCCGAGGAAGTGGTGCTGCGCGGCACCATCCGCAGCTTCAAGCCGGCGGTGCAGGAGCAGATCGAAACCGCCATCGAGCGCCTGTGCAAGGGCGTGGCCGCCGCCCACGGCGCCCAGGCCAGCGTCTGGTTCGACCACCGCTACCCGCCCACGGTCAACAGCGCCGCCGAGGCCGCCCTGTGCCGCGACGTGGCCGCCGAAGTGTGCGGCGCCGACCGGGTGATCGTCGACGCCCTGCCCTCCATGGGCGCCGAGGACTTCGCCTACATGCTGGCGGTCAAGCCCGGCTGCTACGTCTGGCTGGGCAACGGCATCCAGGGCGATGCCCACGCCGCCCACGGCATCACCGCCGGGGCCTGCACCCTGCACAGCCCCCACTACGACTTCAACGACGAGGTCCTGGCCCTGGGCGTCACCTACTGGGTGCGCCTGGCGGAACGGGCCCTGGCGCGGTGAGGTCCCCGCTCCCGCTGGCCTGGCGGCGATCCCAGGCCGATTCGCCGTGCCCGCTCGCCCGGCTGTGCCGCGCCGGCCTGGCCCTGTTCGCCGTGCTGTGGACCCTGCTGGCCGCCGCCCCGGCCCGGGCCGACCTGGTGCTGGAATACGCCTCCCTGGGCCAGTCCCTCACCGGGCACCTGAGCATGCTGGTGGACCCAGGCGGCCGTCTCAGCCCCCAGGAGGCCCGCGCCAACAGCGCCCGCTTCAAACCCCTCACCGGCACCGGCGGCTTCGGCTACAGCACCGACGTCTACTGGCTGCGCTTCACCCTCACCCAGGACGGCCTGCCGCGCAACTGGCTGCTCGAACTGCCTTACCCCTATCTGGACGACGTGCGCCTGTACACGCCCCGGGCCGACGGCAGCCTGGTGGAGCAGCGGGTCGGGGACCACATGCCGTTCGCCAGCTGGCCCCTGCCCTACCGCAACTTCCTCTTCCCCCTGCACCTGGAACCCGGCCACGGCACCCACACCCTGTACCTGCGGGTGGCCACCGCCGACAGCCTGGCGGTGCCCCTGGTGGTCTGGGAAGAACACGCCTTCCAGGAGCACGCCCGGGAAGAGGCCCTGCTGTTCGGCCTCTACTACGGGCTGATGCTGGCGATGCTGTTCTACAACGCCTTCATCGGTACCCTGCTGCGCGACCGCACCTTCTACCACTACGTGGCCTGCGCGTTCTTCGCCCTGCTGATCGTGGCCGAACTGAACGGCCACACCCTGCAATACCTGTGGCCGAACTTCCCCTGGCTGGCGGACCAGCAGCACAACCTGATCCCCTGCGCCTACCTGATCGCCCTGGTGCTGTGGCAGCAGTCCTTCCTCAACCTGCGCCAGACGGTGCCCCTGATCGTCCGTCCCCTGTCGGCCATCGTCGGCGCCTGCGCCGCCCTGATCCTGTTCAGCCTGATCGGCTTCTACCCCCTGGCCAACCGCCTGACCATGTACTTGGCCGGCCTGACCATCGGCCTGACCACCCTGGCCAGCATCATCTGCGTCGTCCGCGGCAGCCTGCCGGCGCGCATCTTCCTCGCCGCCCAGCTCCTGCCCATGGCGTGCAGCGCCCTGATCGTGATGCGCAACCTGGGCTACCTCTCCGCCAGCACCCTGCTCAACCACAGCTTCCAGATCGCCACCGCCCTGGAAATGCTGCTGTTCTCGATCGCCCTGGCCTACCGGGTCTACCTGCTGCGCCGCGAGCGCCACGCCGCCCTGGACATGGCCCAGAGCGACCCCCTCACGGGGCTGCTCAACCGCCACGGCCTGGAACGGCGCCTGGCCCGCTTCGGCCCGGACGGCAGCCACCGCCACCAGGAACTGGCCCTGATGGTCATCGACCTGGACGGCTTCAAGCCGGTCAACGACCGCTACGGCCACAAGCCCGGCGACCTGGTGTTGCAGGAAGTGGCGCGCCGCCTCAAGACCTGCACCCGCACCACCGACTTCATCGCCCGCCCGGGCAACGACGAATTCATCATCGGCCTGCCGGGCATGTTCAGCCACAGCGACGGCGCCCAACTGGCCGACAAGATCCTCGAGCAGATCGCCCAGCCGATCCCCATCCCCGGCGGGCTGGTGCCCGGCGGCAGCCTCCAGGTCACCGCCAGCATCGGCGTGGCCTTCATGCCCGGGGACGCGGACCAGGTGGACGGCCTGCTCGAACAGGCCGACCTGGCCATGTACGTAGCCAAGTCCGAGGGCCGCAACCGCTACGAGCTGGCGGCCGGCATGAGCGAGGAAGGCTATCGCCCACCGGCCTGGCAGGCGAGCTGAACCCTTCGGAGGGCCACATCCGGGCAGGTCGGGCCGCAGAGCATGGACACCTGCCTGGCGACGCCGTGAATGCTTGCGCCTGGCGCATTGCCGGCCCAATGCCATTGGGTTAGCCTGCCGCGTTCCCACTTCGCGAAAGCCCGCCATGAACGCCGCTCCGCTCACCCTCTGCGTCGCCCTCGCCATGCTTGCCGGCCAGGCCTGGGCCCAGGGCATCGCCCCCCGCAACGCCGATCCCGTCCTGCCCCGTTCCGCCAGCGAGCGGCCGCCCCCCATATCCGCGCCGGCCGTGACGCCACGCAGCGCCACGCCGGTAAACAGCACGGCGGTCCAGGGCACCAACCCGAAAGCATGGCGCTGGCAGTCCCTCGGCGATACCGAGGTGGCAGGCGACGGAGTGGCCCGGGGCTCGCAGTTGCGTGACATCCGCTGCGCCGGCCTGGCCTGCCGTGTGTACCAGGACAGCGCCGGCGCCTGGACCATCCGGGCCGAGGGGGGCTTTCCCGAAATGGCGGGGCGGACCTTCAACGTCATGCTCATGAACAGCCAGACGCAACGGCTGCAAACCGACAGCCGCCAGCGGGGCATTTTCAGCGACGGCAGCTTCTGGGACCAGATCGACACCTGGCGCCTGCCCGCCGGCAGCTATGCGGTGTTCTACCACTGGCCGGAACAGGACAAGGTCTTCGCGGCAATCGCCTTCGACGTCCGGCAGGCGCCTGCGCGGCCGAGCAATTCGGGCAGCACGGGCGGCGCGGTGCCTCCCGGAAAGAACCAGCAGGCGATCAACACCGCGCGGGAGAATCAGCGCTGCCTGGCGATGGCGGCAACCAATCCGGACATCCGCTGCGAACCGGCCCGCTGAATCGGCGGGCCAGCAACGCGCCAGAACCACGCAGGCCCGGCGGCGGACTTGCCGTCTAGCCCGCGCCGCCCACCAGTACGAGGGGGGCCGGCACAGGGCCAGTGCCGTCGGGCGCCGCCTGGCGGCCGGACGCCGCCGACTCGCCCTGCAACTGCCGGTAGCGCATGCAGGTGACGCGCAGGAACGAGGCGAAGTTGTCCACCTCGCCCCGGTAGGCCGTCACCTCGTCGTGCAGGGTGGCGATCAGCTGGTTGGTGGTGACGCCCTCGGCAGCGGCCATTTCCGCCAGGGTGTCCCAGAACAGGTTTTCCAGGCGCAGGGTGGTCACCACCCCGTGGATGCGCAGGGAACGGGACCGGGATTCATAGAGGATCGGGTCGGCACGGACGTAGACCTGGCACATGGGCGGCTCCTGCAAGGGGCAAATAGGCAAGGGGGCGAAGCGGCTGCGGGGCGTGGCCCCCGGGTCCGACCGGCGGGCCGGACCGATCGATGGACAGCGCTCCGCCGCCCTGGTTCGGCCCGCGCCAGCCTAGCAGCGGATCACAGCATCACAGGCTGATGCGGGTGCCCAGCACCGCCAGGAACTGGGCCAGCCAGGCCGGATGGGCGGGCCAGGCGGGGGCGGTGACCAGGTTGCCGTCGGTGTGGGCCTGGTCCACCGGAATGTCGGCGTAGGTGCCGCCAGCCAAACGCACCTCCGGGCCGCAGGCCGGATAGGCGCTACAGGTGCGGCCCTGGATCACCCCGGCGGCAGCAAGCAGTTGGGCGCCGTGGCAGACCGCGGCGATGGGCTTGTTAGCCTGGGCGAAGTGCTGCACGGCGGCGATCACCTGGGGATTGAGGCGCAGGTATTCCGGCGCCCGGCCGCCCGGGATTAGCAGGGCGTCGTAGTTCTCGGCGCGCAGGGTGTCGAAGGTGGCGTTGAGGGTGAAGTTGTGGCCCGGCTTCTCGCTGTAGGTCTGGTCACCCTCGAAGTCGTGGATGGCGGTGCGCACGCTCTCGCCGGCCTTCTTGCCCGGGCAAGCGGCATGCACCGTGTGGCCGACCATGGTGAGGGCCTGGAAAGGCACCATGGTTTCGTAGTCTTCGGCGTAATCGCCGACCAGCATCAGGATTTTCTTGGCAGCCATCGATGTCTCCTCGTGTCCTCGCAGGGGCGCCCGTGACGGGCGCCGGGGGGTGGAGGCCGGGGAGGTTGCCCCGCCCGGCCCGTCCGGCCATTCTCCACGGGGCCGGCGGCGCCGGGTAGCACCGGGCTGCTACGGGAGAGGCGGGCCGGTCCTAGCCCGCCGTCAGCCAGCCCTCTTCCTCGCGCAGGGCGCCGGCCCGGGTCAGGTCGTGCACCAGCCAGTCGGCCAGGGCGTCGTCGTCCAGGCCCAGGTAGCGGGCGTTGACGCTGGTGACGAAGGACAGGCCGGCGAGGAATTCGGTGAGGTCGGCGCGCTTGATGCGGCGCTTTTCGAGCATGACGAAGGCGACGATGACCTTGATGGCGTGGCGCGCCAGCCGGTCCAGGCTGGCCTCGAAGCCGGCGAGCTTGCGGTAGGCCCGCTCCAGGGCCGCGTCCACCGCGCCGAAGGCCGGGCCGTGGCCGGGCAGCACGGCGTCGATGGCCAGGCGCCCGAGCATGTCCAGGGTGGCGCGGGTGGCGGCCAGGCCGTCGGCGGTGCCGAGCACCTCGGCGAAGATCACGCCGAAGCCGTCCTCCCACAGGGCGTCGCCGGAAATGAGCAGGCGCTCGTCCGGGTTGTACAGGGCCAGGGCGTCCATGTCGTGGCCGGGCACGGCCAGGGCCTGCCATTCCAGCTCGCCGAGGACGAAGCAGTCGCCCGGGCCGTAGGTGGCGTGGTGCTGGAAGCGGGCGGCGGATTGGCCCAGAGGCGAGAGCAGCAGAGCGTCCTCGTCCCACTCGGCGATGGTGGCGGCCAGGCCCTCGGGCACCACCAGCTCACAGCCGAAGGCGGCGTTGAGGGCGGCGTTGCCGCCGATGTGGTCGGAATGGGAGTGGGTGTTGATCACCCGGGCCAGGGTGCGGCCGGCCAGGGCCCGTTCCACCAGGGCCACGGTCTGGGCGGCGTGGCTGACGTAGCCGCTGTCGATCAGGGTGGCGACTTCGCCGTCGAAGGCGAGGATGTTGTTGGACGACAGCCAGCCCCGTTCGAGCAGTTGCAGGGAATCGGGCAGGACCGCGGCAATGCGCTCGGCGGCCCCCATCAGTCGCTCCCGGCGCCGACTTCGGCCTGGACGTTTTCGGGCAGGGGCACGGTCTTGTTCGGCTCCGCCGGTGGCGGCGGGGTGGGGATGCCGAAGATCTCGTCCGAGGTGCGGCCACAGCCTTCGCATACCCCGGTGTCCGGGTCGATCATGCAGATGCCGACGCACAGGTCATCGCTGCTCATTGCGGGCTCCAGGCGGTGGAAGGCTTGGGCTGGTCGGCGCGGCGCGCCGCCACGGCATCGAGGATGGCCAGGCGCTGGGGGTCACTGGCGCGGCCCCAGGCGGCGATCTCGTCCAGGGTGCGCAGGCAGCCCTGGCAAAGGCCGCTGGCCTTGTCCATGACGCAGACGTTGATGCAGGGGGAAGGAACGGTCATTTCAGCAGTGCAAAAAACAGGGAGGGGCCAAGACCAAGGCGGGACGGGCATCTTCATGCCCCCTGCCTGGAGAGCCGCGCCAGTGGCCGATCTTCAGGCAGGCTCCTTTGGAGGCCACGACTGGCGCGGGGTTCCACGGGGTACCCGATTTTCCTCCAGCGACCTCAGCCGCGCTTGGCGAGGATCGCCCGGGCCACCTTGGAACCGGTTTCCCGGCCCAGGGCCGCCGAGATGAAGGCGCCGGCATCCACCAGTTTGTCCAGGTCGATGCCGGTTTCGATGCCCAGGCCGTGCAGCAGGTAGACCACGTCCTCGCTGGCGACGTTGCCGGAGGCGCCCTTGGCATAGGGGCAGCCGCCTAGGCCGGCCACCGAGGCGTCGAAGACGCTCATGCCCAGTTGCAGCGAGGCCAGGATGTTGGCCACGGCCATGCCGTAGGTGTCGTGGTAGTGGCCGGCCAGTTTTTCCACCGGCACGTGGGCGGTGCAGGCCTCGATCATGCGCGCCACCGCCAGGGGGGTGCCGACGCCGATGGTGTCGCCCAGGGAAACCTCGTAGCAGCCCATCTCGAACAGGGTGCGGGCGACCCGGGCCGCTGCCTCGGGGGCGATGGCGCCCTCGTAGGGGCAGCCGACCACGCAGGAGACGTAGCCGCGCACCGGGATGTCCAGGGCGCTGGCGGCGGCCACCACCGGCTCGAAGCGTTTCAGGCTCTCGGCGATGGAGCAGTTGATGTTCTTCTGCGAAAACGATTCGGAGGCGGCGCCGAAGATCGCCACTTCCTGGGAGCCCGCTTCCACCGCCGCGTCGAAACCTTGCAGGTTGGGGGTGAGCACCGGGTAGGCGACCCCGGGCTGCTTGCGGATGGCGCCCATCACCGCGGCGTTGTCGGCCATCTGCGGCACCCACTTGGGCGAGACGAAGGAGGTGGCCTCCACCGCCGGCACCCCGGCGGCGGCCAGGCGCTCGATCAGTTCCACCTTGATCGCGGTGGGAACCACCTGCTTTTCGTTCTGCAAGCCGTCGCGGGGGCCCACGTCCACCAGCTTGACGCGCTGGGGCAGGTTCATCGGGGAGAGGGACATGTCGTGTTCCTTAGCAGGACGCGGCCGGCGGACGGGACATCCCGCCCCGCCGGCCTGCGGTTAGGCCGGGCGCTCAGGCCGCCTCGAAATCCACCAGTTCGGCGCCGTCGCTGACCTGGTCGCCGGCGGCGTAGCGGAAGGCCTTCACCACCCCGGCCTTGGGGGCGGTGATGGTGTGCTCCATCTTCATCGCCTCCAGGATCAGCAGCGGCGCGCCGGCCTCGACCTTCTGCCCCGGCGTGGCGATCAGGGCCACCACCTTGCCCGGCATGGGGGCGGTCAGGCCGCCGCCCTGATGGCCACCGGCCTCCACCTTGTGCAGGGGGTCGTGGCGCTCCAGGATGAAGGTGCTGCCGTTGAGGAAGACGTGGCGCCGTTCGCTCTGGGTGTCGTTGACCGCCACCACGCTGGCGAGCAGGCGCCGATCGTCCAGCTCCACCGCCAGGCGGTCGCCGCCCAGGCACTTGCCCCGGGCCAGCACCGGGGCCTCGCCGGCCAGGGCGAGGGTCCAGCTGTCGTTGCCGTAGGCCACCTCCACGGTGATTTCGGTGTCGTTGCCCGCCGACTTCCAGGTAAGGGTACGCCGGCCGGTCAGGTTCATGCGCCAGCCGTCCCGGCTCGCCCAGGGGGACCAGGGGTCGGCGCTGGTGCTCGCCGCCTGCTCGGCCTGGGCCTGTTCGCGCAGCAGCTCGGCCACCGAGGCCACTTGCAAGGCCAGAGCCGGCAACGGGGCGTCGCCCGGGAACAGGTAGTCGCGCTGGCGCTCGATCAGGCCGGTGTCCAGGTCGGCCCCGGCGAAGGCCGGGCAGGCCACCAGGCGGGAGAGGAAGGGAATGTTGCTGGTCACCCCGACCACCCGGTAATCGGCCAGGGCCTGGCGCATGCGCGCCAGGGCGGCGTCCCGGTTCTCGTCCCAGACGATCAGCTTGGCCACCATCGGGTCGTAGTGGGGGGTGATCTCGTCGCCCTCTTCCACCCCGGTATCGACGCGCACGTAGAGGCTTTCCGCCGGCGGCGCGAGGCGCAGCAGGCGGCCGGTGGAGGGCAGGAAGCCCCGGTCGGCGTCCTCGGCGTAGATGCGCGCTTCCAGGGCGTGGCCGTAGATCGCCAGGTCAGCCTGCTTGAGGGGCAGGGGTTCGCCGGAGGCGACGCGCAGCTGCCACTCGACCAGGTCCTGGCCGGTGATCATTTCGGTGACCGGGTGCTCCACCTGGAGGCGGGTGTTCATCTCCATGAAGTAGAACGAGCCGTCCTGGTTGGCGATGAATTCCACCGTGCCGGCGCCGACGTAGCCCACGGCCTGGGCGGCGGCCACGGCGGCCTCGCCCATCTGGCGGCGGCGCTCCGGGGTCATGCCCGGGGCGGGGGCCTCTTCCAGCACCTTCTGGTGGCGGCGCTGCACCGAGCAGTCGCGCTCGAACAGGTACACGCAGTTGCCGTGGGTATCGCCGAACACCTGGATTTCGATGTGGCGCGGCCGGGTGATGTATTTCTCGACCAGCACGTGGTCGTTGCCGAAGGAAGAACTGGCCTCGCGCTTGCACGAGGCCAGGGCGGCGATGAAGTCCTCGCCCTTTTCCACCAGGCGCATGCCCTTGCCGCCGCCCCCGGCGGCTGCCTTGATCAGCACCGGGTAGCCGATGGCGTCGGCCTGGGCCTTGAGGAAGTCCGGCTCCTGGTTGTCGCCGTGGTAGCCCGGGGTGAGGGGCACGGCGGCCTTTTCCATGAGGGCCTTGGCGGCGGACTTGCTGCCCATGGCGCGGATGCTGGCGGCCGGCGGGCCGATGAACACCACCCCGGCGGCGGCGCAGGCGTCGGCGAACTCGGCGTTCTCGGAGAGAAAGCCGTAGCCCGGGTGGATCGCCTGGGCGCCGGTGGCCCGGGCCGCGGCCAGTATCTTGTCCGCCACCAGGTAGGATTCCCGGGCGGCGGCGGGGCCGATGCACACGGCCTCGTCGGCCAGGCGCACGTGGCGGGCGCCGGCGTCGGCCTCGGAATAAACGGCGACGGTGCGCACGCCGAGACGGCGGGCGGTCTTGATGACGCGGCAAGCGATCTCGCCGCGGTTGGCAATCAGAATCTTGCTGAACATGTGTCCCCCTTGCGGAGCAGGCCGGCAGCCCACGCGGGCGCCGGCCCTCCGGGCGAAATGGTGCGGAGTGGCGTTAGGCGATCCAGGCGGGTTTGCGTTTTTCGAGGAAGGCGCCGATGCCCTCCCGGCCTTCGTCCGAGGCCCGCACCCGGGTGATGCGCTGGGCGGTGTCCTCGATCACGGCCGCGTCGATGGCCCGGTCGGCCACGGCGGCGATCAGGGCCTTGCACTCGGCCTGGGCGTTGGGGCCGTTGTTGAGCAGGGCCTCCACCACCTCGCCGACGGCGTCGTCCAGGGCCGCCTCGTCGGGCACGATCTCGTGCACCAGGCCGAGGCGGTAGGCCTCGGAGGCGGAGAAGCGCTCGGCGCTGAGCATGTAGCGGCGCGCCGCCCGGGTGCCCAGAGCCTGGATGACGTAGGGGCTGATGACCGCCGGGATCAGGCCGAGCTTGACCTCGGTCAGGGCGAACTGGGCGTCGAAGGTGGCGATGGCCACGTCGCAGGCCGACACCAGGCCGACGCCGCCGCCGTAGGCCGGGCCCTGGACCCGGGCCACGGTGGGCTTGGCCAGTTCGTTGAGGGTGCGCAGCAGCTCGGCCAGGTTGCGGGCGTCGCGCAGGTTCTCTTCCGGGCTGTAGCCGGCGGCGCGCTGCATCCAGTTGAGATCGGCCCCGGCGCAGAAGCTCTTGCCGGTGGAGGAGAGCACCACCACGCGCACGGCGGGGTTGGCTTCCAGTTCTTTCAGGCCGGCGGTGATCTCGGCGATCAGGGTTTCGTCGAAAGCGTTGTGCCGGTCGCCCCGGTTGAGGGTGAGGATGCCGACGGGGCCGTCGACTTCGAGCAGGATGGCGTTGTAGGTGGTCATGGTCGTATCCGTGCGGGGGTCACATGCGGAAGATGCCGAACTTGGTTTCTTCCGCCGGGGCGTTGAAGGCGGCCGACAGGCCCAGGCCGAGGACCCGGCGGGTATCGGCCGGATCGATCACCCCATCGTCCCACAGGCGGGCGCTGGCGTAGTAGGGGTGGCCCTGGGTTTCGTACTGGTCGCGGATCGGCGCCTTGAAGGCGGCCTCGTCCTCGGCGCTCCAGGTCTTGCCGGCGGCCTCCAGGCCGTCGCGCTTGACCGTGGCCAGAACGCCTGCGGCCTGCTCGCCGCCCATCACCGAGATGCGGGCGTTGGGCCACATCCACAGGAAACGGGGCGAGTAGGCCCGGCCGCACATGCCGTAGTTGCCGGCGCCGAACGACCCGCCGATGACCACGGTGAACTTGGGCACCTTGGCGGTGGCGACTGCCGTCACCATCTTGGCCCCGTCCCGGGCGATGCCGCCGTTCTCGTACTTGCGCCCGACCATGAAGCCGGTGATGTTCTGCAGGAACACCAGGGGGATGCCGCGCTGGGCGCACAGTTCGATGAAGTGGGCGGCCTTGAGGGCCGATTCCGAGAAGAGGATGCCGTTGTTGGCGACGATACCCACCGGATAGCCGAAGATGCGCGCAAATCCGCAGACGATGGTGGTGCCGTAGCGGGCCTTGAATTCGTCGAACTCGGAGCCGTCCACGATGCGGGCGATGATCTCGCGCACGTCGAAGGGCTTCTTGGTATCGGTGGGGATCACCCCGTACAGCTCCCGGGCGTCGTAGCGGGGCGGGCGCGGCGGCAGCAGGCTCACCGGCGGCCGCTTCTGCCAGTTGAGGTCGCGCACGATGCGCCGGGCGATGGCCAGGGCGTGGGCGTCGTTCTCGGCGAAGTGGTCGGCCACCCCGGAAACCCGGGTATGCAC
Organism: Oryzomicrobium sp.; assembly: GCF_036820405.1. Classification (NCBI taxonomy): domain Bacteria; kingdom Pseudomonadati; phylum Pseudomonadota; class Betaproteobacteria; order Rhodocyclales; family Rhodocyclaceae; genus Oryzomicrobium; species Oryzomicrobium sp. The sequence continues at coordinate 66,390 of NZ_DAISLS010000013.1, forward strand.
GTCGGCGCCCCCCAGGTCTTCGGCGGACACCACCTCGCCGGTGGCGGCCTTCACCAGGGGCGGGCCGCCGAGGAAGATGGTGCCCTGCTCGCGCACGATCACCGATTCGTCGCTCATGGCCGGAACGTAGGCGCCGCCGGCGGTGCAGGAGCCCATCACCACGGCGACCTGGGGAATGCCCTTGGCCGACAGGTTGGCCTGGTTGTAGAAGATGCGGCCGAAATGGTCCCGGTCAGGGAAGACCTCGTCCTGCAGGGGCAGGAAGGCGCCGCCGGAATCCACCAGATAGACGCAGGGCAGATGGTTCTGCTCGGCGATCTCCTGGGCGCGCAGGTGCTTCTTCACGGTCAGGGGGTAGTAGGTGCCGCCCTTCACCGTGGCGTCGTTGGCGACGATCATGCATTCGACGCCCTCGATGCGGCCGATGCCGGCGATCATCGACGCGGCGGGCACCTCAAAGTTCTCGCCGGCACCGCCGTACATGCCGTAGGCGGCCAGTTGGCCGATTTCCAGGAAGGGGGAGCCCGGGTCCACCAGGGTGTTCACCCGCTCCCGGGGGAGCAGCTTGCCTCGGGCCAGGTGCTTCTGCCGGGCGGATTCGGAGCCGCCCAGGGCAATGCGGTTGACGGTGTCCTGGAGGTGGGACACCAGGGTGCCCATGGCTTCGGCGTTGGCCTGGAAGTCCAGGGAGCGGGGATTGAGCTGGGTTGTCAGTATGGTCATGGCGTCACTCGCGGTGCGTCGGGAGATGCGCTGCTGGGTTGGATTGGATTCGGGATGAAACCGCGGCCGGAAGGCCGTCAGAAACCGCCGGGGCCCGCCGCCAGCCAGCGTTCGAGCTGGGGCAGCCGGTCGGCGCCGAGGAAAGGTTCGCCATCCACGACGATGTAGGGCGACCCGCACACGCCCCGGGCCAGGGCCGCCTCGACTTCCTGCTTGAGACGGTCCTTGAGGGCCGGGGTGGCCAGGGCCGCTTCCAGGGCGGCGGGATCGAACCCCTGGGCGGCGGCAATGGCCAGCACGGTAGCCGGGTCGGAAATGTCCCGGTCATCCACGAACAGGGCGCGAAACAGGGCCCGGCCGAAGTCGCGGGCCCGTGCTTGATCCTGATCCCAGGCCCAGTAGAAAGCCCGGGCGGCGACCTGGGTGGCGAGCGGAAAGCGGCTCGGCTGGCGGTAGGGCAGCCCCATGAAGCGGGCCGAACGGGCGAAGTCGCGCAGCACGTACTGGCCCTTGATGGGCGCCTGGGTCAGGGGCACGGCGCCGGTCTTCTGGAAGATCACTCCGAGCAGTACCGGATGCCAGGCCACGCTGCGGCCGTGGCGGGCCGCCAGGTCGTCGATCCGTTCCGCCGCCAGGTAGCCGTAGGGCGAGGAAAAATCGAAGTAGAAGTCCAGGGGCGCGGTCATGGCGCCCTCCGCGCGGGTTGCGCGCGTCTGCCGGCGGGCAGGCCGCCGGGCGGGTGGTTGCGATGCATGGGTGTCTCCTCCACGTTCTCGTCTCCCCGGAGCCGCCGGGCGGCTCCCTGTGATTGAAATCCGGCGCCCCCGGTTTTATTTAGGTGGCGGAGCGCCGGACGGCGTTGCTTGCGGCGGCTACACGCGGCGGCCTCCCAGGACGCCGGTGGTGAACATCACGCCGACGATGGTCAGGGCGCCGCCCAGGTAGGCGGCGGTGGACAGCCGCTCGCCGAGCAGCCAGGCCCCCTGCAACACGGCGAACAGGGGGACCAGGTTGATGAAGGCCGCGGTACGCGCCGGCCCCACCCGCTGCACGCCGTCGGCGTACCAGGTGAAGGACAGGGCGGTGCCGAGCAGGCCGAGGAAGAGGATCGCCGACCAGGCGGTCGGGCTGTAGTCGGGCACGCCCAGGTCGCCATTGACGGCGGCGGCGGCGCCGAGCATGGCGCAGCCGATCAGGCTGGCGTAGGCGGTGGCGGCCAGGGCACTCATGGTGGCGGTGGCGCGCCGGCCGATGAAGGTGTAGATGGCCCAGAAGACGACGCAGCCGAGGATCAGCACCTCGCCCAGGCCGATGGCGCCGGCGAACAGGCGGGTGGGGTGGCCGTTGGCAATCACCAGCAGGCAGCCGGCCATGGCCAGGACGATGCCCAGGGCCTTGCGCGGGGTCATCCGGTCGCCGAAGAACAACCAGGCGGACAGGGCCACCACGGCGGGGTTGAGGGCCACCACCAGGGCGCCCCGGCCGGCGGCGATGTGCTTGAGGCCGAACAGAAAGCAGAAGTTGTAGAGGGCGATGCCGGACAGGGCGAGCAGGGTGACGGTCAGCCACTCCTGGCGCGACAGTTTGGGCAGGCCGCCTTCGCTGACCACGGCCACGGCGGCCAGGGCCAGGCCGGCGGTGAGGAAGCGCCAGAAGGCGGCGGCCAGGGGCGGGACTTCCTGGACGACGACGCGGCCGGCGATCCAGGTACCGCCCCAGAAGAACATGGTGACGACGAGCTTGGCCAGGATGGCCGGGGTGAGCCGAGTGCTACCGGCGGTGGCGGTCGGGGAATTCAAGACGGGGGCTTTCGCGGGACGGATGGGAGGACGGCCGGCGCCCGCCATGCCGCGCACCGCAAGGTGCGCCATGGGGAGTGCGCCGGCCGTCCGCACGTTACAGCATCTCCACGCCGACAGCCACGGCCTCGCCGCCGCCGATGCACAGGGAAGCAACGCCCTTCTTCTTGCCGTACTGCTTGAGGGCGCCGAGCAGGGTCACCAGGATGCGGGCGCCGGACGCGCCGATCGGGTGGCCCAGGGCGCAGGCGCCACCGTGCACGTTGACCTTGGCCGGATCGAGCTTGAGGTCGTGGATGGCGGCCATGGTGACCACGGCGAAGGCTTCGTTGATTTCCCACAGGTCCACGTCGGCAGCATTCCAGCCCGCCTTCTTCAGGAATTTCTCGATGGCGAAGACCGGGGCGGTGGTGAACAGGTTGGGTTCCTGGGCGTGGGTGGTGTGGCCGACGATCTTGGCCAGGGGGGTGAGGCCCAGGACCTTGGCCTTGGATTCCTTCATCAGCACCAGGGCGGCGGCGCCGTCGGAGATGGAGGAGGAGTTGGCGGCGGTGACGGTGCCGTCCTTCTTGAAGGCGGGCTTCAGGGCGGGGATCTTGTCGATCTGGGCCTTCAGGGGCTGCTCGTCCTGGTCCACCACCACGTCGCCCTTCTTGCCGGCGATGGTGACGGGGGCGATTTCCCACTTGAACTTGCCTTCCTTAATGGCGGCCTGGGCCCGGGTGGTGGAGGTGATGGCGAACTCGTCCTGGGCGGCCCGGGTGAAGCCGTAGGACTCGGCGCATTCCTCGGCGAAGGTGCCCATCAGGCGGCCCTTCTGGTAGGCGTCTTCCAGGCCGTCGAAGAACATGTGGTCGAGCAGCTGGCCGTGGCCGAGGCGATAGCCGCCGCGGGCCTTGGGCAGCAGGTAGGGGGCGTTGGACATGGATTCCTGGCCGCCGGCCACGCCGATCTCGTAGGAACCGGCGAGCAGGCCGTCGTGGACCATCATCACCGCCTTGAGGGCGGAGCCGCACACCTTGTGGATGGTGGTGCAGCCGGCGGCCAGGGACAGGCCGGCGCCCAGGGCGGCCTGGCGGGCCGGGGCCTGGCCGACGCCGGCTTGCAGCACGTTGCCGAACACCACCTCTTCCACCTGCTCCGGCTTGATACCGGCCCGCTCCACGGCGGCCTTGATGGCCGTGGCGCCGAGCTGGGGTGCGGTCAGGCTGTTGAAGTCGCCCTGGAAGCCCCCCATGGGGGTGCGGGCGACAGAAACGATGACGATGGGGTCAGACATGGTGCTCTCCTAGGTTGAAATGCTCCGGCCCGGGCGCCGCGAGGCCCCCGGGCGGATTCGGTCATGCGGTCTCGGCGAACAGCTCCCGGCCGATCAGCATGCGGCGGATCTCGCTGGTCCCGGCGCCGATCTCGTAGAGCTTGGCATCGCGCCACAGGCGGCCGGTGGGATATTCGTTGGTGTAGCCGACGCCGCCCAGGGCCTGGATGGCTTCGCCGGCCATCCAGGTGGCCTTCTCGGCGGTGTACAGGATCACCCCGGCGGCGTCCTTGCGCAGGCTGCGGGCGTGATCGGCATGGTCGCAGGCACGGCCGACGGCGTAGGCGTAGGCCCGGGCGGCGGACCACACCGAGTACATGTCGGCGACCTTGCCCTGCATCAGCTGGAATTCGCCGATGCTCTGGCCGAACTGTTTACGTTCGTGCAGGTAGGGCACTACCGTGTCCATGCAGGCTGCCATGATGCCCAGGGGGCCACCGGACAGCACGGCACGCTCGTAGTCGAGGCCGGACATCAGCACCTTGGTGCCGTTGCCAATGCCGCCCAGCACGTTCTCCTCGGGCACTTCGCAGTCGTCGAAGAACAGGGGGAAGGTGTTCGAGCCGCGCATCCCCAGCTTGTCCAGGTGGGTGCCGTGGCTAAACCCCTTCATGCCCTTTTCGACGATGAAGGCGGTCATGCCCTTGGCGCCGGCGTTGACGTCGGTCTTGGCGTACACCACCAGGGTATCGGCGTCGCCGCCGTTGGTGATCCACATCTTGGAACCGTTGAGGACGTAGCGGTCGCCCTTCTTCTCGGCCTTGAGCTTCATCGATACCACGTCGGAGCCGGCGTTGGGCTCGGACATGGCCAGGGCGCCGACGTGGTCGCCGGAGATCAGCTTGGGCAGGTACTTGGCCTTCTGGGCGGCGTTGCCGTTGCGGCGGATCTGGTTGACGCACAGATTGGAGTGGGCGCCGTAGGACAGGCCCACCGAGGCGGAGGCGCGAGACAGCTCCTCCATGGCAATGATGTGGGCCAGATAGCCCAGGCCGGTGCCGCCGTACTCCTCCTCGGCGGTCATGCCGAGCAGGCCCAGGTCGCCGAACTTCTTCCACAGGTCGGCGGGGAATTCGTTGTTGCGGTCGATCTCGGCGGCCCGGGGGGCGATCTCCTTTTCGGCGAAATCGCGGATCGTGTCGCGCAGCATGTCCAGGGTTTCGCCCAGGCCGAAATCGAGGGAAGGGATGTGCATGGTTTGTCTCCGGATTGTCGTTTTATATGGGGTGCTGCGATCTTGCGATTCCGGCGGCCGGCGCCTCAGCGCTCCGGCCGGTTGGCCAGGGCCATGATGGTTTGCTGCAGGGTGGCGCACAGGGTGGCCTCCCCGTCGTTATAGGCGAACACGTCGGCCCGGGTGACGAGCAGGGTGCGGCCGGCCCGGACCACCTCGCCGTGGGCCTCGATGTGGTCGCCAGCGGCGGGTGCCATCAGGTTCAGGGTGTAGGACACGGTGAGCACGCTGGCGTCGGCCGGGGTCAGGGTCATGGCGGCGTAGCCGGCGGCCGAGTCGGCGATGGCGCCCACCACGCCGCCGTGGATGTAGCCGTGCTGCTGGGTCACTTCCTCGCGGTGCTGCAGCTGGATGACGCAGCGCCCCGCTTCCACTTCGGCCAGGCTGGCCCCCAGGTGGGCCATGGCCTTCTGCCGGGCAAAGCTGGCGCGCACCCGGCCGGCGAACCCGGCGTCGGCGGGATAGAAGGGGGTGCGAGGAGCGGACATGGCGGAAGTCTGGTGGCGGATTGGCCGGGGGGCGATGGCGTGTTTTTACGTGACGTTGACGTTAACGTCAACCGAGCCGCCGCGCAAAGCGCTCAGGCCTTGGCCCGGGCCTGCTCCTGAAGCGCCGGGGCGGACGAAGCGGTCGACGCGCCCGGCGCAGCCACGGCCCCTTCGTGGCTGGCGAGCATCTGGCGGCACTGGGTTTCGAAAGAATCGATCTCGCCGAGCACCGCCTCGATGTCCTCGCGCTGTTGCAGCAGGGCGGCGCGGCGCCGTTGCAGCACGTCGAGAAAACGTTCCAGCTGATGCACCTCGTCGCCGCGGCCGATGTCGTACATGTCGATCATCTCGCGGATCTCGGCCAGGGAGATGCCCAGGCGCTTGCCGCGCAGGGCCAGCTTGAGGCGGATGCGGTCGCGCCGCGAATAGACCCGGTTGCGTCCTTCCCGGCTCGGCGCGATCAGACCCTGGTCCTCGTAGTAGCGGATCGTCCGGGGCGTGATGTCGAACTCCCGGGCGAGCTCGGAGATGGTGTAGGTGCGGGTAGTGGGCATGGATTCTGGCGGGCCGGAACAGGGTGGCGAAGCGGGGCGGCGAAGCGCTGCCTGTGGTCAGGCCCGGGCCTTGAGGGCTATAGTCGAAGAAAAGAGACAACACGGCTCCACAATTCCCGGAGCATGGACGGAGATACTTCCCGTCCCAGAGGGCAGGACCGCCTGACGGCCGTCCCAATCCCCCAGTGTAGTCAGTTTCCCTAACCTCCATCAATTCACGGACGTTTCATGACCACCGCCGCACCCGCTGCCGCCGCCTCCGGCGAAACCGCCGGCCAACCCCGCTACCCCTTCCCCGACCTGCCCGCCCCGGGCGAGCGCATCGAAGTGGCCCCGGGCGTCTGGTGGCTGCGCATGCCCCTGCCCTTCGCCCTCGACCACATCAACCTGTGGCTGCTCGAATCCCCCACCGGCTGGACCATCGTGGACACCGGCATCGCCACCCCCGAGGTCAAGGCCGCCTGGGAAACCCTGCTGGCCGGGCTGGACAAGCCGGTGGAGCGGATCGTCGTCACCCACTTTCACCCGGACCACCTGGGGCTCGCCGCCTGGCTGATGGAGCGCACCGGCGCCCCCCTGGCGATGACCGCCGGCGAGTTCCTCACCGCCCACGCGGTGTGGCACCAAGCCGCCGGCCACGGCACCGACGACATGGTGAGCTTCTTCCGCCTGCACGGGCTGGACGACGAGCGCTGCGCCAAGCTGGCGGCCCGGGGAGCGGTCTATCCCAAGGGGGTGCCGGCCCTGCCGCAGCGCTACGAGCGGCTCATCGACGGGGACCGGATCGCCGTCGGCGACACGGAATGGCAGGTGGTGACCGGTTACGGTCATGCGCCTGAACACGCGGCGTTATTTTCCTGTAAGCATGACGTATTAATTTCGGGGGATATGGTCCTACCGCGTATAACCACCAACGTCAGCGTGTTCGCCGTGACGCCGGACGCCGATTCCCTGTCTCGATACCTGGACTCGGTGGCCCGCTACGGTGCCCTGGGCGACGATCCCCTGGTGCTGCCCTCCCATGGCCGGCCGTTCTACGGCCTGGCCGACCGGGTCGCCGCCCTGGCCGAGCACCACGACGAGCGCCTGGCCGACGTGGAGGCCGCCTGCACCGAGCCCCGGAGCGCCGGCGACCTGCTGCCGGTGCTGTTCAAGCGCGAGCTGGATTCGCACCAGGTGATGTTCGCCATGAGCGAGGCCATCGCCCACCTGAATTACCTGGAGCACGCCCGTCGCCTGCGCCGCGAGGCCGGCGGCGACGGCGTGATCCGCTTCCGCCGCCCCTGATCCGCTCGGGGGCAACCGTTCTTCAGCAGTGCCGCCAGACCTGATCCAAACCAAGGAGACACCGATGTCGCAGCAAGTCGAGAACGAAAGCACTCCCCTGCCCAACCCCGCCGAAATCGCCAAGTCCTATGCCGAGGTGGCGCAACGGGCCTCCCGGCTGCTGACCCATTACATGGAAAAGAAGGCCAAGGAAGGGGTCAGCCCCCCCTCCGACGAACTGGGCATCGCCCGGGCCTTCATGGACCTGTCCGCCCGCCTGATGGCCAACCCCTACAAGATCGCCCAGGCCCAGATGGGCATGATGTGGGACTACTTCTCCCTGTGGCAGGGCTCCATGCTGCGCATGATGGGCGTCAACGCCCAGCCGGTGGCCAGCCCGGCCAAGGGCGACAACCGCTTCCGCGACGAGGACTGGGAACAGCACTTCCTGTTCGACTTCATGAAGCAGTCCTACCTGATCGCCGCCCGCCACATCCACGACACGGTGTGCGACGTCGAGGGCCTGGACGACAACACCCAGAAGAAGGTCAATTTCTACACCCGCCAGTACATCGACGCCCTGTCGCCGTCCAACTTCGCCTTTACCAACCCGGAAGTGTTCCGCGAGACGGTGAAGAGCCACGGCCAGAACCTGATCAAGGGCCTCAACAACCTGCTTCACGACATCGAGGCGGGGGACGGCCAGCTGCGCATCCGCATGACCGATACCAGCGCCTTCGAGCCGGGCAAGAACGTGGCCGCCACCCCGGGCAAGGTGGTGTTCCAGAACGACCTGTTCCAGCTGATCCAGTACGAGCCGACCACCAAGGAACAGAACAAGACCCCGCTGCTGATCATCCCGCCCTGGATCAACAAGTACTACATCCTCGACCTGCGCGAGAAGAACTCCTTCGTGAAGTGGGCCACCGACCAGGGCCACACCACCTTCATCATGAGCTGGGTGAACCCGGACGCCCACCTGGCCAAGAAGAGCTTCGAGGACTACCTGCTCGAAGGCTCCCTGGCGGCCATCGAGGCGGTGTGCCAGGCCACCGGCGAGAAGGAAGTGAACATGGCCGGCTACTGCCTGGGCGGTACCCTGCTGGCCACCACCCTGGCCTACCTGGCGGCCAAGAAGGACAAGCGGGTCGCCTCCGCCACCTTCTTCACCTCCATGATCGACTTTTCCATCCCGGGCGAACTGGGCGTGTTCATCGACGAAGACCAGGTGTCGTCCCTGGAGAAGAAGATGAACGAGCGCGGCTTCCTCGAAGGCTCCGAGATGGCCATGACCTTCAACATGCTGCGCGCCAACGACCTGATCTGGTCGTTCGTGGTGAACAACTACCTGATGGGCAAGGACCCCTTCCCCTTCGACCTGCTGTACTGGAACTCCGATTCCACTCGCATGCCGGCGGCCATGCACAGCTTCTACCTGCGCAACATGTATATGGCCAACAAGCTCAAGGACCCGGGCGGCATCACCCTGAACGGGGTGAAGATCGACGTGAGCAAGATCACCACGCCGTCCTACTTCATCTCCACCGTCGAGGACCACATCGCCCCGTGGAAGAGCACCTACCTGGGCGCCCGCCTGTTCAAGGGTCCGGTCAAGTTCGTGCTGGGCGGCTCCGGCCACATCGCCGGGGTGGTGAATCCGCCGGTGGCCAACAAGTACGGCTACTGGACCAACCCGGCCGCCACCCTGCCCGAGACCAGCGACGAGTTCCTGGCCGGCGCCACCCAGAATCCCGGTTCCTGGTGGAGCGACTGGCAGGAGTGGGTTACCGCCCTCAACGGCAGCAAGCAGGTGCCCGCCCGGGTGCCCGGCCAGGGCGGCCTGAAGGCCGTGGAGCCGGCCCCCGGCAGCTTCGTCAAGTTCCGTCTCGACACCGCCGTGACGGCCTGATGCGCCAGCGCTGACCACACTGCAATACGCCGTAACCGACGGGGGCCGCCAGGGCCCCCGTTTCTTTTTTCGCGCTCCCCGCCGGACACCGCTCCGCCCCCCGGCTTGCGGATACGCCGGCCCGCCATTCGCCGGGCAAACTGCCCGGAACTCCGCGCCCCTATTGGAGTTACGCCATGAGCAACCGATTTTCAAACTATACGTCCTATGACGTTCGAAGTAGAATCGTCCGTGCATACAAAAAACTATTTCTGGCATAACTGTGTGGCGCACTTGGTGCGCCACACCAGGCCAGCCCCACTCCAGCCATGAAACGACTCTCCCTCACCCAACAGATCCTTGCCATCGCCGCCGCCGCCACCCTGGTCATGGTGCTCGTCCAGAACGCCGTGGTCGCCTACCTGGCCCGGCAAAGCGCCATCGCCCAGACCGAGGCCGCCCTCAACGAGCAGGCGTCCCTGATCGTCACCACCCTGGAATTCGCCCAGGAATCCCTCAAGGACCGGGCCCAGAACGCCCTGGCCAACTACCAGCGCAACCTGCCCGGCCCGGTGCATCTGACCGGGCGCATGGTCAAGACCGGCAACATCGAACTGCCCGAGGTGGCCGCCGGCAACCTGGTGCTGAACAACAACTCCGCCGCCCTCGACGCCTTCAGCAAGGCCAACCCCGGACGGGAGGTGGGCTGGCTGGTGGCCCACGAGGGTAAGCTGTACCGCATCGCCACCCTGGTCAAAGGGGCCAACGGCCAGTACCGCAACGGCGAGGAAATGCCGCCGGCCCCCGGTTCGTATACCCAGGACATCCTGGCCAACAAGCCCTACCTGGGCACGGTCCAGCGCGGCGGTCGGATGAACGCCATCGCCGTAGTGCCGATCGTCGACGACAGCGGCAAGGTCATCTCCGGCATCGCCCTGCGCATGGACGCCGAGAGCAACGTGGCCCTGCTCAAGAAGAAACTGCACGAGACGCGCATCGCCGAAACCGGCTATCCCTTCGTCCTGGCCGAGCCCTTCGGCGACCAAAAAGAAGGCATGTACGTGATCCATCCCTCTCTGGAGGGCAAGAAATTCTCCGAGACCGGCGAACAGGGTGCCCGCATCGGCGAGCTGATTCTCAAGCACAAGGACGGCATGCTCACTTACGACTGGGCGGACGCCGACGGCCGGCAGCGGGAGAAGGTGGTGGTGGTGCGGGAATTGCCGGAACTGCACTGGAAGGTGGGCGTCGGCTCCTGGACCGACGAATTCACCAGCCGCACCCAGGCCCTGCGCAATAAGGTCATCCTCGTCTCGGTCCTGCTCGGCATCGCCCTGGTGGCCGGCATCGCCGCCTTCGCCGCCTGGCGCCTCAAGCCCGTGGCCGGGCTGGTCCAGGCCACCGAGCGCCTCGGCGCCGGCGATCTGTCCGTGGCCCTGCACGGCGACCCCGCCAGCCGCAACGAGGTGGACGTGCTGTCCCGCTCCCTGGGCCAGGCCATCGCCTCGATCCGCAGCCTGGTGGCCGGCCTCAAGGACACCAGCGCCAGCCTGGGTTCCACCGCCCAGGAACTGTCGGCCTCGTCCGCCGACCTGGACCAGGCCACCGCCGCCCAGAGCGAGGCCGCCGCCTCCATGTCCGCTTCGTCCGAAGAACTGTCGGTGAGCATCGACCAGGTGGCCGAAGGCGCCCGCTCCGCCCTGGGCCTGACCCAGGAAGCCCGTCAGGTGGTGGAAGACGGCCAGGTGACGGTGGGCCAGGCCATCGCCGCCATGGAAGAAACCGCCCAGGCGGTGCAGCAGTCCGCCGACCAGGTTGGCGAGCTGGGCCGCCGCTCCCAGGAGATCGAGCACGTGCTGGCCGCCATCAAGGGCATCGCCGAACAGACCAACCTGCTCGCCCTCAACGCCGCCATCGAGGCCGCCCGCGCCGGCGAGGCCGGACGCGGCTTCGCCGTGGTCGCCGACGAAGTGCGCAAGCTGGCCGAACAGTCCGGCAAATCCGCCCACGAAATCTCCGCCATCCTCTCCCAGGTCCAGACCGGCGTCGGCTCGGTGCGCGAGACCATCGCCAGCGCCGTGGACCAGGTGGCCCGCTCGGTGGACGCCTCGCGCCAGCTGGAGGCCGCCCTGGGCCAGGTGGCCGAGCACTCGGGCCAGCTCGGCGAGGCCATCGGCGACATCGCCGGGGCCACCCAGGAACAGGCCAGCACCGCCCAGAGCATCGCCCGCCAGGTCGAGCAGGTGGCCGTCATGGCCGAGCAGACCGGCCGCTCCGCCCAGACCAACCGGGAACGCTCCTCGTCCCTGCTGGCCTCCGCCGACGCCCTGTCGGCCGACACCAGCCGCTTCCGGGTGTAGGCCTCGGCACGGCAGCCGTCATCTCGCCCCGCCATCCCCCGGATGGCGCCCAGGCCCGGCATCCGCCGGGCCTTTTTGCTGGGGCCGTGGATAAGACCACATGACTAAAGTGGTATTTCTCCTACAATCCCCGGCCAAGACGCACGACCAACGTGCGCGCCCGAGAACGCCTGCCGACCAACGCACGATAAAAATCAATGAAACGCCTGCCACTCTCCAAGCAACTCCTCGCCGTGGCCGCCCTGGCCACCCTCCTGATGATCGTGACGCAAAGCCTGGTCGTCGCCTACCTGGCCAAGCAGAGCGCCCTGGCCCGCACCCAGGCCGCCCTCAACGAGCAGGCCGGCCTGATCATCACCACCCTGGAATTCGCCCAGGAGTCCCTGAAGGCCCGGGCCCTGGAAAACCTGCGCGCCTTCGAGCGCACCCTGCCCGGCCCGGTGCGACTGTCCGGCCGTACCGTGCGTCAGGGCCAGGAAGAACTGCCCGAGCTGGTGGCGGGCAACCTGGTGCTGAGCGGCAACCGGGATTTCCTGGAGCACTACGGGAAGCTCAACAGCGGCCGCGAAGCCGCCTTCCTGGTACGCCAGGGCGAGCGTTTCTACCGGACCGCCACCCTACTCAAGGACGCCAACGGCGCTTCCCGGATCGGCGAGGCGGTACCGGAGAAGGAGAGCTACATCCCCAACATCTCCAAGGGCGAGAACTTCGTCGGCACCATCCAGCGTAGCGGCCGCATGTACGCCATCGCCGTGACGCCGATCAAGGATGAGGCTGGCAAGGTGGTCGGCGCCATCACCATGCGCCTCGACGCCGAGAGCAACGTGACCCTGCTCAAGGAGAAGCTGCTCGCCGCCAAGGTCGGCCAGACCGGCTACCCCTTCGTGCTGTCCGAGCCTCACGGCGACCAGAAGGAAGGGGAATACGTGATCCATCCCAAGCTCGAAGGCAAGAAGCTCTCCGACGCGGGCCCTGCGGCGGCGGCCATCGGCGAGCAGATCTTCAAGCTCAAGACCGGCATGCTCGAATACCCCTGGACCGACAGCGACGGCCGGGTCCGCGACAAGGTGGTGGTGATCCGCGAAATGCCCGAGCTGCACTGGATCGTCGCCGTCGGTTCCTGGACCGACGAATTCACCGGCGACACCCTGACCCTGCGCAACAAGGTCATCCTCGTCTCGGCCCTGCTCGGCATCGCCCTGGTGGCCGGCATCGCCGCCTTCGCCGCCTGGCGCCTCAAGCCCGTGGCCGGGCTGGTCCAGGCCACCGAGCGCCTCGGCGCCGGCGACCTGTCCGTGGCCCTGCACGGCGACCCCGCCAGCCGCAACGAGGTAGACGTGCTGTCCCGCTCCCTGGGCCAGGCCATCGCCTCGATCCGCAGCCTGGTGAGCCGCCTCAAGGACACCAGCGGCGCCCTGGGCAGCACCGCCCAGGAACTGTCCGGCACGTCGGCCGAACTCGACCAGGCCACCGCCGCCCAGAGCGAGGCCGCCGCCTCCATGTCCGCCTCCACCGAACAGCTGTCCAGCAGCATCGACCAGGTGGCCGAGGGCGCCCGCTCCGCCCTGGAACTGACCCGGGCGGCGGGGAGCGTGGTGACCACCGGCCAGGCGACCGTGGGCGAAGCCATCGCCGCCATGGAGGATTCGTCCCAGGCAGTACAGCAGTCCGCCGAGCAGGTGGGCGACCTGGGCCGCCGCTCCCAGGAGATCGAGCACGTACTGGCCGCCATCAAGGGCATCGCCGAGCAGACCAACCTGCTCGCCCTCAACGCCGCCATCGAGGCCGCCCGGGCCGGCGAGGCCGGCCGCGGCTTCGCCGTGGTGGCCGACGAGGTGCGCAAGCTGGCCGAACAGTCCGGCCAGTCCGCCCAGGAAATCTCCGCCATCCTCTCCCAGGTCCAGGCCGGCGTCGGCTCGGTACGCGAGACCATCGCCAGCGCCGTGGACCAGGTGGCCCGCTCGGTGGAGGCCTCGCGCCAGCTGGAAGCCGCCCTGGGGGACGTGGCCGACCGCTCGTCCCGGGTGATCGAAGCCATCGAGGACATCGCCGGCGCCACCCAGGAACAGGCCGGCGCCGCCCAGAGCATCGCCCGCCAGGTCGAGCAGGTGGCCGTCATGGCCGAGCAGACCGGCCGCTCCGCCCAAACCAACCGGGAACGGGCCGGCACCCTGCTGGGGGCCTCCGCCAGCCTGGCGCAGGACACCAGCCGCTTCCGGCTCTGATCCGGCCCAGGTCATCGCGCCACCTCGCAACGCCCGGCCCCGCGCCGGGCGTTTTCGTATCTACGCCAGGGCGGCGAAGGGGGCGGGGTAAACCGGGGGCGTCAACGAAACGGGGGCGCCCGTAGGCGCCCCCATTCCTTCTTTTATGCCGACTGGCCCAGACTGGGTGCCGGTCTTCCTCCCCGTGGGGCTCTCACCAATCCCCGCTTAGGTTCGTTGTGCCAAGCCCTCAGGTGCGCTCGGCGATAAAAGGCAGACGCGGCCATTCCACCGCGTCCAGCAGATTCTTCACTAGCAGGCCCAGCTCGGTGTCGCCCTCGATCACCAGGCGGCGCTGGAAGAACAGGGTATCCGGGTCCTCCTGCCGCGCCAGCAGCTGCAGGTAGGCCGACAGGGTGGCGCGGAAGGTCAGGTCCGGCGCCGGGCCGTCGGCGGCGAGCAAAGGAACGAAGCGCAGGCCGTCGAAGGTGAAGCGGGCCACCGCCGCGGTGTCTTCCACCTCCACGGCGAAGACGCGGCCGGTAAGGGGCTCCAAGGCCTCGGCGTCGAGCAGCTTCAGCAGCAGCAGGCCGTTCAGGCCGCCCACCAGACCCAGGGCGTGGGGCCACTGGGGCAGGCTCTGGCCGATGCGGGTGACGAAGGCGGGCAGGCGAAAGGTGGGCACCTGCAGGTTGATGCCCGGCAGGCCGGGCAGGGTAAAGCGGGTAGTCATGGCGATCGGGTTCATTGGATTCACGCGCCGCAGGCGGCAACAACCAGAGTGTCGTCCTCGGCGCCGACCTTGGCAATCCCCGCCTGGCCGTGCCAGTAGCCGTCGCAGGTGCCGTGGTCGGTGCAAGCGGCCGGCAACCCGGCCGGCTCGCCGCGCCGAGCGGCGTCGAAAGCGGCCAGCACGGCGAAGAAGTCCTTCGACTGGGGCGACAGGCGCAGGGCATCGATGCCCAGGTCCAGCAGCGCGGGCAGTTCGGCGAGCAGGGAATAGTGCTGGGCCGACATGGTCTGGATGCCGTTCATGGTCAGGAAGGACTGGCCTTCCCGGGTGGCCAGGGTCAGGCCGTCGGCGTGGTCCAGGCAGCGGAACTGGCAGTCGTCCTTCTTCAGTCCATAGTGGCGGGCGGTGAAGCAGCGCGCCGAGAAGGCCAGGGGGATCTTGCCCCAGGCGAACACCTCGGTGGCCATGCCCACCGGACGGCTGGCGTGGAGCGGCGCGATCAGGCTGCGTGGCGCTTCCAGGGGCGGCACCCAGGCGACGGCGCCCTTGGCGGCGAACCAAGCCAGGGTGGCTTCGTTGTAGACGTTGAGGTGGGGGCCGCAGACGAAGGGCACGCCGGCCTCGGCGGCCACTTTCACCGCCCCCAGGTCATTGGCTTCGAGGCGGATGCGCCCGCCGCTCTCGGCGCAGGCGGCCACCAGCTTGCGCAGGGCGATCAGGTCGCCCTCGGATTCGGCCAGGGCCAGGGCCGACAGCACCACGTCCTTGCCGGCGGCGGCCAGGTCCTTGGCCAGACCGATCCAATCGGAGGTGCGCAGCTGGCAGCGGCGCGAGCAGACGCTCTCGCCGACGTAGACGATGTCGGCCGGCGAATCGCTGGCTTGCAGGTAGAAGTTCTGGACCTCGTCCTTGCTCCAGTAGAACAGGATCGGGCCGATGGCGAGCTTGATCGGGTTGCTCATGGACGGGCTCCTCAGCGCCAGGGACGATCGTAGGCGCCCAGGGTGACCTGGTGGCCCTCGGCCACCTTGGCCAGTTCGCTCTGCCAGGCCGGCTTGACGGCGAAGCCCGGGGCCTTCAGGGCGTCGATGGCCTGACGCAGCACCCGGGTCACCTGGCCGACGTAGGCCGGGCTGCGCTGGCGCCCCTCGACCTTGATGGCGGCCACGCCGGCGGCGGCGATCTGGGGCAGCAGTTCGACCACGTTCAGGCTGGTGGGCTCTTCCAGGGCGTAGCCGGTCTCGCCGGCTACCTCGAAGCGGCCCTTGCACAGGGTCGGGTAGCCGGCCGGCTCGCCCTCGCCATAGCTGTCGATGAGGATGCCGTTGAGCCGGGCGTTCATGGTCTTGCCCTGCTGCTCCCAGCGCACGTACTTGGCCGGGGAGCAGGCGCCCACGGTGTTGGGCGATTCGCCGGTGGCGTAGGACGACAGCCAGCAGCGTCCCTCGTTCATCACGCACAGGCTGCCGAAGCCGAACACCTCGATTTCCACCGTGGTGTGGCGCACCACGTTTTCCACCTGGGCCAGGGTCAGCACTCGGGGCAGCACGGCGCGGCGAACGCCGAAGGCGTCCTGGGCGAAGTTGATCGCCTCGTAGCTGGTGGCCGAGCCCTGGACCGACAGGTGGCGGTGCAGGGCCGGATGGCGCTCGGCGGCGTAGGCGAGCAGGCCCACGTCGGCCAGGATGACGGCGGTGGCACCCAGGTCGGCGGCGGCATCCACCGCCCCGTGCCACTCGGCCAGGCGCCCGGCCTGGGGGTAGGTGTTGATCGCCACCAGCACTTCGCGGCCCCGGTCCCGGGCGTAGCGCACGCCCTCGCGCAGGCTCTTGTCGTCGAAGTTGAGCCCGGCGAAGTTGCGGGCGTTGGTGGCGTTCTTGAAGCCCAGGTAGACCGCGTCGGCCCCGTTGTCCACCGCCGACTTGAGGGCGGGCAGGCTGCCGGCGGGGCAGACCAGATGGGGGATGCGGAAGGCGCTCGTAGTCGTCGTCGGAGTGCTGCTCACCATGATGGCGCGACGCGGGAAATGGAAAGGGCGCAGTCTAGGCCCCCGCCGCCCACCGCCCCTTGACCTCGGTCAAAGAGGTTTCGGAGACGGCTCAAGCCAGCTAAAACCGGCTAAAACCGCGTCGGCGCCCGGCAACGCAGAACAGTCACTGGCCCAACTCCCGGCGCAGACGGCCCAGGTAGTCGAGCCCCCGGGGCGCCCGGCTGCCGTACCAGGAGACCATCTCGCCATCGACCAGGGTCACCGGCACCGTGGGAAAGCGGGCTTGCAGCTCGGCCTGTTCCCCGGGGCCGAAATGGTAGGGCTCGGAAGGCAGCAGAATGCGGGCGGCCTCGGCCACGGCGCGCTCCAAATCCACCGCTGGATAGCGATCGGCGCCGGTATCGCCGCCCAGGCGGGCCGGCACCGTGTCCCAGCCGGCGGCAGCCAGGGTGGCGGCGATGTAGGTGTTGCGCGCCACGGTCAGCCAGGGGTCGCGCCAGATCAGGTAGAGCACCGGCTCCCGGGGCAGCCCCAGACCGGCCAATCCGGCCTCGGCCGCGTCCAGTTCGGCGGTCAGGGCGGCCGCCTCGCGGTGCCGCCCGAACAGGGCGCCGATCAGGCGGTAGAGGGCCCGGTTGTCCGCCGGCGTATTGGGGTGGGTGACCACCACGTGGGGCACGAAGGCTGCCAGGGCGTCGATTTCCTCGGCCCGGTTCTCGTCCATGTTGGCGATCACATGGGTGGGGGCCAGGGCCCGCAGCTTGTCCAGGTCGAAGCCCTTGGTGCCGCCCACCTTGGGAATGTGCCGCACCACTTCGCGGGGATGGATGCAAAAGCCGGTGCGCCCTACCAGCAGGGGGGCAAGGCCCAGGTCGACGAGCAGCTCGGTGATCGACGGCACCAGGGAGACGATGCGCGCGCCGGGACCGGCGGCGGGATGGCGCACACCCCGGGCGTCGGCCGGGATGAAGGCAGTGGTGTCGGCGGCGGAAGGCAAATCCATGCTAGAAAGAAGGAAAGGCGCCGCCCCCGGGGCGGCGGCCACCTATCCCCACATGATCGAGGAGAACGGAATGCTAGCCAAAAAAACCGCCGTCGTGACCGGCGCCAGCCGGGGCCTGGGCTTCGAGGTGTGCCGCCGGCTCGGCCAGGCCGGCTGCCGGGTGGTGATGGTCGCCCGGGACGGTACCGCCCTGGAGCGTGCGGTGGCCGCCCTAGCGGCGGAAGGCCTGGACGTGGCCGGCCGGGCCGCCGACGTGGGCGACACCGCCGCGGTGAATGCCCTGGCCGCCTGGGTGGACGCCGCCTGGGGCGGTACCGACATCCTGGTGAACAACGCCGGCGTGTACCTGGACCCCAAGACCCCGGACGATCCTGCCGCCCAGGGCGTGCTTGCCAGCGATCCGGCGGTGGTGGAGCGCAGTTTCGCCATCAACGTACTCGGCCCCCTGCGCCTGATCCAGGCCTTCTTGCCGGGCATGGTGGCGCGGGGCCACGGCCGGGTGGTCAATGTGGCCTCGGGCATGGGGTCCCTGGCCGAGGGCGGCCCCTACTGGCCCGGCTACCGCATCTCGAAGACGGCCCTCAACGCCCTGACCCGCACCACCGCCCATGAGCTGCAACTGGACCCGGCACTGGCCGACGTCAAGGTGAACTCGGTATGCCCGGGCTGGTGCCGCACCGACATGGGCAGCGCGGCGGCCCCGCGCAGCGCCGCCGAGGGCGCTGCGTCGATCACCTGGGCCGCCCTGCTGCCGGAGGACGGCCCCAGCGGCGGTTTCTTCCGCGACGGCCAGCCCGTGGCCTGGTAAGCCCGGGCTCCGCCGTTCGGCCTACACGCCGGACGGCGGCTCGGGCATCAGGGCCCGGTAGGCGTGCCAGGTGGCGTGCCCCACCAGGGGCATGGTGACGACCAGGCCGACGAAGCCGGTGGCGAAGCCGAGGGCGGTGAGGAACACGATCGACCCCGCCCAACCCAGCATCGCCCCGGGATTGCGGGCCAGGGCCGTGGCGCTGGCGATGGCGGCGTTGATGGCGTCCACCCGCCGGTCGAGCATCAGGGGCACCGAGATCACCGACACGGCGAACACCAGGGTGGCGAAGAAGCCCCCTACCGCCAGGTAGAAGACCACGAACTCCAGGTTGTCCAGGGCCGAGAAGGCGTGGACGAAACCGGAGAAGGAGGGCATCGCCCCCTCGTAGAAGACGGCGAAGATGACCATCGAGGCCCGCGCCCAGACCATCAGCACGACGGCCAGGACGGCGGCGAACAGGCCGATGTTGGAGACGTTGTGGCGCCAGGCCAGGGCCGAGGCGAAGAAGCTCACCGGCTCGCCCCGCTCGCGGCGGCGCGACAGGTCGTAGAGGCCCAGAGCGAGGAAGGGCCCCACCAGCAGCATGCCGGTGACCAGGGCGCTGAGTAGCGCCGTGGTGTGGTCCAGGGTGGCGGCGAGCAGCCAGCCGCACAGGGCGAAGGCCGCCCCGTAGGCCAGGCTAGGGGCCGGATGGGCGCGCAGGTCGGCCCAGCCGGCGCGCAGCCAGGCCAGGGGGGCGTCCCCGTCCACCGGCCGGATGGCGGCCAGCAACTCGAAGGTCAGGCTCTTTTCGTCGGCGGATTGCATGGCGGCCTCCAGGCGGGGAACTTCCCCTATGGAGCGGCCGCCGGGGCGCTTAGTTCAATCCGTTGAGCATGCGCTTCATGCCCGCCATCACCGTCAGGTTGGATTGCTCCATGGCCATCAGGGCGGCCAGTGCCCCATCCGCGTCCCGGGCGTAGAAGCGCTCCACCGCCCGGCGGGCGTGGTCGTGCACCGCCTTGTGCGGCGTTTCCATTTCGGCGTACCCGGGCAGGCGGGCGAAGTGGGCCTTGCCCTCGCCCTCGTAGTACCAGCGGCCGAGGCGGCACTGGGTTTCGTCCGGCAGCTCCTCGGGGCGCAGGGTGGAAAGGCCGAGGAAGACCTTGTACACCTCCAGTTTCAAGGCCAGTTCGTCGATGTTGGCCAATTCCACGTTGGCCAGCAGCGACGAGGACGACACCGCCCGCTCCATGGTCTGGGACAGGTCGAGCAGCCGCCCCATGCTGTGGGTGGCGGCTTCGCTCTCGGCGGAATAACGGGCCGCATCTGCCGCCCCCAGGGACATGACGCTGCGCGCCTGCTGGGTATCGCCCTGGATGGTGCCGACCAAGCCGGAGATCTCCACCGTGGCCTTGGTGGTGCGCTCGGCCAGCTTGCGCACCTCGTCGGCGACGATGGCGAAGCCGCGCCCGGCCTCGCCGGCCCGGGCCGCCTCGATGGCGGCGTTGAGGGCCAGCAGGTTGGTCTGGTCGGCGATTTCCTTGATCAGGCTGACGAAGCCGGCGATGTCGGTGACCCGTTTGGACAGGCTTTCGACGCTGCCAGAGGCCTCGGTCATGCGCCCCACCATGTCGGTCAGATTGGCGGCGATGGTCTGGAAAGCGGCCCGGTTGGTTTCCGATTCCGCAGCCGCCGTGGTGGCCGATTCCTTGCCCCCTTGCAGGGTGGTGGTGAGGCCGAGGAAGGAGCCCTGCAGGCCGGTCAGCGAATCGCCGAAGCGCCCCAGGCTGGTGAACACGCCATCGAGCAGGGCCTCGCGGGCGCGCAGGGCTGCCAGCTCGTCGGTCAAGGCGGAGCGCTCGGCCTCCAGGGTGGCGACGCGGGTCTCCAGGCGGGCGTTGTCGGCGCGCAGGGCGGCGCACTCGATCTCGCTGCGGCTCAGGGCTTCCTTGGCGGACGAAAAGAACATGGCGGCTCCCCTGATGAAACCGCCATGGTGGACGCCCTTGGCCGGGGATACCAGCGTTCTTTTGTAACACCCCTAAAGCCGTTGCGGACATAGGGTTTATGCGGGTTGCGGGGGAAACCGCCCCGCCATGCCAACGGGATTGCCCGGTCGGCCGCGGGACTAACTACAGGGGCAGTCCCCGGGGCTTGCGCTTGGCCCGGCCGAACAGGCGGTCGTAGACGGCGTTGGGCAGCAGGCGCAGGAGCTTGGCCACCACGCCCATCTGCCAGGGTACCACGGTGTAGCCGGTGCCGGCGTCGATAGCCCGGGCCATGCGCCGCGCCGCTTCCGCCGCGGGCAGCAGGAAGGGCATGGGGTAGGGATTGACCGCGGTCATGGGGGTATCCACATAGCCGGGGCAGATGGTTACGGCGCGGATGCCGGACGGTGCCAGTTCCAGGCGCAGGGATTCCAGGTAGGCGATGGCGGCGGCCTTGGAGGCGCAGTAGGCCTCGGCCCCGGGCAGGCCGCGGATACCGGCCACCGAGGCGATGCCGACCACGCGGCGCGGCAGGCCGTCGCGCAGGGCCTTCATGGCCGGCAGGAAGGGGGCGAAGGTGGCGGCCATGCCGAAGACGTTGACTTCCAGCACCCGGCGGAAGGCCACCAGGTCCTCGCTTTCCTCGGTGAGGGTGCCCACCGAGATGCCGGCGTTGGCGATCACCACGTGGGGCGCGCCGAAGCGGGCGCAGAAGTCGGCGGCGGCGGACGCCAGGGCGGCGCTATCGGTGACGTCGAGGGGATAGGTGGCGGCTAGCGCACCGCCCAGCTCCCGGGCCAATTCGTCGAGCCGGTCGGCGCGGCGGGCGGCCAGGCCGAGCTGCCAACCGGCGGCGGCATAGTGGCGGGCGAAGGCTTGGCCCAGGCCGGAACTGGCCCCGGTGATGAAAACGCGCCGCGGCAGCCCCGGGGGGGACTGGCGCGGCGCATTCTGCTTGCCGACGGGAACGGGCAGGGGCGAAGTCACGGGGTCACAGGCTCACACGCTCGCGCGTTCCGCTGGCTTACTTGCGTGCCTTATCGCTGCGGGCCAGGGCGACCACCGCGTCGGCGCGGGTGAGTACCTCGCCGAGGTTCTTCACACCCTCGGTGCTGACCAGGTAGCGGCCATCCACGGCCAGGGCGGGCACGCCGTTGATGCGGTAGGCCTGGACCATCTGGTTGGCCCGGTTGACCTTGCTGGCGACCGAGAACGACTTGTAGGCGTCGGCGAACTTGCGGCCGTCCACGCCCTGCTTCTCGACCCAGGCCTGCATGTCGTCGGGCACCGGCATGCGCACACCCTGCTCGTGGATGGCGGCGAAGATGGCGCTGTCCAGACGGGCCACGTCGCCGGTCACTTCCAGGGCGTAGTAGAGCTTGGCCAGGTTGGCCCAAGCGGCGTTCCAGCCGGCCGGGACGCGTTTGAAGGCCACGTCGGCGGGCAGCTTGGCGACCCAGGCGTCGAGGGGCTTGTGGAAGTCGTTGCAGTGCGGGCAGCCGTAGGAGAAGAACTCGATCACCTCGATCTTGGCGCCGGACTCGGTGGGCTGGGGCGGATCGATGGGCTGATAGTCGCGGCCGCGGGCCGCCGGGGCGGCAAAGGCCGGCAGGGCGGGGAACGCCGCCAGGGAGGCCGACGCGGCGGCGGCCAGGACGAAATCACGACGGGAACGATCAATCTTCACCATGGGGAATCTCCATCAATCCTTGTTCTTGACCAGGCTGGCCTCGACGCCGGCCTTGGCCAGTTCGGAACGGGCGCGGTTAACCTCGTCCATCTTGCCATAAGGTCCGAGGCGGACCCGGTACCACACCTTGTCGCCGACCATCACCTGCTGCACCGTGGCCTCCATGCCGAGCATGGCCAGGTTGGCCTTCTGGTTGTCGGCGTCGCCCGAGCGCTGGAAGGAACCGGCCTGGATGAAGAAGGGGCCTTCCTTGCCGTCCTTGGTCTCCTTCGCCTCCTTGGATTCCTTCGCCCCATCCTTGCCATCCTTGGCGGCGTCCTTGGCCGCCGGCTTGTCGGCGGCCGTCGCGTCGGTCTTGGGCTCGGCCTTGCCGGGCAGGATGTCGTAGAACTGGAAGCGCTTTTCCGGCACCGGGTCGCCGGGCTTGCCCGGCAGGGGCACCGGAGCGGCCGCCTGGGGCGCGGCGCCGGCGGCCGGGGCCTGGGCCGGCGCCGGGGCGCCGGGCTTGGCGGCGGCCAGGTTGCCGGAGGTTTCCTTGGCGTCCTTGGGCGGCGGCTGGGTCTTGTCCACGAAGGGCATGGGCGCCTTGTTGATGTACAGCACCACCGCCAGGGCCGCACAGACCCCCAGCACCAGGCCGATGATGATGCCGATCAGGGTGCCGCCGCCGGCTTTTTTCGCCGGGGAGCGCTTGCCGGAAGTGCTTTGGGGTCGTTTCAGGTCACGGCTCATAGAGGGATTCCGGAGTTACATCGATTCGGGGCAGGAGACGCCGAGCAGCGCCATGCCGTTGCGGATCACCTGACGGGTGGCCAGGGCCAGGGCGACGCGGGCGTCGCGCAGGGCGGCGTCGTCCACCAGCATGCGCTCGGCGTTGTACCAGGCGTGGAAGTCGCCGGCCAGGTCCTTCAGGTAGAAGGCCACCGCGTGCGGCGCCAGGTCCCGGGCGGCGGCCTCGATCACCTCGGGGAAGGCGGCCAGGCGAGCGGCCAGGGCCAGTTCCCGGGGGTTGGCGAGCAGGCCCAGGTCGACCTTGGCCAGGTCGGCGGCCTCGCCGACCCACTGGTTGACCACCGAGCACACCCGGGCGTGGGCGTACTGGATGTAGTAGACCGGGTTTTCGTTGCTCTGGCTCTTGGCCAGGTCCAGGTCGAAGTCCAGGTGCTGGTCGGACTTGCGCAGCACGTAGAAGAAGCGGCAGGCATCGTTGCCCACCTCGCGGCGCAGCTCGCGCAGGGTGACGAACTCGCCGGAGCGGGTGGACATGGAGGCTTTCTGGCCGTCCTTGTAGAGCACGGCGAACTGCACCAGGGCCACCTGCAGCTTGGCCTCGTCCTGGTCCAGGGCCTTGAGCGCCCCCTTCACCCGGGGGATGTAGCCGTGGTGGTCGGCGCCCCAGATGTTGATGACCTTGTCGAAGCCGCGCTCGAACTTGTTGAGGTGGTAGGCGATGTCCGAAGCGAAGTAGGTGAACAGGCCGTTCTCGCGCTGCACCACCCGGTCCTTCTCGTCGCCGAAGGCGGTGGAGCGGAACCACTTGGCGCCGTCCTGCACGTACAGATGACCGGCCTTTTCCAGGCGTTCGACGCATTTCGCCACCAAGCCGGTGTCAAACAGGGACTTTTCCGAGAACCACACGTCGAAGCGCACGCCGAACTCTTCCAGGTCGTCGCGGCCGTCGGCCAGCTGCTCGGACAGGGCGTGCTGGTGGACGTAGGCCCAGTCGGAGCCGAGCAGGCGCTTGGCGTTGGCGATCAGGCCATCCAGGTGGGCTTCCTTGTCGGCTTCCACCGACGGCACGTCGGCCAGGATTTCGGCGGCGGGGCGCACGTACTTGGCGCCGTGGGCGGCGTCGATCTGGGCGCCCATGTCGCGCACATAGTCGCCCTGGTAGCCGTTGGGCGGGAAGGGCACGGCCACGCCGTGGCGTTCCAGGTAGCGCAGCCAGGTGGACACCCCGAGGATGTCCATCTGCCGGCCGGCGTCGTTCACGTAGTACTCCCGGGTCACGTCCCAGCCGGCGAAGGCGAGCAGGTCGGACAGGGAGGCGCCGTAGGCGGCGCCGCGGCCGTGGCCGACGTGGAGCGGACCGGTGGGGTTGGCAGAGACGAACTCCACTTGCAGCTTCTGCTGGCCGCCCAGGGTGGACCGGCCGAAGTCGGCGCCGCCGTCGAGCACGGCGCGCACCACCGCCAGCTTGGCGGCGGGCTTGAGGGTGAAGTTGATGAAGCCGGCGCCGGCCAGGTCCACCTTCTCAAGCCACTCGGAACGGGGCAGCTCGTTGATCAGTTGCTGGGCGATTTCCCGGGGGTTCTTCTTCAGGGCCCGGGCCAGTTGCATGGCCAGATTGGTGGCGAAGTCGCCGTGGGATTCCTGCTTGGGCCGCTCCAGATGGATGTCGGCCTCGGCCCCGGGGGCGACGCTGGCCAGGGCGGCCTGGAGCAGGCTGGTGAGATGGGAACGAATGTCGTGGGTCATCGCCGGGCGAAAAATTGCAAAAGGGCGATTATACGTGCCCGGGGCCGGTTCTCATGCCCCGGCGGCGCGGACCGAGGCCGGGCGCGCCGCGGCGGGGCAACGCCCCTCGGGTATAATTCAAGGTTTTGTTTTTACGCGGGTTCGTCCCGCCACAGGATTCACCGTGCTCGTCGCCAACAACATCACCATGCAATTCGGGGCCAAGCCCCTGTTCGAAAACGTCTCCGTCAAGTTCGGCGAGGGCTACCGCTATGGCCTGATCGGCGCCAACGGGGCGGGCAAGTCCACCTTCATGAAGATCCTCTGCGGCGACCTCGACCCCTCCGCCGGCAACGTCAGCAAGGACGTACACGAGCGCATGGCCTACCTGCGCCAGGACCAGTTCGCCTACGAGGACCAGCGGGTGATCGACGTGGTGCTGATGGGCCACGAAGAGATGTGGGCGTGCATGCAGGAGAAGGACGCCATCTACGCCAACCCGGAAGCCACCGAAGACGACTACATGAAGGCGGCCGAACTGGAAGGCAAGTTCGCCGAATACGACGGCTACACCGCCGAATCCCGGGCCGGCGAGCTACTGCTCGGCGTGGGCATCCCCACCGAAAAGCACTTCGGCCCGATGCGCGAGGTGGCCCCGGGCTGGAAGCTGCGGGTGCTGCTGGCCCAGGCCCTGTTCGCCAACCCGGACATCCTGCTGCTGGACGAACCGACCAACAACCTGGACATCAACACCATCCGCTGGCTGGAAAACGTGCTCAACGAGCGCGAATCCACCATGATCATCATTTCCCACGACCGCCACTTCCTCAACCAGGTCTGTACCCACATGGCCGACCTGGACTACGGCAAGATCACGGTCTACCCGGGTACCTACGACGACTTCATGGAAGCCTCCACCCAGGCCCGGGAACGTCAGCAGAACGCCAACGCCAAGGCCAAGGAGCGGGTCGCCGAGTTGCAGGAATTCGTGCGCCGCTTCTCCGCCAACAAATCCAAGGCCAAGCAGGCCACCTCCCGCCTCAAGCTGATCGACAAGATCAAGCCCGAGGACGTGAAGCCCTCGTCGCGCCAGTACCCGTGGATTCGCTTCGAGTACGACGACAAGGACAAGCTGCACCGGCTGGCGGTGGAAGTGGAAAACCTGTCCTTCACCTACCCGGGCGGCGAGCGGCCGATCTTCAACAATCTGACCTTCGCCGTGGAAGCCGGCGACCGGGTGGCGGTGATCGGTGAGAACGGTGCCGGTAAGACCACCCTGCTCAAGCTCCTGATGGGCGAGCTGACCCCCAACCACGGCACCCTCAAGTGGGCCGACAAGGCCAAGCTCGGCTACTACGCCCAGGACCACGCCGCCGAATTCGCCAACCCGGTCAGCCTGACCGACTGGGTGGCGCCCTACGCCCGGGCCACCATCGCCGACGGCGGCGACCTGGAAACCCTGATCCGCGGCACCCTGGGCCGGCTGCTCTTCTCCGGCGACGAGCAGAAGAAGCCGACCAACGTCATCTCCGGGGGCGAGCAGGGCCGCATGATCTTCGGCCGGCTGATGCTGGAAAAGCCCAACGTGCTGGTGATGGACGAACCGACCAACCACCTGGACATGGAGTCGATCGAATCCCTCAACACCGCCCTGGACAAGTTCAAGGGCACCCTGGTGTTCGTCTCCCACGACCGGGAATTCGTCTCCACCATCGCCAACCGCATCATCGAGGTGAAGGGCGACGGCACCGTGGTCAATTACCAAGGCAGCTACGAGGACTACCTGGCCAGCCAGGGCGTCGAGTAAAGCGACCGCCGCAACCGGCCCCCGGGCCGGCTGCAACAAGCCCGGGAGGCCACGCCGCCCCGGGCTTTTTCATGGGCGCGAGCTTGGCCTTGCCCCAGCGGCCGCCGCCCCGCCTGCGTGGGCGCATGGCTGAAGAATGGCGTGGATATTGGCTTTCCGGCCTGGCCGACCTGTGGATAGTCCCTAAAGGATGACAGTGCGATTGTTGCTAGGGTAAGACCCTGCGCCGTGCCACCCGCGCGACGCCAACTCGACACCGCATCCCCATGAAAGACTCCAGATGAAAGGTTTGGGACTCCAGGCCCGTTTCGCCCTCTTCGGTTTCGCGCCCCTGGTGGTGGCCCTGGTCATCGGGGCGATGGCCCTCTCGATCAACGAATCCCGCCGCATGGAAGCGGAAGTGCGGCAGCAGTCCGCCAACACCGCCGCCAGCATCCTGCAACTGTTGCAGTTGAGCGACGGCCTGGTCGGCGAGCAGACCCGCAGCGCCATGAAGCTGTTCAAGGAAACGAGCACCCAGCTCGGCCCAGCCAGCGCGGGCGAGGCGGTGGCGGTGGGCGGCCGCACGCCGCCCAACCTGCGCTTCGGCGGCCGGAGCCAGGCCCTGGGCACGGCCCTGGTGGACGGCGTGACCGGCATCGCCGGCGGCAGCGCCACCCTCTTCGCCCGGGACGGGCAGGACTTCGTGCGCATCGCCACCAACGTCAAGACAGCGGACGGCCAGCGGGCCGTCGGCACGGCCCTGGACCCGAACGGCAAGGCCTACGCCGCCCTCAGCCGGGGCGAGGCCTTCTACGGTCAGGTGGACATCCTCGGCTCCCCCTACCTGACCGGCTACGAGCCCATCGTGGATGGGGCCGGCAAGGTGGTCGGCGCCTGGTACATGGGCTTCAAGGCCGACCTGGCCGGGCTCAAGGCCCTGATCGGCGAGAGCGCCGCCTTCGGCTCCGGCTTCGTCGCCCTGCTCGACGGCAAGGGCCAGCCCTTCCTCCATTCCCGGGGCATCGAGCCCGACGCGCTCCTGGCGCGCCTGGCGGAAGCCCGCCGGGACGGCGGGCGCGACTGGGAGGCGATCGAACGGGACTTTCCGGCCTGGGGCTTCCGGGTGGCGGTGGCCTACAGCCGCCAGGAAGTGGCCGAAGTCGGCCGCCGCGCCGCCCTGCCGGTGCTGGCGGGGGGCCTGGTCATCACCGCCGCCCTGCTGGCCCTGCTCACCCTGGTCCTGCGCCGGGTGGTGCTGGCCCCGGTCCGCCAGGCCGTGGCGGCCTCCGACGCCCTGGCCGAAGGCGACCTGACGGCGCGCCCCGAGGCCGCGCGGGACGACGAGATCGGCCGCCTGCTCCAGGCCATGGCGCACATGACGGACCGCCTGGCGAACATCATCGGCCAGGTGCGCGGCGCCGCCGACAACCTTTCGGCGGCGTCGGAGGAAGTCTCGGCCACCGCCCAGTCCCTGGCCCAGTCCGCCAGCCAGCAGGCGGCGTCGGTGGAGGAGATTTCGGCCACCCTGGAGCAATCCACCGCCTCGGTGCATACCAACACCGAGAACGCCCACACCACCGACGGCATGGCCACCCAGGCCGCCCGGGAGGCGGAAGCCGGCGGCGCCGCCGTGGCCGAGAACGTCCAGGCCATGCGCCAGATCGCCGACAAGGTGGGCATCATCGACGACATCGCCTACCAGACCAACCTGCTGGCCCTCAACGCCGCCATCGAGGCGGCCCGGGCCGGGGAACACGGCAAGGGCTTCGCCGTGGTGGCCGCCGAAGTGCGCAAGCTGGCCGAGCGCAGCCAGGTGGCCGCCGGCGAGATCGGCACCGTGGCCGGCACCACGGTGCGCCAGGCGGCGCACGCGGGGGAACTGCTGGAGCGCATCGTGCCGGCCATCGGCCAGACCTCGGCCCTGGTGCGGAACATCGCCAGCGCCTCGGAAGAGCAGGCTCGCGGCATCGCCCAGATCAACCAGGCCATGGGCCAGCTCAACCAGGCCACCCAGCAGAATGCCTCGGCCTCCGAGGAGCTGGCGGCCACGGCGGAAGAAATGGGCGCCCAGGCCGAATCCCTACAACAACTGATGCACTTCTTCCGGCTCAACCCGGGGCGCTGAGGGGGCGCCGACCCTGACCGGACAGGCGTTGAGCCGGCACGCGAAGTCCACGCCAGACGGGCATCTCCGGGCGGGCACGGCCAAACGCCGCGCCCTGCCTCGGGTTTGGGGCAGGCCCCGTGGAAACCCGCGCCAGGCGCGGACCTCCGGGCTCCCCCCGTTATGCCTCGGGTAGAGCCTCCAGGGCTTCCTGCACTTCGAGCCAGCGCATCTCGCCGTCCTCGATCATCGTCGCCAGTTCGCCCTGGCGCTTGAGCAGGCCGGCCAGCTGGGGGTGGGGCGGGCTGGTGTAGAGGGACGAATCGGCGAGGCGCTCTTCGAGCAGCTTCTTCTCGCCCTGCCAGCCGTGCAGTTTCTTTTCCAGTTGCTCGCCTTCCTTGACCAGGGGACGGCGCTTGGCCAGCAGTTCCTTGCGCGCCGCGGCGTCGGCCTCCCGGCTGGCGGCGCGCTCGGCCTTGGCTTCCTTGGCTTCCACGTCCACCGGCCGGGCGGCGTTGCGCGCCTGGGTCAGCCAGGCGGCGTAGTCGTCCAGGTCGCCGTCGAAGGGCGTCACCTGGCCGTCGGCCACCAGCAGCAGGGTGTCGGCGGTGGTCTTGACCAGGTGCCGGTCGTGGGAAACCAGCACCACGCCGCCCTCGAAGCCTTGCAGGGCGAAGGCCAGGGCCTCGCGCATCTCCAGGTCCAGGTGGTTGGTGGGTTCGTCGAGCAGCAGCAGGTTGGGGCGCTGCCAGATCAGCAGGGCCAGGGCCAGGCGCGATTTCTCGCCGCCGGAGAAGGGCGCCACCGGCCGGGTGGCGACGTCGCCGCGGAAGTCGAAGCCGCCCAGATAGTCGCGATGCTGCTGCTCCGGGGTGTCCGGGTCGAGCCAGCGCAGGTGGTCGAGGGCCGAACCCTCGGGGCGCAGGGCTTCCACCTGGTGCTGGGCGAAGTAGCCGATCTTGAGGGCCTTGGCCTCCTGGCGCTCGCCGGCCAGGGGCGGATGAACGCCGGCCAGCAGCTTGATCAGGGTCGATTTGCCGGCGCCGTTCATGCCCAGCAGGCCGATGCGATCGCCAGGGCGGATGGTCAGGCGCACGTGGCTGAGGATGGTGCGCTCGATCGTGTTCTCACCCGCAGCGCTGCGGTAGCCGGCCTGGATCTTGTCCAGGCTGAGGAGGGGGTCGGGCAGGGCTTCGGGATCGCGGAAGCTGAAGGTGAACGGGGTGTCCACGTGGGCCGCCGCCACCGTCTCCATGCGGGCCAGGGCCTTGATGCGGCTCTGGGCCTGGCGGGCCTTGGTGGCCTTGGCGCGGAAGCGGTCGATGTAGACCTGCAGGTGGGCCACCTCGCGCTGCTGCTTCTCGAACAGGGACTGCTGCTGGGCCAGTTGGGCGGCGCGCTGGGTCTCGAAGTCGGAGTAGCCGCCCTTGTACAGGGTCATGGCCTGCTGCTCGATGGCCAGCACGTTGCCGCATACCGCATCGAGAAAGTCCCGGTCGTGGGAGATCAACAGCAGGGTGCCCCGGTAGCTCTTCAGCCAGGTCTCCAGCCACAGCACCGCGTCCAGGTCCAGGTGGTTGGTCGGTTCGTCGAGCAGCAGCAGGTCGGAGCGGCACATCAGCGCCCGGGCCAGGTTGAGGCGCATGCGCCAGCCGCCGGAGAACTCGGCCACCGGGCGGGAAAAATCCGGATCGTGGAAGCCCAGGCCGTGCAGCAGTTCCGCCGCCCGGGCCTTGGCGCCGTAGCCGCCGATCTCGCCCAGGCGGGCGTGGATGGCACCGATGGCCTCGCCGTCGTGGCTTTCCTCGGCCCGGGCCAGATCGGCCTCCAGGCGGCGCAGTTCCTCGTCGCCGTCGAGGACGAAGTCCAGGGCCGGCGAAGGCAGGGCCGGGGTTTCCTGGGCGACGTGGGCCATCACCCAGCGCTCGGGCCACTCCAGGTCGCCGGATTCCGGGTGCAGGCCGCCGTTGAACAGGGCGAAGAAGGTGGACTTGCCGCTGCCGTTGCCCCCCACCAGGCCGACGCGCCAACCCGGGGCGATCTGTAGCGAGGCGTCGCGCACCAGGGGATGGCCCGCCCGGGCGAAGGTCAAACGGCGAAGAACGATCATGGCAAATCCAGAACTGAGAGGGACATCACCCCGGACACTGCCCGACACACGGCCCATCGCCGTGCACCCATAGGGGGCGGACAGGGGCGGCAACCGGCGTCGGCGCGCCGCGGCCGAACGGCCGGCGGGTTTCGGAAAACGGGGAAATCCCCTATTTTACGGGGATTCGGAATTTCCCCCACCGCCATGCGCTTCTCCCGTCCTGCCTCAGCCCTCCCCGCCGCCCCCGCCGCCACCCTTCGCACGCCGCGCCTCATCGCGGCCGCCCTTCTCGGCCTTTTCACCCTTTGCGCCCTGCTGCCGGCAACCGTCCACGCCCAGCCGGCCCCGGTCAACGACCAGCCCTGGAGCGGCGACGCCGAGCGCGCCGGCCTGGTCGGCCGGGCCGATGCCCTGCGTACCCGGGCCAAGGCCATGCGCGACGAATCGGTGGCCAAGTACCAGGCCGAGTATCAGGCCTGCTACGCCCGCTTCCGCGTCGTCGCCTGCCAGGACGAGGCCAAGAAGGCCAAGACCGCCGCCGAACTCGAAGCCCGCAAGGTGGATGCCGAAGCCCGGGAACTGGAACTGGAGATCCGCACCCGGGACCAGGCCACCAAGGCCGCCCAGGCACGGCAGGAGGCGCCGCGCCGCGCCGCCAGCCAGCAGCGCCAGAGCGAGGAATTCAAGGCCGACAAGGCGCGCCAGGACGCGGAGCGGGAACAGCGCCAGGAGGACAAGGCCAAGGCCGTGGAGGCCGGCGCCGCCCAGGCCGCCGCCGAGCGGCGCGAAACCGCCGCGCGCCTGTCCGGCAAGCGCGCCGACAAGGCCGCCCAGGCACCCGAAGCCGCCAAGCGGGCCGAGGACCAGCGCGCCAGCGTGCAGGAGGCCCACCAGCGCATGGCCGAGCGCGACGCCAAGGTGGCCGAGAAGAAGGCCCAGCGCGAGGCCAAGGCAAAACAGCGGGCCGAGGAACGGGCCAAGGCCGAGGCCGCCGGTATCATTCCGCCCCAGCCGCCCGCCGCCAAGCCCTAGCCACCGTAGCCGCCGTCCGCCGCCGGACGCACCGGGGCGGGGCGCCGTCCCGCCCTTCGGCAACCACCGACCTCTTCCGGCCTCCGGCAACGCCGGCCCGGCCCTGCCCGGTGCCGGCGGGGCCCCGTGGTAAAATCGCCGCCTTTCCTCCCTCACCGCTTGCGCGGGAATCCCCATGTTCACCGGAATCATTGCCGCCGTCGGCCGCATCGCCGAGCGCACCCCCCGCGAAGCCGGGGTGCGCCTGACCATCGACGCCGGCACCCTGGACCTCAGCGACGTCGCCCTGGGCGACTCCATCGCCTGCAACGGCGTCTGCCTCACCGTGGTCGAGCTCGGCCCGCGCACGTTCAAGGTGGACGTCTCCCCCGAGTCCCTGTCCTGCACCGTCGGTCTGGAAGGCGACGGCCCGATCAACCTGGAAAAGGCCCTGCGCCTGGCCGACCGCCTGGGCGGCCACCTGGTGTCCGGCCACGTGGACGGAGTCGGTGAAGTGCTCGCCTTCGATGCCATCGGCGACAACCGCCGCCTGGTCATCCGCGCCCCGGCCGAGCTGGCCCGCTACATCGCGCGCAAGGGCTCGATCGCGGTCAACGGCGTGTCCCTGACCACCAACACGGTGGACGGCCGCGACTTCGCCATCAACCTGATCCCCCACACCCTGGATAACACCACCCTGCACCTGCTCGCGGCGGGCGCCAAGGTGAACCTGGAAGTGGACCTGATCGCCCGCTACGCCGAGCGCATGCTCAACGCCGACACCGAGAGCGAGGTGGCCGCATGAACGCCGTGCAAGCCTCCGCCATCGCCCCGGTCCAGGACATCATCGCCGACATCCGCGCCGGCAGGATGGTGATCCTGGTGGACGAGGAAGACCGGGAAAACGAGGGCGACCTGGTGCTCGCCGCCGAGTTCGTCACCCCGGAAGCGATCAACTTCATGGCCAAGTTCGGCCGTGGCCTGATCTGCCTGACCCTGACCGACGCCCGCTGCCGCCAGCTCGGCCTGGAGCAGATGGTGCGCGACAACAAGACGCCCCACGGCACCGCCTTCACCGTCTCGATCGAGGCCGCCGAGGGCGTCACCACCGGCATCTCCGCCCACGACCGCGCCCGCACCGTGCAGGCCGCCGTGGCCAAGGATGCGGGCCCGGACGACATCGTCCAGCCCGGCCACATCTTCCCCCTGCGCGCCCAGCCCGGCGGCGTGCTGGTACGCGCCGGCCACACCGAGGCGGGCTGCGACTTCGCCGCCCTGGCGGGGCTGGAACCGGCCTCGGTAATCTGCGAGATCCTCAAGGACGACGGCACCATGGCCCGTCTGCCGGACCTGATCGAGTTCGCCCGGGAGCACGGCCTGAAGATCGGCACCATCGCCGACCTGATCCACTACCGCAGCCGGGTCGAAACCCTGGTCAGCCGCGTCGCCGAGCGCACCGTGAACACGCCCCACGGCGAGTTCCAGTTGATCGCCTACGCCGACCGGGTGGCCGAAGAGGTGCACCTGGCCCTGGTCAAGGGCGCCCCGGGGCCGGACACCGAAACCCTGGTGCGGGTGCACGAGCCCGTGTCCATCCTCGACTTCCTCGACCCCGACAGCGGCCGCCACGCCTTCTCCCTGGACCAGTGCCAGCAGGCGGTGGCCCGCCACGGCACCGGGGTGATCGTGCTGCTGCACCGCCCCGAGAGCGGCGCCGACCTGAAGGCGGCCCTCACCGCCGCCCCCGCCGACAAGCCCGCCCCGCGCAAGTGGGACCCCCGCTCCTACGGCATCGGCGCCCAGATCCTGCGCGACCTCAAGGTGCGCAAGATGAAGCTGCTGGGCAGCCCGCGGCGCATGCCGTCGATGACCGGCTTCGACCTGGAAGTCACCGGCTACGTGCCTTCCCCGGCGGACGCCGCCGCCCTGTAACGAACACCAGACTGGAGCCCCCATGGCCCGTTTCAACGACATCTACGAATACGACGAGAACCTCGCCGGCGCCGGCCTCAAGGTTGGCGTGGTGATGAGCCGCTTCAACCAGGACGTGTGCGAGGGCCTGCTCTCGGCCTGCGTCACCCAGCTCAAGCAACTGGGCGTGGCCGACGCCGACATCGCCATCGCCACCGTGCCCGGCGCCCTGGAAATCCCGCCGGTGCTGCAACGCCTGGCCCAATCCGGCCGCTATAACGCCCTGGTGGCCCTCGGCGCGGTGATCCGCGGCGAGACCTACCACTTCGAGGTGGTGTCCAACGACGCCTGCCGCGCCATCATGGAAGTGCAGCTCGACACCGGCGTGCCGGTGGCCAACGGCGTGCTCACCTGCGAGGACGACGACCAGGCCATCGCCCGCATGCACGAAAAGGGCAGCGACTGCGCCAAGGCAGCGGTGGAAATGGCCAATCTGCACGCGGCGATCGCCGCCCGGGAGGGTGTATGAGCAAGAACGACGGCAAGGTCCTGCGCCACCAGGTGGGCAAGCCCTGGACGCCCCGGGAGAAGTCGCCCCGGCGCATGGCCCGGGAATACGTGATCCAGGGTCTCTACCAGTGGCGCGTCGGCGGCAACGACGAGGCCGCCATCGAGGCCACCCTGGAAGCCCTGGTGGCCGACGCCAAGGCCATCGAGGCCGAGGAAGCGGCGGAATTCGCCGCCGCCAACCCGGGTCTGGTCGCCGAGGCCCAGGCCAAGGAACCGCCCATCGACCGTAACTTCTTCCTCGCCCTGCTGCGCGGCGTGCTCGCCCAGCACGACGCCCTGGCGGCGGAAATCGCTCCCTGCCTGGACCGGCCTTTCGACGAGCTGTCGCCCATCGAGGCCGGCGTGCTGCTGCTCGGCGCCTTCGAGTTCAAGCACCACCCGGAAACCCCCTACAAGGTGGTGCTCAACGAAGCCATCGAGCTGGCCAAGGCTTTCGGCGGCACCGACGGGCACAAGTACGTAAACGGCGTGCTCGACAAGCTGGCCGCCCGCCTGCGCCCGGTGGAAGTGGAAGCGCGCAAGAACCCCGGCGCCTGATCCGCCCGGCACCGCGGACATCCCCATCATGCCCGGCACCGCCGCCCCCCCCGGCGAATTCGACCTGATCGACCGCCACTTCGCCCGCCCCACCCCCGGGGCGGATCTGGGGCCGGGGGACGACTGCGCCCTGGTGACCCCGACGCCGGGGATGCAGCTGGCGGCCACCACCGACATGCTGGTGGCCGGCACCCACTTCTTCGCCGACACCGACCCGGAAGCCCTGGGCTGGAAGACCCTGGCGGTGAACGTCTCGGACCTGGCGGCCATGGGCGCCACGCCGCGCTGGGCCCTGCTCGCCGGCGCCCTGCCGGCGGCCGACGAAGCCTGGATCGCCGCCTTCGCCAAAGGCTTCTTCGCCTGTGCCGGCGCCTTCGCCATGGACGTGATCGGCGGCGACACCACCCGGGGGCCCCTCAACCTGTGCGTCACCGCCCTGGGCGAAGTGCCCGCCGGCCGCGCCCTGCGCCGCGACGGGGCCAAGCCCGGCGACGACCTGTGGGTTTCCGGCCGCCCCGGCCTGGCCAACCTGGGCCTGCGCCACTTGCAAGGCGACCTCGACCTGCCCACGGCGCCGGTCGCGGGTGAGCCGCCGCTGCGCGACGCCTGTCTCGCCGCCCTGACCCGACCCCAGCCCCGGGTCGCCCTGGGCCTGGCCTTGCAGCGCCAGGGCCTGGCCCACGCCGCCATCGACGTTTCCGACGGCCTGCTCCAGGACCTGGGGCACATCGCCCGCCGTTCCGCCCTGGCCGCCACGGTGTGGCCCGAACGCCTGCCGGCTCTGCCCGCCGGGGTGGACGCGGCCATCGCCCGGGCTGCCCAGCTGGGCGGCGGCGACGACTACGAACTGGTCTTCGCCGCCCCCGCCGCCGCCCGGGAGGCCATCGCCGCCTTGGCCCACGCCTTGGACCTGCCCCTCACCCGCTTCGGCGTGCTGTCCGCCCCGGACGAGGCGCCGGCGGGCAGCGTCACCGCCCTGGACGAGGCCGGCCAGCTCTTCCCGGTGGCCCGGCGCGGCTACGACCACTTCGCCGCCTGAACGCCCCACGGCGGCGGCGAACCTTTTTCCACCCGCTCTCCCGATTCCGTCATTCCACACCCGATGAGCAACCGCCCCGGCCTGAAATTCCTCTTCGCCCACCCCGCCCACTTCATCGCCTGCGGCCTGGGTTCCGGCCTGTCGCCCTTCGCCCCGGGCACCGTCGGCACCCTGTTCGCCTGGGCCACCTTCCCGGTGCTGCGCCACGCCTTGCCCACCGACCTGCCCCTGCTGGTCTTCCTGCTGGTGTGCTTCGTCGGCGGCGTGGTGGCCGCCCACCGCACCGGCCGCGACCTGGGAGTGGTGGACCATGGGTCCATCGTCTGGGACGAGATCGTGCCCTTCTGGCTGGTGCTGGTGTTCTGCCCGGCCGGCTGGCTGTGGCAAACCGCCGCCTTCTTCCTGTTCCGCGTCTACGACATCGTCAAGCCCTACCCGGCCAACTACTTCGACGAGAAGGTGAAGAACGGCTTCGGCGTGATGGCCGACGACGTGTTCGCCGGCGCCTACACCATCCTGACCCTGGCCGTCGCCAAGTTCATCATCGGCTGACGTCCCCACGCATTTTTCCCGGAGCCTCCGCCATGATCACCCAGCGCGACCTGGAAGCCCTCGCCGCCAAGGCCGGCGCCCTGCTCTTGGCCCGGGGCGAATGGCTGGCCACCGCCGAATCCTGCACCGGCGGCTGGATCGCCCAGGCGGTCACGGCGATTGCCGGCAGTTCGGCCTGGTTCGACCGGGGTTTCGTCACCTATTCCAACGCGGCCAAAGAAGACATGCTCGGCGTGCCGCGCCAGACCTTGATTGCCACGGGTGCCGTCTCGGAAGCCACGGCCCGGGCCATGGCCGAAGGGGCCGTCGCCAAGAGCCGCGCCCAGTGGGCCGTTGCCGTGAGCGGCATCGCCGGCCCCAGCGGCGGCAGCCCGGACAAACCGGTGGGCACGGTGTGCTTCGCCTGGGCCGGCCCGGGCGGAGTCGAGGCGGTCACCCGCCATTTTCCCGGCGACCGGGAAGCGGTGCGCGCCGCCACTGCGGCCCTGGCCCTGTCCCACCTGATCACCCGGCTGGAAGGCGCCACGGTCGGCGCCTGATACGCAGCCGCCGCCGATAGATTAATTTTTCTAATACGTCGCGGCGGAAAAAGCCGCAAACTCAAGGACTGGCGCGGACCTTCGTTTTTCCGCCGGCCGGTCACATGAATTTTATTAATACATCCCTCGCCAGGCCCGGCGGGTCGGGAATCGGAAACCAGGAATCAGGCCGCCTCTTCTTCCTGGCGGCGGCGCAGGCTGAAGGTCGGCCAGTTCCAACTCATGCCCCAGGCGTAGAAGGCGATGAACATCATCACGTCGAGGAAGCTGCCGAACAGCAGGTAGAAGATGGGTAGGAACAGCAGGCTGAGGTGCCACAGCAGCACCGTGTGCAGGGCGAACTGGAAGGGCAGGGCCAGGGCGAAGTAGGCCAGCACCAGCGCGGTCAGGGCCAGCTTCTGGTGCAGCGGAAAGTTGAACACGTAGTAGGTGAAGCCGAAGATCCAGGGCACCAGGAACATCAGGATCAGCCCCATCGCCAGCCCGCTGAACAGGTAGGAGCCCAGGCCGTGGGGGAAGGAAGCCGGCACCAGGGCGAAATACACCAGGGCGGTGGCATGGATCAGCACCGCCGCCCGGATGGCGTAGATCAGGGGCAGCAGGCGGACCGGCGGGATCAGCTTGGTGGACAACCACAGCAGCACGCAGCCGATGGCGCTGATCCACCATTGCAGTTGGGTCGGGGCGCCGGCATACAGCTCGATGCGCGGCAGCCACACCGTGGCCACCACCAGGTCGAAGGGGGCGGCCACCAGGCCGCCGGGAAAGTCCGTGGCGGCGAACCAGAATTTCAGCACAGCGAACCAGAACGGCACGATCTCTTCGATCGACAGCAGCAGCAGCAGGTTGAAGACCAGCGGCAGCAGCAGGGCGATCAGCAGGTTCCCCTTGTGCAGGGAGACGTGGTAGATCGCCCGGTGCAGCTGGATACGCCGGCCGCCGAAGCCCTTCGAGCGGATGGCCTCGATGCGCGTTTGCAGGTCCTGGTCCCGGTCCATGGCGTCAGAAGTCCTTGAACAGGCTGAACTCGCCGCCCAGCCGGCGGTAGTAGGGGTTGCTGTACTCACCCACCCGGGCCTGGAAGCCCCAGTCGCGGCCGACCCATTCGCGCCAGGTGAGCAGGGTGTCGTGGCTGGGGAAGTTGGCGAGGATGTTGTCGCCACTGCCCACCAGCTGGTAGCCCTCCTGGCCCTGGGCGAAGCGCAGGGAGATGAAGCGTTCCTTGTCGCGGCCGTAGGTCACCGCCACGTTGTAGTAGTCGGCGAAGACGCTGCCCGGATCGCTGCGGTTGATACGCACGCCGCCCTCGATCACCCAGGGGCCGTCGAAGTAGTAGGCGGCGTTGAGCAGCACGGCCAGGTCCCGGTGTTCGTCCTTGGCCTTGATCGAGGACAGGCCCACGCCGATCACCAGGTTGCGCGGTTCGAGGAACTTGCGGTTGATCACCACGTCGCCCCGGTAACGCGGCTGGAAGAAGCCGCCGTTGCTGGTGGCCAGGGAGGTGGACACGAACCAGTCGTCGTTGATGACGTGGGTGTTACCGACCACGAACAGGAGGCCCCGGTCGCCGAACTGCTGGAGGTCGGCCACTTCGCCGGTCCAGGTGTTCTTGGGGTCCGAGGCGTACACGCCGCGCACGAACTGGCTGTTCCAGTTCTGGTAGCCGGCGGTGAGGGAGTTGAAACCGAAGCCGGCCTCGATGGTGCCCTTGGGTACGAACGGCTCCGGCGCTTCCGGCGCTCCCGGCTCTCCCGGAGCTTCCGGCTCTCCCGGAGGCCCCGGAGGCCCCGGAGGGCCCGGGGGCCCGGGTGGGCCGGGCGGGCCGGGTTCGTCCTCGCCCGGCGCGGCGGGGGCTTCACCGGCGGCCGGTTCGGCCGGGGTGGTGGCCGGGGCTGGCGTCGCGGGGGACGCCAGGAAAGGCGCATCGGCGCTGGAGTTCAGAGGTGCGGCGGGAACGTTGACGGCCATTTCGGGCGCGGTATCCGGCTCGGCGGACCAGGCGGCGCCTGCGGTGGCGCCGAGGATCAGGCTCAGACCGAGGCGGGAGAGACGGCGGGGCATATGTTTTTATGGTGGATGAAATGGTTGGAAAGGAGGGTGGCGATGCGCTGGCCGGCCAGCCCGTCGCCGAAGGGGTTGATGGCCTCGCGCATGGCGGCGGCCAGGGCCGGGCGGGTGGCCAGCTCGCGCACCGCGGCGGTCACAACGGCCCGGTCGGTGCCCACCAGCCGGCCGGCGCCGGCCTCGATCAGCTCGGGGCGCTCGGTGGTCTCGCGCAGCACCAGGATCGGAGTATGCACCGCGGCGGCTTCTTCCTGAATGCCACCGGAATCGGTGAGCACCAGCCAGGCACGGTGCAGCAGCCACATCAGGGCGGCGTAGCCCATCGGCTGGGTGAGGAAGAGGCGGCCGGCGGCTTCGGCCGGCAAGTCGCCCAGGGCGCCGTGCACCACCTCCTGGACCCGAGGATTGGCGTGCACCGGCCAGACCACCAGCAGATCGGGGGATTCGAGCAGCAGGTCGCGCACCGCCCCGGCCACGCTGGCCAGGGGGCCGTTGAGGTTCTCGCGCCGGTGCGAGGTCACCAGCACC
Organism: Oryzomicrobium sp.; assembly: GCF_036820405.1. Classification (NCBI taxonomy): domain Bacteria; kingdom Pseudomonadati; phylum Pseudomonadota; class Betaproteobacteria; order Rhodocyclales; family Rhodocyclaceae; genus Oryzomicrobium; species Oryzomicrobium sp. Next base: position 105,614 of record NZ_DAISLS010000013.1, read on the forward strand.
AGGCGGCGGCCGGGCAGCAGGCCGGGCAGGTCGGCCAGGTCCTGCTGGAGTTCGGGAATGGCTTCCTGCCTGGCGCCGTCCATTTTCCCGGCGAGTTGCACCGCATCCACGATGGTGTTGCCCACCATGTGGATGGCCTGCTCGGCGATGCCCTCGCGCAGCAGGTTGGCCCGGGCCTGGGCGGTGGGGGAGAAGTGCCAGGTGGCGAGACGGCCGATCAGTTCCCGGTTCTTCTCCTCGGGGAAGGGGTCGTACATGCAGTGGGAGCGCAGGCCGGCCTCGACGTGACCCACCGGCACCTGCTGGTAGAAGGCCGCCAGGGCCGCCATCAGGGCGCTGGAGGTGTCGCCGTGCACCAGCACGGCGGCCGGGGCACTGTCTTCCAGGATCCCGCCGATCTTGTCCACCATCAGGGCCGACAGGTGGGACAGGGTCTGGCGCTGCCGCTCCAGGTCCAGGCTGAGGGCCGGGCGCATGCCGAAGAAGTCGTACATGGGGTCGGCCATTTCCCGATGCTGACCGGTGTGCAGCACCAGGGGCTCCAGGTCGGTGGCGCGCAGGGCATGGTAGACCGGGGCCATCTTGATGATCTCCGGCCGGGTGCCCATGCACAGCAGGATGGTATTGGACAGTTTCATGGCAGTGCCTTGCGGGTGAATTCGAATTCGAAGTTGCGGCCGTGGCCGGCGACGACGCGCCAGGCGCGACCGATGTCCTCGACCCGGCCGTCGCCCACCGTCACGCGGGGCTGCTGCCCGCCGGCCTTGGGCACCTCCCAGGCCAGGTCGACCAGGTCGGTCGGGTGGGTGGCCTTGAGGGTCAGCCGGTCGCCGCTGCCGACGTAGGACCAGACCGCCTGCTCGCGGCGGTTGAGGAAGTCGGCGGCGGCGGACATGGTGGTCCAGCGGAAGCGGCCGGCGGCGTGCAGTTCCCGGGTATGGGCGAACAGGGCGCGCAGGGCCTCGGGGTAACGGTGGAAGCCGTGGGGGTGGGAGTAGATGGTGCGCAGGGTGCCGGTATCGGCGGTGAAGTCGGCGGCGGAGGTGAGCCAGTTCTTGACCGTGTCTTCGCTCAATTCCTCTTCGTCGAACTCCTCGAAGGCGGCCATATTGCCCAGGATGAGCACCGGGAAGGACCAGATGTGCTTGGCGTTGAGACGGCCGTTGCGGTAGCTGCGGGTGGGGGCCATGCCGGTGTTGCCGGTGAAGTAGTAGGCCACCATGTTGTGGGCCTCCAGCCACTCGGTCACCCATTCGGGCTGGTTGCCCAGAGGCGCCGAATACTCCCGGGACGGCCGCCCGGCGATGGCCGAGACCGCCTTCTCGTTCATCTCCAGGTACTTGACCATCTCGTCCTTGTTGGTGTCGTTCACCCGGCCGCCGAAGTAGTTGTGGATCCAGCCGCCGTGGTCCCCCAGGGCGTCGCCCCGGTCCCGGAACCGGGCCACCCACTTGCGCGCCTGGGCGTTGTGCTCCAGGTCGAGGCCCTGCTTGTCGCCGAAGGCCGCCATGTCCGGACCGGCGGTGAAGTGGATCGAGAACGGTCCCTGGTCCAGGGCGCCGAAGCTTTCCAGGCGCTCGAACTCGGGGGTCGAGGCGTTGGAGTCCACGTGCCAGTTGAACACCAGGCCGCCGATGCCGTCGGCGGTGGCCTTCAGCACCGGCAGGCCGAGCCGGTCGAACACCAGGTGGTGCAGAAAGGCGTGCAGCAGCGTCCCGTCGGTCTGGCCCTTGAGGTAGCCGATGGGGGTGTTGACGAACAGCACCCCGCCTTCGCCGAGGCGGCGGTAGCCGGCGGCCACCCCACCCGAGTCGCTGGCGAGCAGTGCCTCGCCGGTGTAGGCGCCGGAGGTGGGCAGGATGGGGTAGAGCAGGGCGCCGTACTGGTAGCCGGTGATGGCGTAGGTCTTGCCATGGAGCAGTTCCTCGGCCGGGGGCGAGGGCATCTCCATGGTCTTGCCCGGGGGCAGCAGGAGCCGGCGCACCCCGGCGTCGGTGACGAACAGGGGGCCCCGCTCCACCCCGCCGGCGCCGAAGCGCTCCCGGTCCGGGCCGTAGTGCACGCCCACCAGGCCGGACAGGGGGGAAGCCGCCCCCGCCGGCACGTCGCTGCTGATCACGGTGCCGCCGTCGTAGACCACCATCAGCTGGCCGCCCCGGGCGGCGAACTGCTCCAGGCGGTTGACCACCACCGGGGTGATCTGGCGGTGCAGGTTGTCCGGCAGGATCGCCGCGCTGCCGCGGTCGCTCGTTTCGGGACGGAGCAGGAAGTCCGAATCGCTGATGGTGCGCATCGGAATGCCTTCTTCCTTGGCCGCATCCAGCCAGATGCTCACCGCCGGCGCGGCCGGGTCCTGGCCTTCGGGCAGGATCAGGTAGACGGTGTGCTCGGCCATCGCGGCGTCGTTGCGCTGCCCCCACCAGGAATAAAGGGCTCCCAGGGCGACGAACAGCAGCACCCAGGGCACGACGGCAAAGAGGAAGCGTTTCAGCGCAGCGAACATGGCGTATTGGGATCGACGTGGGTGGACAGCCCTTGCCACAGGGCGTCCTCAAGAACATTCCAGCGGGCGCCGTGGCGCAGCGCGGCGGTCTGGCGCACCCAGCAGGCGACAGTGGGGGCATCGCCCTGCTGTTGGGCCACCTGGGCCATCAGCCCCCAGGGATAGTCGTCCGCCGACAAGGTCAACCAGGCGTGGCGGTAACGGCGCATCCACTCCCGGTAACCGATGGCGGGCTTTTTCATCAGGCTGGGCAGGCCGTGCAGCAGCGGGTAGAGCTGGGCCACCAGGTGGGGGTAGAAGGCCCCGTCGGCCTCGTCCTCGCTGGTGTGGCGCAGCAGGCCGTCGGCCTTGGGCGGGAACAGGCCGCCCAGGCGGCGCTCCACCAGGTCGGCCTGCTGGCGCAGGCGGCGGGCGCCGGCGGCATCGCCCCAGGCGGCCTGCTTGCCGGCGACGACGCGCAGGGCGGCCACCACCTCGCAATTATCCATGAGCAGGGCGACCCGCTGGGTTGGCGAGATCACGTAGCCCCCCAGGCGAGGATCGTACAGCCGGGCCAGGGCCGCCCGGCTCTGCTCGGCGCTGTTGCGCCAGGCGGGGGGCAGGCCCTCGGCCGGGGCGGCGACGTGGAGCAGCTCCAGCCACAGGGCGAGCAGGGAATCGTCGGCGTCGGCCTCCTGGCATTGCAGCCAAGCGCCGTCCTCGGCAATGCAGTAGCGGCCAAACAGGCCGTCGGCGGTGGGCCGGGCCAGCATCCAGTCGATCCAGCGGCCGGCCGGGGCGGCGATGTCCAGCCCCAGCTCCCGAGCCGCCAGAAGGGCCTTCAGGGCGAAGTAGGGATCGACGAAATCGCCCTGGTAGTGGGTGGTGATCGCCCCGTCGTCGCGCTGGTAGCCAGCCAGGTCGAGGCTGGCGCCCCGGGCCAGCCAGGGGGCGGCCGCCAGGGCCAGGCCGAGCACGAGGCCGCCCAGGCGGGCGGCCAGAGGGCGGGAGCGGCGGTTCATGCCAGCACCTCGCCCTCTTCCCGGGCCCAGATCGAGCCGTACACCAGGGCGCCGGGGGCGATGCGGATGCGCGGCGCGGTGATGGTGGTGGGATGGCCGGGGGCGCCGACCACGCAGCCGGGGCCGATTTCCACCACGTCCTCGGCGACGATCGGGCCCATGGCCTGACTGTCCCGCTCCATGACCACCCGGGCGCCCGCCACCACGCTGCCGTGGACCCGGCTGCCGCTATCGAGCAGCACGTCCCGGTTGCCCTTGATCGAGCCGGCAACGAAGGCACCGGCGCCGACCAGAAGGTCGGCGGATGCGATCAGGTGGCCCCGGTGCCAGGTGCCGCCGGCCACGGCCAGGTCCCCGCGCACCAGCCAGCGCCCCATGTCGCCGGCCTGGAGCCGGGGAGGGGCCTCCATGGCCTCACGGCGGCGCAGGCGCTGCCGGGGCGAGGCCGGGGCGGGCCGGACCAGGGGAGTGAATTCGATCCGCGGGGCATACATGCGGCCGAAGCGGCAGCCCGGGCCCAGCAGCAGGCGCTGCCCCGCCGAGGCCCGGCCGTAGAGCCGGCTGCCCTCGCCCGCCACCGCCACGCCGTCGGCATGGAGCCAACGCAGGACGTAGGTTTCCGCTCCCAGGCGGATGTCGCCCTTGGCCAGCACGGCACGTAGCACCAGACCCGAACCACCGCGCAGGGAGCCCTCGGCATAGACCTCGCCGGAAAAGATGTGGTCGTTGGGCAACATCAGGTCGCCGGCCCCCAGGACCAGGCGGGTGGTTTCCCGGGCGTCGGCTTCCCGGCCTTGCAGGCGCGGGGCGCGGTCGGCCGGTACGGCGATCACCTGGGTGCCGTTGGACAGGGCGGCCTCCACCTGGGTCCCGTCAGTCCCGGCCCGGCCCAGGTAGGGGCGCAGCTGGGCATCGACGAAACGCTGGAAACCGGCGGCGAAGTGGCCGATGTGGCCGCCGTATTCGCGCACCACGTTGAGGGGCGCGGCGTCGCTCGGATGCAGCCATTCCAGGGCGGCCGGGGCGAGCGGCAGCAGGAACAGGACGGCGCAGCTGAGCGCCAGAAGCAGCAACCCGATCATGATCAGCCCACGGAGCCCGTCTGGTGGTGCGGCGTGGCTCCGGCCGGCAGATGCACGGGGACGGGGGTGGCCCCCGGCTGGCGGTAGCGCACGGTCTTGTCCCACACCAGGCTGCGGCGCAGCAACCAGTCGAAGAAGAACTGGTTCCAGGTGGCCCGGGCGATCGACAACAGGCTGATCAGGAAGCCGAACAGGTTGAGGGGCAGCAGGCGGATGCGGTTGCGGTTGCCGTCCAGGTGCACCGCCGCCGATATCTCGAAGTAGGCGGCGAAGTTGCCCAGGGCCCCGTAGCCCATCAGGGCGAACATGGCCAGGGCGCCGGACAGCCACTGGTTGGTGGTGCAGTAGAACAGGAAGATGGCCAGCATCCAGCCGAACAGCAGCAGGGGGGACATGGCATAGACCCCGAGCAGGAGCAGGCCGTCCATCCGCTCGGCGAAGCTCACGCCCCGGTTGAACAGCAGCCGCCCGGCGTAGCGTAGCGCCGCCTGGTTGTGGCCCTTGGCCCAGCGCATGATCTGGCGCACCCGCACCGGCCAGCTCTCGGGCACTTCCTCGTAGCACTCGGAACGGTTCTGGTAGACAGTCTTCCAACCCGACAGGAGCAGGCGGTAGGTCAGGTCGGTGTCCTCGGCCAGGGCGTCGTCGCGCCAGCCGCCGATGCCTTCCAGGGCGATGCGGCGCACCCCGCCCACGGTGCCGCCGTACTGGGGCACCATGCGCAGGTTCATGCGCGCCTGCTGGTCCACCTGGTAGCCGCCGGAGCGCTCCAGGTCGAGCAGGCGGGTGAGCAGGTTGCTGCCGGTGTTGAGGGGCACCACCCGGCCCATCACCGCGCCGGTCTCCGGATCGAGGAAGGGGGCCACCAGCTGCTTGATCAGGCCTTTCCCGGGCACGTAGTCGGCATCGAAGATGATGATGATGTCGCTCTCCACCAGTTCGGTGGCGTCCTTCAGCGCCGCCGACTTGCCCGGCTTGCCGCCGCTGCGGTGGAAGGGGGTGATGCGCCCCGGAAAGCGGACCACGTAGCTGTCGATGATCTCCCGGGTGCGGTCGGTGGAACGGTCGTTCACCGGCATCAGGCGGATGCGCTCGGGCGGATAGTCCACGTCGAGCAGGGCTTCCAGGGAGTTGGCGATCACCGCCTCTTCGTTGTGGGCGGCGATGAACACGGTCACCGTGGGCCAGTCCGCCGTGTCGATGTCCACGTAGGGGTGCCGCTGCCGGCCGAACAGCCGGTTGAAGGCGAAGTAGTAGTGGCGCAGGGTGTAGACGACGATCAGCGCCAGGACGAAGAACAGCAGCACCAGAGCCGTCACCGCCGTCTCGTTGGAAATCTGCGTCAGCCGGGAACTGACGAAGCCGGCATCCGGCGGCAGGGGTTGCCACTCGCTCACCGGCTTGATCCGCAGCACCGCCTCGGGAGGCACGGCATCGCCGTAGTAGGTGGGCGGCTCCGGCCGCACCGCGACGTCCAGGGGCACCACCGGCGCCGGAACCTCGCCACCCATGGCCTCGGCGGTGGCGCCACCAGCCGGCGCCTCGCCCACGCCCTCGCCTTCAGCCGCGCGCAGCTGGCCGGCGGCCAGCAGCAGCCCTCCTGCGACGAGGCAGGACAAAAACGGGCGCTTCAGGAAAGAAAAGGGGGACATGGGGCACGCCAACACTTGGGGAGTGGAACCCCAAGCTTAAGCGCCCCGAGCTCCTGGAAGGAATGAAATATTTTGCACAGCAGGCAATATTTTGGGCGAAATAAAAAACAACGTGTTTTTTCTCACAAAACATATAGCAAACCCCAGCAATCACAAGGGAATGCAAGCTTTTGACAGGCTCGAAGAAAAAATAAAAATTCTCTTTGGAAAATAACGCCATCACCCATAGGAGGGCTTTTCGGCACCCTTAGTTCCTAGCTTGAGGGGTTTCTTGGACAAATCGTGAGAAATGTCACCACCGACCAATTTGTATCAAATTGCTAACGATTCCCCTGCCATGGCAACACCGGCACAGCATCATCGCCCCCCAGGCCGCAACCATCCCAAAGACATTGCAACTTTTCATTCCGGCAAAAACAAACACAACATGTAGTAGAAGCACAATGCAAAAACACTAGATGTAGTGAAATTTCGTTGACGACGCCGTTTCCGGTCCGGTACATTGCAGACCATGATGGTTCCCCCTTCCGGGGGATGAAACGGGAATTCGGAGCGGTGGGCTGCGGCCCCTCGCGCAAGCCGAAGCTGCCCCCGCAACTGTGAGCGGAGAGCGTGCCCCGACGGCCACTGGAGCAAGATGCCTCCGGGAAGGCCGGGGCCGGCGCCAACCAGGCGCCACGCGACGACCTGCAAGCCAGGAGACCGGCCATCGCTGCAACGCCGCCTCACCGGAGTCGCCAGAATCACCATCGACTCACCGCCGGGCGGCAACGTTTTCACTTGGGGCGGGGCGCCCCGGGAAAGCGCGGCGGCCCCGGCGGGGCCGTCCGGCATGGGCGCATGGGTTCGGCCGCAACGGCCGCCAAGCACCGGCCTCCGCGCGCCCCCAGGCTCCCCGGCCCGTCACGGGGAGATCCGCATGCACCATCCTTCCAGCGCCATCGAGCAGGGCCACGGCCCGGCCACCAGCCCTTCCGCGCCCTTGCCCACCCTCGAAACCGGCGCCGAGCTGCCGGGCAGCCCGGCCTACACCCCGGGCCTGGGGGTGAGCGTCGACGCCCGCAGCTTCGAGGTGATCCGCCGCAACGGCGCGGTGGTGGCCTTCAACCCAGACAAGATCGCCGTGGCCCTGACCAAGGCCTTCCTCGCGGTGGAAGGCCACCAGGGCGCCACCTCGGCCCGCGTCCGCGACGTGGTGGGCGAACTCACTGCCACCGTGGTCCAGGCGCTCACCCGGCGCCTGCCCGGCGGCGGCACGGTGCACATCGAGGACATCCAGGACCAGGTGGAACTGGCCCTGATGCGTTCCGGCTCCCACGACGTGGCCCGGGCCTACGTGCTCTACCGGGAGAAACGGGCCGCCGAGCGGGCCGCGGCACGGGCGGCCCAGGCCACCGACGAGCGCGCCGACGAGCCGGTGCTGCATGTGGTGGACGGTGAGACCCGCCGCCCCCTGGACCGGGCCGCCCTGCTGGCCACGGTGCAGGAAGCCTGCGCCGGCCTGGCCGACGTTTCCGCCGAAACCGTGCTGGAACACGCCCTGCACAACCTCTACGACGGCGTGCCGGTGGTGGCGGTGCGCCAGTCCCTGGTGCTGGCCGCCCGCACCCTGATCGAGCGGGAGCCGGCCTACAGCAAGGTTTCCGCCCGGCTGCTGCTCGATTCGATCCGCGTCGAGGTGCTGGGCCAGCCCACCGCCCACGGCGCCATGACCGCCGGCTACGCCGAGTATTTCCCCCGGGCCATCCGCCGCGGCATCGCCGCCGAGCTGCTCGACCCGCGCCTGGCCGAATTCGACCTGGAGGTGCTGGGCCGCGCCCTGGTGGCCGACCGGGACCTGCAGTTCGACTACCTGGGCCTCCAGACCCTCTACGACCGCTACTTCCTGCACGAGGACGAGCAGCGCATCGAGCTGCCGCAAACCTTCTTCATGCGCGTGGCGATGGGCCTGGCCCTGAATGAGATCGACCGGGAAGCCCGGGCCATCGAGTTCTACAACCTGCTCTCGTCCTTCGACTTCATGAGCAGCACGCCGACCCTGTTCAACAGCGGCACCCGCCATTCCCAGCTGTCGTCCTGCTACCTGACCACCGTCTCCGACGACCTGGAAGGCATCTACCAGTCGGTCAAGGAAAACGCCCTGCTGCAAAAGTACGCCGGCGGCCTGGGCAACGACTGGACCCCGGTGCGGGCCCTGGGCAGCCGCATCAAGGGCACCAACGGCAAGAGCCAGGGGGTGATCCCCTTCCTCAAGGTGGTCAACGACACCGCCGTGGCGGTGAACCAGGGCGGCAAGCGCAAGGGGGCGGTGTGCGCCTACCTGGAGAGCTGGCACCTGGACATCGAGGAATTCCTCGAACTGCGCAAGAACACCGGCGACGAGCGCCGCCGCACCCACGACATGAACACGGCCAACTGGATTCCCGACCTGTTCATGCAGCGGGTGCTGGCCGGGGCCGACTGGACCCTGTTCTCCCCCAGCGACACGCCCGACCTGCACGACAAGTACGGCAAGGCCTTCGAAGCCGCCTACACCGCCTACGAGGCCAAGGCCGACCGGGGCGAGATCAAGCTGTTCAAGCGCATTCCCGCCGTGCAGCTGTGGCGCAAGATGCTGACCATGCTGTTCGAGACCGGCCATCCCTGGATCACCTTCAAGGACGCCTGCAACCTGCGCTCGCCCCAGCAGCACGTGGGCACCGTGCATAGCTCCAACCTGTGCACCGAGATCACCCTCAACACCTCCGACACCGAGACCGCGGTGTGCAACCTGGGCTCGGTGAACCTGCCGGCCCACCTGGTGCAGGTGGACGGCCAGTGGACCCTGGATCAGGCCAAGCTCAAGCGCACCATCCGCACCGCCATGCGCCTGCTCGACAACGTGGTGGACATCAACTTCTACGCCACCCCCAAGGCGCGCAACGCCAACGTGCGGCACCGCCCGGTGGGCCTGGGCATCATGGGCTTCTCCAACTGCCTCCAGGAAATGGGCCTGCCCTACGCCTCGGACGAGGCAGTGGTCTTCGCCGACCGTTCCATGGAAGCGGTGTGCTACCACGCCTACTGGGCCTCCACCGACCTGGCCGAGGAGCGGGGCCGCTACTCCAGCTTCACCGGCAGCCTGTGGGACAAGGGCATCCTGCCCCTCGACTCCCTGCAACTGCTCGAAGACGCCCGGGGCGGTTTCGTCGAGGTGGACCGCGGCGCCACCCTGGACTGGGAGGCCCTGCGCCAGCGCATCGCCCAGGTGGGCATGCGCAACTCCAACTGCGTGGCCATCGCCCCCACCGCCACCATTTCCAACATCGTCGGCCTCTCGGCCTCGATCGAGCCCGAGTACCAGAACCTCTACGTGAAATCGAACCTGTCCGGCGAGTTCACCGTGGTGAACGACGCCCTGGTGCGCGACCTCAAGGCCCAGGGCCTGTGGGACGAGGTGATGGTGGCCGACCTCAAGTACTTCGACGGGTCCCTGGCCCCCATCGACCGCATCCCGGCCGAGCTCAAGGCCCGCTACGCCACCGCCTTCGAGATCGACCCGGTGTGGCTGATCGAGGCCGCGGCGCGGCGCCAGAAGTGGATCGACCAGGCTCAGTCCCTCAACCTGTACGTGGCCGTGGCCTCGGGCAAGAAGCTGGACGAAATCTACAAGCTGGCCTGGAAGCGCGGCCTCAAGACCACCTACTACCTGCGCACCCTGGGCGCCACCGCCATGGAAAAGACCGGCGCGCCGATCGACCGGGCGGCCGTGTCTGCCGCCCCGGCCGAACCCAAGTTCTGCTCCATCGACAACCCGGATTGCGAGGCCTGCCAATGAGCGCCTTCCTGCTCAACGACTGGGACGACGGCCCCGCCGTCGCAACGCCCCCTGCCCAGGCCCCTGCGCCAAACCCCGCGCCCATGGCCGATCTCCAGGCAGGAATCTTGGAAAGCCGCGCCCCTATTGGTTCTTCGACCATGCCGACCGGAGAACAAGCACTGGCGCGGGCTTCCACCTTGCATCCGGCAGGGTTGTCCCTCGCCCCGATCAACCCGGAGGACAAGCGGGTGGTGAACGGCAAGGCCGACATCAACCAGCTCGCCCCCTTCAAGTACCCCTGGGCCTGGGAGTTCTTCCTCAACGCCAACCGCAACCACTGGACGCCCCTGGAAATCTCCATGGCCCAGGACGTGCACGACTACAACCACAAGCTGACGCCGGCGGAGCGCCACGTCTTCGAGAACGTGCTGTCCTACCTGACCACCTCCGACATCCTGGCCATGCGCAACATCGGCCTGGCGGTGATGGAAAAGATGAGCGCCCCGGAATTGCAGATCTACCAGGCCCGCCAGGTCTACGAAGAGGCCCTGCACACCTGGACCTACCAGCACTGCATCGAGAGCCTGGGCCTCAACCAGCAGGAGATCTACAACCGCTACCGGGTGGTGCCGCAGATCCACGGCAAGATCGCCCTGGCCAACCGGCGCCTGGAGCGGGTGATGCGCTCCGACTTCGACCTCACCGACCGGGACAACCTGCACGAATTCGCCCTCTCCTACCTGTTCTTCGCCGGCATCTTCGAAGGCTGCTGGTTCTACAACGGCTTCACCCCCATCTTCGCCCTGCAACGCCGGGGCCTGATGAAGGGCACCGCCGAGCAGCTGCAATACATCATGCGCGACGAGGTGCTGCACTGCGCCTTCGGCATCCGGGTGGTGCGCCAGCTGTTGCAGGAAGAGAACCTGACCCTGGACCCGGCCGCCGTGAAGGCCCTGTGGGAAGAAGCGGAAGCGGCCGAAGCGGCCTACGCCGGCTACATCCTGCGGGAGCCCATCCTGGGCTACAACGCCGACCTGCACCGGGGCCAGTTCCGCTTCATCGCCAACCGCCGCGCCCGCCAGCTGGGCCTCTCCGAGCCTTTCCCCGGAGCCGAGAACGTGCTGCCCTGGCTCGACGAGCAGGCCAACATGCGCAAGGAGAAGAACTTCTTCGAGACCCGGGTCACCGAGTACCAGACCGGCGGCGCCCTGGCCTGGGAATGACGCCCCGCCGGCCGGGAGCCACGGAGCACCTGGCCGAAGCCAGGTCAGACTTTGGTCATAATTGTTCCAAAACGCGCTATCATCGCCCCTCTTTCCGGACGGGACGGCCCTGCCGACCGGAACACGACACGCAGTACAGGGCCACGCAGTCAAAGGTGTCCGGCGGCAGCAGCCGCCGGGTGAAACGGGAACGAAGTAACGGCCTAACCGCCGCCAAGCTTCGGCTGCCCCCGCAACGGTAAGTGAGCGCGGATGCGCCACGGCCCCTCCTCCCCGGAAGGGCCAGCCACTGAAACCGCACGTGACCCCGGATTTCCGGGCGCGCGACGGCTTCGGGAAGGCGACGCATCAAATCTCACGAGCCCGGAGACCGGCCTTTGACGCCAACGTGCCGACCGCTTTCGCCAGCGGTCGCCAAGGCACGAGCCAAGCACCGGTCGCGGGGATGCGAACGGAGCCGCGTAGCGAAAAGCCCGGGTCGCCCCTAGCCGCACCATGCCCGTCCTCCGCGCACCGCCATTCCGGCGCGCCGCCTTTTCACCGCTGCTCCCTCCGCCCGGCCGGTCATCGACTGGAGTCACGAGAGAGCATGCGCAGCACCACCAAGAAAAAGATCATCGCCACCGCCATCGCCGCCTGTTTCACCCAGGCCGGCGCCTTCGGCGAGGAACGGGAACCCGACAACGACAAGCACCTGGCCAACGTGGTGGTCAGCGCGGCGCGGATCGCCCAGAGCACCCTGGAAGCCCCCGCCAGCGTCACCCTGGTCGATAGCGACACCCTGGACGCCTCCGGCGCCGTTCGGGTCGGCGACGCCCTCACCGCCAAGGTACCCAGCCTTTATCTGCGCGGCGGCCTGGGCAACACCTCGCGCATCAACAGCGCCCCCATCGTTTCCCTGCGCGGCCAATCCCAGGGCCGGGTGAAGATGATGGTGGACGGCATCAGCCTGAGCGACGGCAACAGCGGCGGCCTGTCCAGCCTGCTGGGGCTCAACGTCGGCGACGTGGAACGCATCGAGGTGGTACCCGGCCCCGGCTCCGCCCTGTACGGCAGCGACGCCATCGGCGGGGTGGTGAACATCATCTCCAAGGCCCCGACCAAACTGGAAATCGACGCCAAGATCAGCCGCGGCTTCGGCGACGGCGAGCGCAACGCGGTGGAAGCCAGCTACCGCAACAAGTGGGCAAACGGCCTGGCTGCCTCCATCGGCATCGGCTACGAGGACATGGCCGGCTACGCCAAGAACGACTTGGTGGTGGTGCCGGTCGGCACCACGGGCACCGGCAGCAATGCCGTCCAGGGCGGCCAGCGCACCACTACCGTCACAGGCGCGCCGGCCTACATCGTCGGCGACAAGGGCGCCACACCGTCCCACGCCGCCTTCGCCAACGCCAAGTTCTACTTCGACATCGACGCCCAATCGCGGCTGTTCGCCGGCTTCGCCCGGACCGAGGGCAAGATGGGCTACCAGAACTTCAACAACTACCTGACCCGCAACGGTGTGCCCCTGGCCCTGCCGGCGAGCAACGTCTCGATCAACGGCGACAAGCTCGGCTCCCTCAAGGAAAGCAGCTTCTGGAATTCCAGCAACCCCAACAGCCGCGAAGAGAACCGCTACTTCGCAGGCTACGACGGCAAGGTGGGAAGCGCCGACCTCAAGGTCAACCTCGGCTACTTCGACCGGGACAACTACTACGTCGGCGCCGGTACCGGGGCCACCTTCGCCGGAGGGCCAGGCACCAGCACCAACACGCCCAACACCACCCTGGATGCCTCCGCCCAGGTGGGCTTCGGCATTGGCGAGCACCACTACCTGATCGCCGGGGTGGCCGCCAACCGCAGCACCCTGAACCGCAAGGTGTACCAGCTCGCCAACTGGCGCCAGCCGGAAAACAGCCGCACCGGCGCACTGAACGAGGAATCCTCGGGCAACAGCGACACCCGCTCCCTGTTCCTCCAGGATCAGATCTTCCTCACCGACGCCTTCACCCTCTACGTGGGCGGACGCTACGACTACTGGACCACCCGGGGCGTGGCCAAGAAGTATGTGGGCACCCCGGTCGGTACGGTGGATTCGCCCGAGCGCTCCGACTCAGGCTTCTCGCCCAAGGTCGCCGCGGTCTACCGCTGGAACGAGCGCCTCACCCTGCGCAGCTCCCTCGGCACCGCCTTCCGCACTCCGTCCAACTACGAGATGTACGCCACCCCCAGCGTGAGCGGCAGCCGCCTGCTCATCGCCGACCCGACCCTGAAGCCGGAAACGGCCACCTCCTGGGACCTGGGAGCGGAAGTCGCCCTGCCCGGCAACGGCTTCGCCAAGGCCACCTATTACCGTACCCGGCTGGACGACATGATCTACCGCAAGACCAGCCCCTACAGCGGCCCCCTGGTCGGCGTCACCACCAACGCCACCATGACCAACGCCGGCGCCGCCCGGATCGAGGGCATCGAACTGAGCGGCGAGATGCCCCTGACCGGCTGGCTGCGGGCGTCGGCCAGCTACACCTGGACCGACAGCGAGATCACCCGCGACGACAGCAACAGCGGCCTGCTTGGCAAGCGCCTGCGCTACGTGCCCAAGAACATGGCCAGCGTCGCCCTGGACGCCCAGTGGCAGAAGTGGCGCGGCTACCTCTCGGCCATCTACACGGGCCAGCAGTTCAGCAACGAGGACAACAGCGACGTGGTCAAGGACGTCTTCGGCGGCACCAGCAAGTACTGGCTGGCCAACCTGCGGGTCAGCTACCAGATCGACAAGCACCTCAAGGCCAGCGTGGCGGTGAACAACCTGCTCGACCAGAAGTACTACGAGTACTACCTGATGCCCGGGCGCTACACCACTGTCGAACTGAGCGCCTCGTTCTGACACCTCCGGAGAACGCCCCATGGAAATCGTCACCCTCATCGAGCACCTGCTCTACCAGGTCTCCACCGCCCTCTACCTGCCGGTGATCGGCGGCTGCGCCCTGCTCGTCTGCTACATGCCGGTGCAGCTCGGCATGGCCCTGTTCGAAGCCTGGCAACGCCAGCGCGGGCGTTTTCCCGACCGGGACGGCTTTTCCCGCCGCCTGGCCCTGCTGCGCGGCCGCCACCGCCATGCGCCCCAGCGCCTGGCGATCGAGGTGGAGCGCCAGCTCCAGGCCGAGGAGCTGGCGCTGTCGCGGCGCCTCGATCGCATCCGCTTCGTCATCAAGGTGGGGCCGGCCCTGGGGTTGATGGGCACCCTGATCCCCATGGGCATTTCGCTGGCGGCCCTGGCCGAGGGCAACATCCCGAAGATGGCCGGCAGCATGGTCACCGCCTTCACCGCCACCGTGGCCGGCCTGGGCGCCGGGGTGCTGGCCTACCTGATCGCCCTGTCCCGGGAGCGCTGGGTGCGCGCCGACGTGCGCGAGATGGCCCACGACGCCGAGTTGGCCCTGGCCGACGCCGGACTGCCCCAGCCCCACCACCTGCAAGCGGAGGCCGACGATGCGGTTGCTGCAGCGGCGTAGGCGCTTCTCCCTGGACGGCGAGGCCCTGGAAGACCCCATCGCCGGGGTCGCCAACCTGTTCGACGCCAGCATCGTCTTCATCGTCTCGATGATGATCGCCCTGTTCATGGCCTACAACATGATGGACCTGCTCGACCCCACCTCCGAGGTGACCCTGGTGAAGAAGAACGCCAGCGGCGAGATGGAGATCATCACCAAGAAGGGCAACGAGATCAAAGCCTCCAAGGTCACCGACGAGAAGCTCTCGGGCCGGGGCGAACGCCTCGGCACCGCCTACAAGCTGCCCGACGGGAGGGTCGTCTATGTTCCGGGCAACTGATCTGCTCACCACCGCCCTGCGCGGCCTGCTGCTCTGCCTGTGCCTGGGCGGCGCGGCCTGGGCCAAGCCCCTGTCGGTGGTGCTCATCCCCGGCGACCCGGCCACCCTGCCGGCGGTGGGAGCGGTCAAGCAGCTGCGCCAGCAGGCCCGGGACCGGACCGTGCCCGAGGCCGAACGGCGGGCCTTGGCCCAGGTGCGTTTCCACATCGTTTCCTCCACCCAGCTCTCCGCCGCCGACCTGGAGACCCTGGCCCAGGCCGATGCCGCCCTGGTGTACAACATGGGCCGGGAACTGGCCGCCACCATCACCCCGGCGGTGCGCGCCATGGCCGCCCGGGGCGCCCGGGCCTACGCCGTGGGCTCGCCCTTCGAGGAAGGCGAAAAGCAGGCCGGGCTGACCCGGGACGAGACCCTGCGCGCCTACGCCCAGGCCGGCGGCCAGGACAATCTGGTGGCCATGCTGCGCCGCCTGCTGGCCCGGGACTTCAAGCAGCCCCTGGCCTACCCCGAGGCCCGGCCCTTCCCCGCCACCGGGCTGTGGGAGCCGCGCGGCAACCGGCTCTACGCCAACTTCGACGACTACGCCCGGGACTACCTGGCCCGCCACCCCGACGCCGCCGGCCGGGTATGGGTGGGGGTGCTGTTCAACCGGGTCACCGCCCAGGCCGGCAGCTCGCCGTTGCTCGAAGCCATCGTCGGCCGCCTGGAAGCCCGGGGCTTCAACGTGGTGCCGGCCTTCGGCTTTCCCTCCGAGATTCCGGCAGAACGCTATTTCCTCGACGCCCGGGGCCAGTCCCGGGTGGCCGCCGTGGTGGGCCTGGCCCTGAAGATGGGCAACGTCCCGGAAAAGACCATCCCGGC
This sequence comes from Oryzomicrobium sp., assembly GCF_036820405.1. Lineage (NCBI taxonomy): Bacteria > Pseudomonadati > Pseudomonadota > Betaproteobacteria > Rhodocyclales > Rhodocyclaceae > Oryzomicrobium > Oryzomicrobium sp. Next base: position 121,551 of record NZ_DAISLS010000013.1, read on the forward strand.
GATGAAGCGCCTGGACGTACCGGTGGTCAATGCCATGACCCTGTACAACCAGACCCGGGAGGAATGGGAAGCCTCGCCCCTGGGCCTGTCCCTGTCGGAGCGGGCCTGGCAGGTGGCCGGCGCCGAATTCGCCGGGGCCGTGGCCCCCACCGTGGTGGCCTCCAAGGAACGGGTGGTGGACCCGGACAGCGGCCTCGCCTACATGGTCGAGACGCCCATCCCCGAACGCGTCGAGCGCCTGGCGGACCGCATCAAGAAGTGGGTGGCGCTGCGCTACGAACTGCCGGCCAACAAGAAGGTGGCGGTGATCTACTACAACTACCCGCCGGGCAAGGAGAACATCGGCGCCTCCTACCTCAACGTGCTGCCCCGCTCCCTGTGGCAGATCCTCGGCCGCCTGGAGCAGGCCGGCTATAACGCCCAGGGCCGCCCGGCCACGGAAGAGGCCCTGTTCGACGCCCTGCGCGAGCACGGCACCAACATCGGCAACTGGGCCCCGGGCGCCCTGGAAAAGATGGTGCGCGGCGGCCACGCCATGCTGCTGCCGGTGAGCGACTACCGGAAGTGGTTCGACCGCCAGCCGGAGGCGCTGCGCAACGCCATGGTCAAGGCCTGGGGCGAGCCGGAGAACTCCAAGGTGATGCTGTGGAAGGACGGCAAGGGCAAGCCCCACTTCGTATTCCCCGCCCAACGCTACGGCAATCTGGTCTTCGCGCCCCAGCCGTCCCGGGGCTGGGAGGGTGACATCAAGAAGATGTACCACGACGTGGCCCTGCCGCCCCACCACCAGTACCTGGCCTTCTACCTGTGGCTGCAAAAGGGCTACCAGGCCCACGCCATGGTGCACGTGGGCACCCACGCCACCCACGAGTGGCTCTCCGGCAAGGAGGTGGGCTTCACCGCCGCCGATCCGGGGGAGGCCATGGTGGGCGACGTGCCCCAGCTCTACCCCTACATCGTGGACGACATCGGCGAGGCCCTGCAGGCCAAGCGGCGCGGCATGGCCACCATCATCTCCCACATGACGCCGCCCTTCGACAAGGCCAGCCTCAACCTGGAACTGGTCAAGCTGCGGGGCCTCATCGACGACTACGTGGTGGCAGCCCAAAAAAGCGAATCAGCCGCGGCCGCCGCCCTCGGCGAGGTCAACGCCCAGGGCCGCAAGCTAGGCGTGCTCAAGGACATCGGCAAAACGGCCCTGGCCGACGGCGAAGACGTGGAGGAGCTGGAGCACTACCTGAAGGAGGTGAGCGAACACCAGGCCCCCTACGGCCTGCACACCTTCGGCGTCGCCCCGCCCAAGGACATGCAGCGCAGCACCGCCGAGGCCATCCTGGCCCTGGCCGGCAAGCTGGCCCCGGTCGAACACCAACGCCGCCTGGAAGCCCTGATGGCCAATATGGAAGCCAGCGGCAAGGCCGAGCTGGACGCCCTGGAAGCGGGGCTGGCCGGCCGCTACGTGGCTGCCGGCCCGGGCAACGACCCGATCCGCAATCCGGACTCCCTGCCCACCGGGCGCAACCTCTACGGCTTCGACCCCTCCCGCCTGCCCACTCCGGGCACCTGGGAACAGGGCCGCAGCCTGGCCGAGAAGTTCGTCGCCGACTACCGGCAGCGCCACGGCCAGTATCCGGACCGGGTGGTGTTCAACCTGTGGAGCACCGAGGCCATGCGCCATGAAGGCGTCACCGAGGCGGAGATTCTCGCCCTGCTGGGGGTGAAACCCCAATGGGACGAGCGGGGCCGGGTCAGCGGCCTGGAGATCATCTCCCGCCGCGACCTGGGCCGCCCCCGGGTGGACGTCACCGTGGTGCCCTCGGGCCTCTACCGGGACGCCCTGCCGACCCTGATGCAGCTGGTGGACGAGGCCGTCTCCAAGGTGAAGGACCTGGAAGAGCACGACAACCCGATCCGCGCCAACGTGCAGAAGACCCGCCAGGCCCTGGAGCAGCGGGGCATCGCCCCGGCCGAAGCGGCACGCCTGGCGGCGGTGCGGGTGTTCACCGAGCCTTCCGGCGCCTACGGCACCGGCGTGGACAACGTGGTCCAGGCCAGCAACACCTGGGACCAGGAAAGCCAGGTGGCCGACGTGTACTTCAACCGGGTCGGCCATCTTTTCGGCCAGGGCTACTGGGGCGACCGCCCCGGCGGCGCGGCCCTGGCGGTGGACGTCTTCAAGATGGCCCTGAAGGACGCCAAGGCGGCCATCCACTCCCGTTCCTCCAACCTCTACGGCACCCTGGATAACGACGACGTGTTCCAGTACCTGGGCGCCACTTCCATGGCCATCCGCCAAGTGAACGGCAAGTCGCCGGAAACCCTCATCCTCAACCTGGCCGACGGCAAGGGCGGCAAGCACGAGACCCTGGACAAGTTCATGGGCCGGGAGATGCGCACCCGCTACACCAACCCGGAATGGGTCAAGGCCATGCTCAACGAAGGCTACGCCGGCGCCCGCTTCGTCATGAAGGTGACTGAGCACCTGTGGGGCTGGCAGGTGACCGTGCCCGAAGCGGTGGACGGAGCCAAGTGGCAGGAGATGTACGAGACCTACGTGGCCGACCGCAACCGGCTGGGCGTGAAGGACAAGTTCCGCGAGGCCAAGAACCTGCGCGCCTACCAGGCGGTGGTGGACAAGATGCTGGTGGCCATCAACAAGGGCTACTGGCAGGCCGACCCCCAGGTGAAGGCCCATCTGGAGCAGGTGAACCGGGAAGTGATCGCCGAAGCCGGCGTGGCCTGCAACGCCGCCTCGTGCAGCAGCCCCGAGGTCACCGCCCTGGCCCAGGCCCAGGACGCCCGGGACATGGCCGACGCCCGCGCCCTGCCGGCGCCGGGAGCAGGTGCCCGGGCCCCCGGCAGCGGCAGCGCCGCGCCTGCCGGCGGCCGAACCGCCACGGCAACCACGCCGGCCACGGCGACCACGGCGACCAACGCCCAGCCTGCCGCCGTCCGGCCCCAGGCGGCGGACCGCGCCAGCCAGGCCACTCCGCCGGCCCAGCCCCCGGCACCGGCCAGCGAAGCGGTGGAGGGCTACGCGATGAAGGAAGAAAAGCGCACCGCCGCCCCCGTGCCGCCCGAGGCCGCCTCCTGGGCCCTCGCCGGCCTGGGCGTGCTGGTGGCCCTGGGCTTTGCCTGGGGCGCCCGGCGGCGCCGCGCCTGAACCGTTCCCTCGTGGGGGGTACCTGCCCCCCTTTTTTGGCGCAGCCTTCGGGCTGCGCATTTTTTTACCCCGACCAACCTGAATCCCCGATCCCATGCGCATCCGCCGCCTGTGCTCCCTGCTGCACCGCTACACCGGCCTGGCCCTGGCCGCTTTGGTGGGCCTCGCCGCCGTCACCGGCAGCCTTCTCGTCTTCACCCCGGAACTGGACCGGCTGCTCAATCCGGAGCTGCTCACCATCGCCCCGCCTCGGGCGGATGCTGTGCCCCGGCCCCTGGCCGAGCTGCTCGACACTGCCCGGCGCAACCATCCCGCCCACCAAGCGGTGTCCATTACCCCGCCGGCCCGCCCGGGCGATGCCACGGCGGTGTGGCTGAAACAACCCCGGGCCGGCGAGCCGGGGCGCTTCGACTGGCTCCAGGCCCTGTTCGACCCCTACAGCGGCCGCGAGCTGGGCGCCCGGGAACGCAGCCGCATCGACTTCAGCCGGACCGGTCTGCTGCACCTCGTCAACCACCTGCACGGCCAGTTGCTGCTCGGCGAGTTCGGCCTGTGGCTGATGGCCGGCGCCGCCCTGGCCTGGAGCCTCACCTCCCTGGCTGGCCTCTACCTGTGGTGGCCGGGCCGGCGCAAGCTGCGCCTAGCCCTGACGGTCAAGCGCAATGCCGGAACGGGGCGCCTGCTGTTCGACCTGCACCGGGCCGCCGGCTTCTACACCCTGCCCGTGCTGCTCGTCCTGGCCGTCACCGGCATGTACATGGCCCGGCCCGCCACCGTGAAGCCGGTGGTGGGCTGGTTCGCCCCCCTGGACGCGGACAAGCCGCCCCGGGTCGAGCCACGCTCCGGCCAGGCACCCCTGACCCCGGACGAGGCGGTGGCCGCCGCCCAGGCCGCCCTGCCCCAGGGCGCCCTCAAGCGCATCGGCCTGCCCCAATCGCCCCGGGACGCCTACGCCGTCTCGTTCCTGCTGCCTGGCGAGGTGCGCCGCCCCAGCGGCGGCCGCAGCACGGTGTGGGTCGATCCCTGGCGCGGCAACGCGCTGCGGGTCAAGGACGCCACCCGCCTGCCCGCCGGCGAGGCCTACCTGGCCTGGCAAACGCCTCTGCACACCGGCAGCGCCTTCGGCCTGCCCAGCCGCCTGCTGGTGGCCGCCGCCGGCCCCCTGGCCTTGCTGCTGGCCGCCACCGGGGTGCTGATGTGGCTGCGCCGGGGCAAAAAGCCCAAAGCAGCCGGCCAGGCGGTGCGTCCGCTGGAAACCGCCGCCGTCAAGCCTTGAAAACCCTGGCAAAAAGTCGCACCATGCCGCCCCTTTTTGCCCCCGCCCACGGCGGGGGATTTTGTTTTCTTCTTTTGCTTCGTTTGCAGGAACGGCCATGGCCTTCAAGGACACCCCACCCGATTTCAAGCTGATCGACTTGGCGTTGATCGACCCGGACCCGGAACACCCGCGCAAGCAGGTGGATACCGCCGGACTGAAGGCCCTGGTGGCCTCGATCCAGGCCAAGGGGCTGATCCAGCCCCTGATCGTGCAACCCGCCGGTAGCGATGGGCGGCATCGCCTGATCGTCGGCGAGCGCCGCTGGCGCGCCGCCATGCTCGCCGGCGAAACCCGGGTGCCGGCCCTGGTGCGCCCCTGCGCCGCGGAGGAGGCCCTTGAGATCCAGGTCTTCGAGAACCTGGGCCAGGGCGTGCGCGCGCCCTTGGAGAGCCGGGAGATGGCCAACGCCATCCAGGCCATCGCCCAGCGCTTCGACAGCCGCGAGGCCGCCGCCGAGCACTTCGGCCGGCCCCAATCCTGGCTCAACCAGGCCACCGCCGCCGCCAACCTGTCGCCCAAGGTCAGCGCCCTGCTCGACTCGGGCAAGATCACCAGCACCGCCACCGCCATCCAGTTGGAAAAGCTGGCGCAGAAGAACGAAGCTCGGGTGGATACCCTGATCGAACAGGTGCAGGACGGCGCGAAGCTGGCCAAGCAGGCGGTGGAAAGCGCCCTCTCTGCCGAAGGCCTGAAGCGCGGTCGCAAGAAGGCGGAAGCGTCCGAACCACCGGCTCCTGCCGCTGCGGCGGCCGGCGGACACGGCGATGGGGCCGGGGCAGCCGCAGCCGCTGTACCGGGCCAACCCGGTGCCGCCGCTGAGTCCGGTGCAGCCACCGCGCCTGCCGCTCCGGCCATGCCCTCCGCTGCCGAGGCACCGGCCGAGGCTCCGGCCACCCCGCGCCACATCAATCCGGGCAAGGCTCGCCGTGCCGCCCAGCTGCTGGGGCTGTCCGACGACGACAAGGACGCCCTGCTGGCCCGCCTGATCGACGAATTCCTGGCCCTCAAGGGCGAGTCCGACCCACCCTTCTGATCGTCGCTCCGGTAGCCCCGCGCCATGGCGCGGGGCGGCTTGCCGCTCCCTAATCCCCCATCCCCGTTTCTCCCCTTCCTCCGCCGGCCGCCTGGGCCGGCGGACGGCATCCCGGCCAGTTCGGCCAACTCGGCCTCGGCCGGTCATCCCGCCGGTCTTAAGCAGCCCCATTCCTCACCCCCCGCCCGTGGCGGCGGCTGCGGCCATGCCCCATGGCAAGGCGGCCGGGCCGTTCTGTATCGAAATCCTTACATTTTTTTACGCGCTTTCGGCGTGATGGCCGCGTTTTAGGTCAGATCACGGTCAAACGTCAGGATTAATGTGATTTCGCCCCGGCCAGGACGGTCGCCCCCCGGCCCTCAACCCTGGCGTAATGGCTGCATTGGCAGGGATTTACCGGAACGCGACGGCGCTTTTACGCCACGCTCCGCCGATTCCGGAACAAGCCGCCATTTACGGGTTTTTATCCGAGATCGCATATGAACAAGCCATCCGCCTTCCTCGTCCCGCTGCTGGCCTGCACCCTGGCCCTGGGCGCCTGTACCGTGGTGCCGCCCCGGGTGACGATCAGCGGCCCCAGCGTGGCCGTGGTCGCCCCCGTGGCCCCGCCGCCGCCCCGAGTGGAAGTGATCCCCGAGGCCCCGGGCCGTGATTTCTTCTGGGTGCCCGGCTACTGGCACTGGGAAGGCAACCAGCACCGCTGGATCGAGGGCCACTGGGAACGCCACCGGGAGCGGGAGCACTGGGTGCCCCACCGCTGGGACCGGGATGACCAGGGCCAGTGGCGCCTGAGCGGCGGTTACTGGCACCACGACTGATCCGATTCCACCGGCAACGGGGAGGCAGTTGCGCCCCGGCCGCCCTAGCCGTCTTGCCTGACACCGACCGAGCCTTCACGCAGTCCCCGCCACGCCCAGGCGCCATCGCAATGCGCCGCCCTATCAGGAGAACGCCATGCTGATCCGCAAGACCCTTATCGCCCTCGCCGTGTGCACCCTGTGCGCCGGCGCCGCCTTCGCCCAGACCAGCACCAGCCCGACCCCGCCCAGCGGCGGCAACCCGGCCGTGAACCAGGACAACCGCGACATCCGCCAGGATCGCCGCGATCTGCGCCAGGACAATCGGGACATCCGCCAGGACCGCAGCAACATCGCCAACGACCGGACCGACCTGCGCCAGGACCGCAACCAGCTCAACCAGGACCGCAGTGCCGACCAACAGGCCGCCGCCCAGCGCCGCCAGGACCTCAACACCCTGCGCAACGACCGCCAGAGCGGCAACTCCGCCGCCCTCGCCCAGGACCGCCAGAACCTGCGCCGCGACGATTCCACCCTGCGCCAGGACAACCGGGCAGTGCAGCGGGATCGCCGCGACATCGGCAACGACCGCCGCGACCTGCGCCAGGACCGCCAGGATCTGCACACCGACCGGGCCGACCGCCGCCAGGACCACCGCGACCTGAACGCCGACCGGGCCGAACGCCGCAACGACGCCCGCACCGCCCGCCCGCACCGGGGCTGAGCGCCGCCCAGGACACCCTTGCCGGCCCCGGAAGGTTCGCGCCTCCGGGGCCGTTTTACATCCTCCGCCCCTCAGGTGACGCCATGTTCCGCAACTCCACCCGTACCGCCCTCCGCCGCGCCCAGCCCCTGCTCCTCGCCCTCGCCGGCCTGCCCGCGATCGCCCAGGCCCAGACGCCCCCCGCCTGCCAGGCCGACGTCCAGAAGTTCTGCCCCGGCTCCGGCCCCGCCCAGGAATGCCTGCTCGACCACCAGCAGGACATTTCCGACGGCTGCTACAACGCCCTCAAGCAGCGCCTGGACAACCAGCGTGGCCTGGCCGCCTGCAAACAGGACGTAGGCCGCCTCTGCCAAGGCGTCCAACCCGGCGGCGGCCGCATCGTGAACTGCCTGCTGGACCACCAGAAGGAAGTGTCGGACGGGTGCTACGACATGCTGGCGAAGCGGAATAAACGGCCGTGATCAGCGCTTTCAAGGAAAACCCCGTCTAAGCCAACCCGACAGAGTTTTCAAGCGCCACGTTTATGACTTATGGATGGTGATAAACATTCCCACACTTGTGACAAAGCCAACTATCCAACCAGTATTGATACTGCCCTGGCCACTCCTTAGAGTTGAACTGGGTCGCAGCATAAGCGAAATACCCTCCTGCTGCGATCAATAGCAAACCAAACAGGAAAGGCCCTGTACTACCACCCAAACAAAAAAGACCAATAATAGCCGCGCTTAGCGGTCCCTTGAGGGAACGTTTTTGCGGTGGGGTTGCCTTTTGCGCCAGAATCGACTGGGAAGTACCAGAAGTTTTAGTCACGGCACCACTTAAACCGAGTGCGCCCCCCAAGCTCCCAACGCCCGCAGTATGACTCTTAGCATTGATATCTTGGGTTCCCCCTTCAAAAACAACCTGTAGTCTCTGAGTGTTTTCAGAGCCGCATTTTTCACACTGCATATATCCCCATTTTTTACCGGATTAACACAATTCCATGACATTTTAGCAGTATGCATATCGCTAAAAATAGGAAAATTCACCGCCTTTGAAACCTTAAACAATTATAACGCCACATCCCACAACAAAATTCCATTTGCAAATTAATAATATTGGCTGGAATTTTTCCGATCATACAGAAACCACCCCCATCTATTTGATAATTAAACATTATTTAAAAGCCAGAAAAAAGCCCACCCCGGTTCCCCAGGGCGGGCTTTTTGTTGCTGCGGCGGTAAAACTTACGCCGTCACCGACGTGCGGATCAGGTGATCGAAGGCGGCGAGGCTGGCCTTGGCGCCTTCGCCCATGGCGATGATGATCTGCTTGTAGGGCACCGTGGTGCAGTCGCCCGCGGCGAAGACGCCGGGGACCGTGGTCTGGCCCTTGTCGTCGATGATGATCTCGCCTCGGCTGGACAGTTCCACCGTGCCTTTGAGCCAGTCGGTGTTGGGTAGCAGGCCGATCTGGACGAAGATGCCTTCCAGTTCCACCTTCTTCGTTTCACCGCTCGCCCGGTCCTTGTACACCAGGCCGTTGACCTTCTGGCCGTCGCCGGTGACTTCGGTGGTCTGGGCCTGGGTGATGACGGTGACGTTGGGCAGGCTGTGGAGCTTCTTTTGCAGCACGGCGTCGGCGCGCAGTTCGGCACCGAACTCCAGCAGGGTGACGTGGGCGACGATGCCAGCCAGGTCGATGGCTGCCTCCACACCGGAGTTGCCGCCGCCGATCACCGCCACGCGCTTGCCCTTGAACAGGGGACCGTCGCAGTGGGGGCAGTAGGCCACGCCCTTGGTGCGGTACTCGGCTTCGCCGGGCACGCCCATCTCGCGCCAGCGGGCGCCGGTGGAAAGGATCACCGTCTTGCTCTTGAGCACTGCGCCGTTGGCCAGGGTGACCTCGGCGGGCTTGCCGTCGGCGGCGGGCTTGAGGCCCACGGCGCGTTGCAGGTTCATGATGTCCACGTCGTAGTCGCGCACGTGCTGTTCCAGGGCCATGGCCAGCTTGGGGCCTTCGGTTTCCTTCACCGAGATGAAGTTCTCGATGCCCAGGGTGTCGAGCACCTGGCCGCCGAAGCGCTCGGCCGCCACGCCGGTGCGGATGCCCTTGCGGGCGGCGTAGATGGCGGCGGCGGCGCCGGCCGGGCCGCCCCCCACCACCAACACGTCGAACACGTCCTTCTGGGCGATCTTCTCGGCGGCCCGGGCGGCGGCACCGGTGTCGAGCTTGGCGATGATTTCGCCCAGTTCCATGCGGCCCTGGCCGAACAGTTCGCCGTTGAGATAGACGGCGGGCACGCCCATGATCTGGCGGTCTTCCACTTCCTTCTGGAACATGCCGCCGTCGATCATCACCGCTTCGAAGCCGGGGTTGAGCACGGCCAGGGTGTTGAGGGCCTGCACCACGTCCGGGCAGTTGTGGCAGGACAGGGAGACGAAGGTCTCGAAGCTGAACTTGCCTTCCAGGCCCTTGATCTGCGCGATCACGTCGGCTTCGATCTTGGGCGGGTGGCCGCCGCTTTGCAGCAGGGCCAGCACCAGGGAGGTGAACTCGTGGCCCATGGGGATGCCGGCGAAGTGGATGCGCGGGGTCTCGCCGGCCTTGGCGATGGCGAAGGACGGGCGACGGGCGGCGGTGCCGTTCTCGCGCAGGGTCACCTTGGGCGACAGTTCGGCGATGTCCAGCAGCAGGCCGCGCATTTCCTGGGCCTTGGCAGAATCGTCCAGGGAGGCCACCAGTTCGATGGGCTGGACGAGCTTTTCAAGGTAGGCCTTGAGCTGGGTCTTGATGTTGGTGTCGAGCATGGCGGTCTCCCGAAGAATCTGGATGGGAATTGGGGAATTGCAGGGGGAAAACGTCTGAGCCTGATGGCAGGCGCCTTGCCGCTGGGATCCCGGAACCGGGCAACATCTTGCCCGCCCCCCGGGCCGGGGCCCGGGGGTTGGTTCCTGCTTGGGGTTGGGGCGCTGCGGTGGCGCTTAGATCTTGCCGACCAGGTCCAGGGACGGGGCCAGGGTGGCGTCGCCTTCCTTCCACTTGGCGGGGCAGACTTCGCCCGGGTGGGAGGCCACGTACTGGGCGGCCTTGACCTTGCGCAGCAGCTCGGCAGCGTCGCGGCCAATGCCGCCGGCGTTGATCTCGATGATCTGGATCTTGCCCTGGGGGTCGATCACGAAGGTGCCGCGCTCGGCCAAGCCGGCTTCTTCGATCATCACGCCAAAGTTGCGGGTGATGGCGCCGGTGGGATCGCCGATCATCGGGTAGGTGATCTTACCGATGGTCTCGGAGCTGTCGTGCCAGGCCTTGTGGGTGAAGTGGGTGTCGGTGGAAACGGAGTAGATTTCCACGCCCAGCTTCTGGAACTCGCCGTAGGTGTCGGCCAGGTCGCCCAGTTCGGTCGGGCAGACGAAGGTGAAGTCGGCGGGGTAGAAGAAGACCACGGACCACTTGCCCTTCAGGTCGGCGTCGGAGACGGGAACGAACTTGCCGGCGTGGAAGGCGGTGGCGTTGAACGGCTTGATTTCGGTGTTGATCAGGGAGGTGCTCATCAGTGATTCTCCTTAGCTGGTTGTGGCAAATCGGGTTGGGGTTGGGTACTGCGATGGATGCATCTTAGGGGCCCTCCGCCAGTTAATCCAGTCAATTGTCTTCATATTGAAAATAGCAAAAGACTATAGACCGCCCATCCCCGCCCCGGACCGCCCTTGCCCTGGGGCCGGGCGGTCCTTGCCCAGTGCCGGATCAGCCCGGGTGCGTGCCGCGGAACGGCTGGGGCACCGGCGTGGGACGTCCATCGTAGCCCACCGCCACCAGCACGAAGCGGCCCCGGGTGCACAGGCGGCGCCGGCCGCTCAACAGGTCTTCGCCGTACATCAGCACGTCCACCGTCATCGAAGTGTTGCCCACCGCCACCACCCGGGCGGCGAGATCGACGATCTCGCCTTCCAGCACCGGGGCGTGAAAGTCGATGCGCTCGGAAGCAGCCATCACCACCGGCAACCGGGCGTAGCGGGTGGCAGCCACCATGGCGGCCTTGCCCAGGCGGGCCAGGGCCTCGCCGCCGAACAGGGTGCCGTGGTGGTTGGTGTGGCCGGGGAAGACGATCTCCACCAGATGGGTGACCGGCCCCAGGCCGGCCAGGATCACCGGGTCCGGGGCCGCCGGCGGGGTGGCGCTGCCCTCCCCCACCGCCACCAGCACGAAGCGGGCGGTGGCGCAGGTTTCCCGTGTCCCCCGGGTCATGTCCTCGGCGGCCAGCACTACTTCCACCTCCACCGAGCGGTTGCCGCGGCGCGCCACCCTGCCCGACAGCTCCACCAGCCGCCCCTGGGGGATCGGGCGGAGGAAGTCGATGGCCCCGGTGCTGGCGGTGACCATGGGGCGCCGGGTTTCCCGGGTGGCGACGAGAAAAGCCAGCTTGTCCATCATCGCCAGGGCGGCGCCGCCGAAGAGGGTGCCGTGGTGGTTGGCCTGGTCGGGAAAGACCACGTCCACCAGCACCGTGGGCGACAGCACCGGCAGGGTGTCAGCGGCGGGAACGGAAGAATCGGGGAAATCGTGGGAATCGAGGGGTCGAGCGGTGGCCGTCCCCGCGACGGCGGCCTGCTCCAGTGCTTCCATGCGCATGCGCATCTCCTGAAGGGTGCGGAGCGGGCGTGGCCGGAACGACGGGAGCGAAAGCGGCAGGCCACCCGGACGGGCGGCCATGACGGACCGGCGCAGCCGCAGGGAGCGGACGCCGGGCCAGGACAGCGGTTGCAGATGCGCGCATTCCATTCCTCCGGGGACACCCCGCCCCACTTGGATTGATGAAAGAACGCCGCGGCAGGTCTCCTGGCTTGCGGGTCGCCGCATCGCGCCAGCCTTCCCGGCATGACATCGCCAGTGGCAAAGAATGGGCGCGACACTCGCCGCTTACAGTTGCGGGGGCAGCTCCGGACTGGGATTCGGGGAGGTTTCCCCCAATCCGCACCGGATTCCCTTTTCATCCCCGGGACGGGGAACCGAAGCCCGGGCAGGGTAGCGCGCTGCGGTGCAGCACGTCAAACGGGCACCGGGCGGCGGCCCTTGCGGCAAACGCCGGACGAGCCCGCACCGGCATGCCTCGCCGTACCGGCACCGTGTCGTTGTGCAGCAGCGCCCCCCGCGCGTTGCTCCGGACCCGGGGCCTCTCTACAATCGCCGCTCCCGGGGCAGCCGCCCCGCCTTACCGAGCGTGGCCCCGTCATGAGCGACATCCCCCAACTCTGCTGGACCGACGGCGACGGCCCCCACAGCGCCCGCTGGCGCTCGGAAAACGGCAGCCCGCCGCCCAAGAAGGTGCAGCTCGCCGACGACACCCTGAACGCCGACGCCGCCTACCGGCTGACCTGCGAGGGCACCGCCCTGCTCTGGCGCGGCGACTTCCACAACGCCCGGCAGTTGCTCCAGGCCCTGGCCCGGCGCGCCGACAAGCCCAGCCCGGCGGCGCGCAAGATGAGAGGGGCTGAGATAAATAAAGGGGAAGCGGCGAGATAAATCCGGGAAGAATCCGGATGATCCGGGAAGTGCTGGGATGGCCGCCGCAAAAACCTTGCAGTATTGGAAATAAGAACGGCCGACGTCTCGAAGCGCGTTCCAAGGCGCTAGTTTAACCGGCCGCCTTGCTCAGGTAGCGGCTGACCGCGCTGAGGATGTGCTCTTCGCCGCTGGCCGTGATCACCAGGAACGGGCGAGCCGGGATATTGGAGCCGGGATGCTGGACCCGTTTGACGTATCGGCCACCGAAAGCCAGGGCTTTCTTGTGCCTCGGGGCGATCACGTGGGGGCTGGTCTTGCCGCCGAACTGGTGGATCGCCGCATAGACCTTATTGGTGCCGACCCAGGCGCTGTTCGCATCACTCCCTGGTTCGATAGAGGCAGCGAGCTGGCCACTGTCCTGGAGGATTTTCCCGCCGATGCGGCGCTTGGCTACTGGCGGTTTCAGCCCCAACCACCTGGGCCGCCCCTGCTGGGCGAAGTTCTCCTCCACCTCATGGTGCATGATGCCGGCGATCTCCCTCATGACCGGCGCCAGATTGGCCGCAGACCTGCCAAGCCGTGCAAGAGCTTCGGCGATCTGGGGGCTATTTTCCCGGATTTCGATCATGGTATTGCTTGACCAGGTCGGGGGCGTACTTGGATAGATCGGGTTGCCAGGCTGCCTTGCCCGGGTTGTAGCTCCAGCCGGGATCGGGAGCCACGTACCTCTGCGGAGCGTACTCGAATCGGGTCACCTCAGCCGTTGGGGCATCGGTCCGCGCCGACGTCGGCACCTGGATCTGCGAGAGGCGCCCTTTCGAGCTGGAAAGATCGAGGCCGCGTTCCTTGAGATTGTCACCGTCCAGGGCGCGCACCCGGCAGCGGCAGTTGTAGCCGTTGGGCGGATAGAAGCTCTCCCAAAAGGGATCGTCGGCCCGAAACACCAGGCCGTTCATGGCGGCGTGAGTTGGGCGGGTTCGGCGGTCCATCACGGCGGTGTATTGCCAGTACGGCCGCGCCTCGACGTTCTCCATGAACGCCTTGTAGCGACCGGCCATGTAGGCCGTCTGCAGGTTGGTCTGGTAGATGGTCTTCAGCCGCCAGGGGGTGAGCCCCTTGCCTTTCACTTCCCCCGTGCGGGTATCCACCTGGGCGTCGCGCCCCCACCAGCCCCGGCGCTGCAGGGTTGGAATGAGAGCCTTCTCGAAGTCGGAATAGGTCTGGCCGGTGGCCAGGGCCTTGTCGACCGCCTGACGGATGTCCTGCAGCATGTCCATCTTCATGACGCCGGCGACGGTGAAGGCTTTGGCCTGGGCCGCCTGCCACACGTCGAGCCAACTCCAGGAGATGGCGTAACCCTTCTGCCGGAAGTATTCGATGGCCTTCTCGGGCGGCAACTGGAGGGCATACAGGAGGTCGATGTTGGAGGGATCGGTGGTGGCCATCTATGCCTCCGCCTCGGCCGACAGCCGGCCCCAAATCTCGGCCACGAAGATGGCACGGGCCAGCATCTCCTCCAGGAAAGCCGTGTCCATCTCAGGATAAACGTCGGCGATGCGGGCCATCGCTTCCTGGGGATCGCCCCCCTTCTGGATGTACTGGACCACGGGCTTGAGCGCCTTTTCCATCGCAGCCTGGGCCTGGTCGGCCGGTAGGCCGTCAATGGCGGCATCGAGGGCCTGTTGATCGGCGAAGGACTCGCCGCCCTCGGCAAAGTCGGCCGGCGGTGGAAGGATCGGCTTCTGGCCCGAGGCCGGCACCACCTCCCACTTGCCGCCGTAGTCCTCCTGGATCTGCTCAAGGGTCGGCCGGAAGCCGATGCCGTGGATGTTCTTGTCCCGCTCGCTGCGGGCCTTCAGATCCTCGGGGCGTTTGACCTGGCGCCAGATCTTCGGCGGCCGGGCCCCGGGGCAGTTGTAGGCGGTCAGCCAGGGCGACAGGGTTGCGTTGAGGGTTGCCGAGAGCAGGTCCGCATCGGCCTGAACCAGCTCCAGGCGTACCTCCTCCCGGGCAACGGCCGCCGAGGCCAGGGCGCCACCGCTGCCCTTGGAGGTTGGCGACTCGCCCAGCACGGCGAAAGTCATCTCCTCGTCCATGTAGCGACAGAACTGCTCGTAGCTCACCGTGCCGCTGCGCTGGGCCTCCAGGTACTCGATGATCATCCCTTCCGGAATCGTCACGCCGGCATCCTGAGCGATGGCGCCCAGGGCCGACAGGAGCTTGCTCTTGTCGCTTTCGGTCGTACCGTTGGGGTATTTCCCCACTGCGGTCGGACTGCCAAACTTGTCCAGAAAGGTCAGCCAGAAGGTGATGTCCTGGCGCTTGAAGAAGGCCGGCCAAAACAGCCGGGAGCCCAGGCCGTGGCCGTAGGGACTGCCGTCCTTGGCGCCAAAGCTATGGACGATGAACTTGCGGGCCGGCACCGGATCGCCGGGGATCAGGTTCTGGAAGGTCTTGAGGCGCAGCTTGTAGTCCACGTCGAAGTTGAACCGCCGCTGGTCCCGGGAGCGCACCTCCCGCACCACCACCTCGCTACCGTCCCGGCCCCACATGATCTCGCCCACGGCAAAGCCCTTGAGCAAGGCGTCCAGCAGGTTGTAGCAGACCAGATCGAAGTTGCTGGCCACCACCACCTGATCGCCGGGGGTGTCGAGAGCGGGCACGCCGATGTTGGCGAGCTGGGCCCGCACCATGTCGGCGGCCTGCACGTCCCGCGGATCTTCCGATGCGGGATCGACCTGCCAGGGCCGGGCTACCACCGCCAGCTTGCGCTTCTGCAGCAGGCCATAGGCGTGGCAGTCGCGCTCGATGTCGTCGTAGATCTTGTAGCTGATGCTGGCGCCACGGGTCAGCAGGGTATCGTCCTGCACCCGCAGGATGCCCATGAACGACGGGAAGGTGATGTCCTTCTGGACGGTGGCGACTTCCTGTCGCAGGTCGGTCGGTAGGGTTTCGGCCATGGGTTATCCCAGGTAGTCGGCGTACTGGGCAGAAGCGCGGATCTGGCCCAGGGCTTGGAATTCGATAGGAGCCGGTTCCATCTCGAACACGGCGTGGGTGGCCAGCGCCAGGGCAATGGCGGTATCGCCGTGGCGGTCGCGACCGTCGCTGCCACGCCCCCGGGTGCTGTCGGGCACCTTGGCCACGCCCTTCTCCATGCGGATGGCGCGCAGGTCGGCCAGGACGTCGGCGTCCTTGGGTAGCTGCAGGGTACGGTCCTCGATGGCGGCCTTGAACTGGGGCATGTTGTCCCGGTACCACTCAGTGGAGAGCATCACCTGGGCAATGCGGCTGGCGCCGAACTCCTGCATGGCCACCTCGGCCAGATACTGGCCGTTGCCTCGGGCATCCATCGCCCCGGCGCGAAAGCGCGGCAGCCGACGCACCAGGTAGAAGAGGATCTGCTTCTGCTGCTCGAAGGGAATGTTGCGCAGCTCGACCACGAACGGAGTGACCAGGCCGAGGGCCTGGGTCTGGGCCAGAGGCCAGATGGCGGTCAAGTCGCCGGAGCGGGCGAAGTCCTCGCCGAAGAAGTGGTCCTGCTCGGGATCGAGCCGGAGCAGCAGCGGCAGCAGCTTCTCGTCGCACCAGTCCTTGATCTCGCCTTCTCGAAGATGGGCGGCCAGCAGGGAGAAGCCGTCGGGCTGCGCCAGGCGCAGCACCGGGATGCCTTCCGCCATGCACGCCTCGATCTGGGCCCGGGTCAGGTAAGCGCCGCTGCCGGAGCTGGGGATTACGTCTAGTTCCTCGGCCGCGTGGTCGCCGTAGAAGGCGTACATCTCGGCCACCCAGGCCGCCTCGGCCTCGGGCGTCCACTCCCGGCCGGTGGAGAGGCAGATGCGCTTGAAGAGGCCCTGGGCGACGGCCGCCTTGAACTCGATGCGGTGCAGGCTGTAGGGCACCTTTTTGGCCCGGCAGTCCAGTACCAGCTCGTTGAACGGGTTGGCATCCCCGTCGTGGGTGCTGACGATGCGGACCTTGCCGCCCCACATGAGCAGCGCCATGGCTGCCTTGATCAGGCCCTGCAGGTCGTCGTGGAAGGCGGCCTCGTCGATCACGACGCGGCCCTGCTTGCCCCGGAGGTTGGACGGGCGGCTGGAGAGCGCGGTAACGCGAAATCCGGAAGCGAACTTGATGACAAAGGTCAGGATGTCCTTGTCTTCGTCCTTGATGACTTCTTCCTCCATCTCGCCGGCGGCGAGCTGGTAGTGCTTGGCCCAGAAGCCGACGTCGCGGATGAACTCCTTGGCCATGTCCTGGTTGTAGCCGATGTACCAGGTGTCATCACCGCCGGCGCTGCGGTCGGCGGCACCAGTCAAGGCGGCATCAGCCGCCTCGGCCCAGGACAGGCCGACCCGCCGCGACTTCTCGCAGACCTTGACGGCCGCCCGGTCGGCGATCCAGTCCTGCTGGTACGGGAGGAGGACAGTCGGGGCCATCATTCCATCTGTCCTTCGACAGCGATGCGAATGCAGGCTGCTTCTCCGGCGCTGTGGCCGTAGCAATCCAGCCAAGCCTTAGTCGTTACCGGGGCTTCGCTGCGCTCAAAACCGACGATCACACCGTGGATACGGTGTTTTTTTCCATAGCCGAGGCTGAGCACAACTTCCCGCCCAACAGAGCAGGTTTTCTCATTCCAGCGTGTCCCATAGCGCCGGAATTCGGTGTTTTTTTCTCCTGCTTGGAAGGCAAGAAAGAATTCACGTTTGAGGGGGATGAATAGCGGCTTCTGGTCCATGGCTTAACCTGCGATCCCCAGAATTTCCCGGCGGATGGTGTCCACCGCCTCGGCACTGAGGCCGCCCTTCTTGGCGACCTGGGTGACGGCCTCGGCCGCCGTCCGGGCCTTTTCCCGGACTTCAGCCAGCCATTTCTTCTGGCCGACGGTGGCCCGGGACAGCTCGGCGATGGCCTTGGCGGCGCTGGCGATGTTCAGCGGCTTCTTGGGATCGACCTGGAAGTCGAGCATCACCTGGAACAGCTTCTCCTGCACCAGGCGCATCAGCGCCTCGGAAACTGCACCTTCCTCATCCGGCGCAGCATCGACGATGGCCTTGGCCTGCTGGCTGGCCAGCTTGAGGGTGGCCAGGCGCTCCTCGAACTGCGATCCGTAACGGTGGATGCTGCTCTTGCCGATGTCGAAGCCACGCTTCTTCAGTTCGGCGGCCAGCTGCTCGTAGCCGCTGAAGTTACCTTCCACCAGGGCCGCATCGAGCCACGCCTTCACCGCCGGCGGCAACCCCTCGATCTTCGAGCGCTTGGCCATGGGTCAGGAAGCCCAGTATTTATGCGGACGGGCAATGCCCGGGTCGCAGTCGACGGTGTATTCCGCCACGTCGGTGCCAAACCGGGTCAGGTCCGCCAGCCAGCGCCCAGCCGGGTCTTTCTTCAGCTCGACAAGATCCCGGTCGGCCAGGTAATCCAGCTCCCGGCGCAGTTCCAGGGGCGAGGCATCCGCATAGGTGCTCTGGATCACGGCTAGCACCGTCTCTTCCCAGGCCCCGATGGGACGGGCGTTATTGAGGGTCAGCAGGATCTGCCAGCGGATCGACTCCCGCCGCACCTTGACCAGATCAACCATGGGTGGCTCCCTTCAGTTGCACCACTTCGAGCTTGTTGTAGAGGGCATCGAGCTTGGCCTCGATGACGGATTGGCCGCGGATGTAGTCATCTCGGCGCACGTAATAGATAGGCAATTCGGCCTTCCATTCGAGGAAGTCCCGCTCCAGGGCGGCGACCTGTTCGGCGGTGCGCTTGCCCTCTTCGGCATAGGTATCGATGGCCTCCCGCAGCGCCTTGGCCCCAGTCTCGCGGGCCTGCTCCTGGGCCTTGAATCTTTCTTCCAGGCGCTTATCGATCTGGGCCCCCAGTACTTTGGCAAAACCGAAGATGCAGGCCAGGAAGGTGAGGAGCAGGCCGATCAGGAAGGTCAGCAACGTCCACAGGTCAACCTGCATCGTCATCGGGCAGCCCTCCGCAGGCCATGCTCCAGCTCCTGCTGGCAGGCCACGCAGGTCTGCACGCCAGGCAGCGCCCGGCGCCGGGCTTCGGGAATCGCTTTCTCGCAGACCTGGCAATGCTCGGCCGAGTCCGCAATGCTCTTGTCGGAAAGCCCGGCGCGGCGGGCTTGGTCGCGCAGCGCATCAGCGAGCAGCTCTGCTTCGCGCTCTTGGGCGCTGTCGAATACGTCGGTCACATCGATTCTTTCTCAGTGACCTTCAACCAGTCGATCAACCCCTGGTGCCGATCCCGGCACTGGTGATACACCTTCGCCACCGCGACGTGGTTCGCCAGCAGATCCGTCAGGCTTCCACTCCCCGGCTGCGGCAGCGGCGGGCAAGGCGCCATCCTCGCCGCCGGCGGTGCCAGCGTCGGCGCCATCGTTCGCGGCCCGCCAGAGGCGCAGGCCGTCAGGGTCAAGGCCGCACTGGCTGCCAGGGCCAGCAAGATGCTTCTGCGCATAGGTGACAACTCCCTTTTGAATGGTGTTGAAAGCGGCCTCGGTCTTGGCAGCCCGAGCCTCCGACTGCTGCTCCACCACCTGGCCGGCGGCGGCTGCCTGGTCGTGTTTCTCGACAGCGACCTCCAGGGCCTTTCCCTGCTCGGCCTGGTTGGCGGTTTGCTCGTTGGATTTGCCGATGAAGTAGCCGGCGACGAAGAGGACCAGCCCGGCCAGAACTGCAATCAGGATCGATGTGGCTTTGCTCATTTCAGGCTGACCCCCTGGGCGGTGAGCAGGCGCAGCACGGCATTGCCACCGGCCAGGAACACCATCCCCCAGCCATACACGCTGCCGGGCACATAGGGCTGGATCAGATGGGCATTGGCCTCGATGGCCGCAAGGGCCGCGACGACGGCGTTGAAGCGGATCGTCCGGCTCCGCCACCAGGGCTTGGGTTCACGCGAGCGCATTGGCGGCCTCCGGGGTCAGAAAAAGAGCTTGTTCATCGCCCCGGCGCGTGACCAGTCCGGCCAGTTTCTTGCCTTCGGAGTAGATCCAGCGGCCGAATTGCTCGGCCGCGCCAGCAATGTCGCCAGCCTTCAACTTCCGGAAGAGCGTGGAGGTCTCGAAGGCGCTCAGGCCGACGTTGAAAGCGAAGCTCACCAGGGCATCGAACTGGTTCTGGTTGAGGCCCGGGAGGACGGCATTCAGGTAGGTCTCGACGGCGCCAACGTCGGTGGCCAGGATGGCTTCCGCCTTGGCCAGGGTGATCCCGTTCGTGTAGAGCGACCGTGCAAGAGCCTTGTCGGCCGACCCTCTGAGAATGCGTCCATTGAAGCGGATGGCGTGCCCCCAGCCGATGGTCCAGATGCCCACCGGGTCCATGTAGGGGTCGAAGTTCGGCGTGCTCGGGTCGCCGTCGCGGATGCCCTCATGGCGCTTGATCAGCGCGAGGCAGCGCGGGGATGCGGTTTTGCGTTGGGTAGCCATGCCCGCAGGCTACGCGCGCGCGGGAGTGCGAATAAGGCGGAAAGGCTTCCGGAAAAAGGGAAAGGGCGCCGAAGCGCCCTATCTCGTAGTCATTCTCTGAAGCGGTTGGCCGATTACGAATTCGGCTTATCCAGCTTTTTCTTCACCAGCCCTTTTTTCTCATCGAACCAGACGGTGTATTTGCGCCCGTCATCATCGCCGACGAATTGCTCCAGCTCACCGTTGATGGCGTCTTCCAGGATCATCCAGCCAATGACCCCAGGCTGGACGCGCAGTCGCTCGGTCGACATATGGCGGCCCTGAAAAAAGACCATGCTCTTCATGAACTCGCAGGGATTCGTGCATTCGGCGACGGCATAAGCGCCAGGCGCGGCAGCGTTCTTGAGGAAGACCTGGTACTTGCCATCCAGCCGCCCGGCGTATCGGGCCATCATGAGCGAACTGGCCGCCTGCCCCTTGTTGCGCTCATCGACAGAAACCTTGCGCTCATAGCCGTATTCGTACCCATCCTTGAGCGAGTAGTTGTGGGTCTTTACCGGCGGGGCCGGCTCGGCAGGCTGCTGCTGGGGCGGCGCCTGCTCCCCGCAGCCCACCACAACAAGCGCCAGCATCACGACAAACAGATTCCGCATACGTCCCCCTGTAAAAGCCATAACCTTAGAACAGCCCTACCTGCCTGTCATCCTCTTCGGGGCCCAGGATGTTGCGGATTTGGCGCTCGGTCAGACCGAACTCCACGGCCAGGCGCGCATGGGTCGTGCCGCCGGAGCGCTTGGCGCGGATCTGCTTGTCCCGGGCGGCCTTCACCGCGATGTCTCCCTTGGGCAAGTCGAAGTGCTCCAGGCCGCCATAAGAAGCCACCAGCTTGGCCGCCGCCTCATGGCCCACGTACTTGACGATGGGGTGGTCCGGATCAAAGCGCTTGGGCACGTACAGGCGTGTGCCCCCATAAGCCCGCACCAGCGCCAGAGTGGCGGGCAGGCCGACCAGGGCGGCGATCTCCTGCAGAACGCCGGGCAAGTAGCGGGACTCGACCTCGGTGTTCACTTCGCCGCTCCAGACTCGCGCAGCTGGGCGGTGATCAGCCGCAGGGTTTCCAGGCACTGATACCACTTCCAGGGGTTGGTGAGACGGCCCATAGCCTCGGCCGCATTGAGCGCCCATGCCCCAGTCAGCCCGCGTTGATCGAGCAGCGCATGCAGCTCACCCGAGGCAACGGCCAGCATGGCTTTCTTCTTGCGATCCAGGGCAGCGATCACCCCGACGAGATCCCTATCAGGCACCCAGGCCAGCCGCTCGATGCCCCCCTTACGGCGGGTCTGCTGCCGGGCGATGGCGTCGGCGTAGGACCAGGGCAGCTGCATGTCCGCTAGCAGGGCCTCCACCTTCTTCAGCAGTTCGACCCGATCCAGGTTGTGAGGCTGACCAGGCTGGTGGCCTAGCTTGGCCTGGCCGGGCTTACCGGCGCCGAGTCGGGACAAATGGTCCAGCACCCTGTCGCAGGCCGCCAAGGTCAGCTCGGTGGTGGAACGCACGCCAGCCACGCCAGCGAGCATGTCGCGGCGGGTGGAGTCGTCCATGCCGAGCTGGCGGGCGGCAGCGTGTACGGCACGGCGCCGGGCGGCGAGGCGTGGGCTGGAAGTAGTGGTAGCGGCCATTCCGTCACTCCAGGGCCAAGGGGGATGCCGTGCCGCCGATGCCATGATTCAGCTGTGCATTGCGCCCGGAGCGGCTACCGGCGTCATAGTCGTCGTATTCGTGGTCGCGGAGCTTGCGGCCGTCGTTACGGTTGCGGGGTTTCAGATTGCTCAGGTTCGGGTGGTGCTTGGCCATGTAGGCGTCAATGGCGGCGGCCCGCTGGTCATTCCCTGAAAACGCTGCAATCGTGCCGACCACAGACCGCACCCAGCCTTCGCTGAACAGATCGGCGCGGCGCGTCTTTGTAGCCACCTTGCAGCGTTTGAGCTTGGCCTTGATGTGCTCTTCCCGTGATCGCTTGGCCTGACGGTGCAGCACCGTAAAGGCATAGTGGGCAACCTCCGGGGCCGCACCGCAGCCGATGAAGCACCACTCCCCCTTTTCATCCCAGAAGTAGCCATTGGAGAAGATCACTCGACAACCGAAGGCTTCACCGACCTTCGCCGCCAGCATGGTTTCCCAGTTAGCGGGATTGGATTTGGCCCCGGCCTTTGCCCGGCACTCTTCGGCCTCGGCGGCCTGGATGTCCAGGTCGGTGATGCCGTGAGCCTCCATCAGCTTGCGGGCTTGGCGCAGAGCGGCCTCGGCTTCGTGCTCGTTGCTGCTGGCGGACAGGGCCAGGCACTTCTTGATCTTGTCCAGGATTTTGGCGTTGTCGCTCATGATCACTCCATAATCATGTGGCGAAAGGCAGCCACTTCATCGTCGATGTCTCGATCAGCGGAAATTACGATGATTGCGACTGTGCGTCCGTTGTTCATCCCCAGTTCGACGGAGTCGAACTGGTCATCGGTCTGACGCTCACCATCATCAACAAGATCTTTCAGCGTCATCGTGGGCCACTGGCCAATTCTGTGCAGAAGCCCCATGTCACACCGCCGCGATGTCGAGGGGGATCGGGGCGTACTGGTCGGTGTCGCCAACCTGCTCATAAACCCGGATGTAGGACTTGCTGCCGGTGACCTGCACCGCCTCGCCGATGGCCGTCATGGCCTTGTTCCAGCGCTCGTCGTCGATGGCGATGCGGCGCAGGCCGAGCACTCGGCCGGTGTTGATGTTCCCTTCCTTGTCGACTTGAAATGCGTCATGGACCAGGGCCTGGATTTGCGGGCTGGACCCTTTGCTCCAGTCGGTGATGCACTCGTCGATCAGTGCCTTGGCGGCCTGGAGGCGCTCGTCGAAGGTAAGGCGCTCGGAGATGGCCCGCACGACCTTGTAGCGGCCGTCGAAACTGACCAGGGTGACGTTGCCCTTCTGGCCGCCGACCTTGGCGCCGTACTGCTCGGCGCTCAGCTCGATGAATGCGGCAACATCGCCGAAGACACCCGCCTTGAAGGCGGCGATCTGCTCGCGGAGGGCGCGGGCCTTGGCGACGATGTCGGCCACCAGCTTGTCGCGCTCGATGTCGATGGGCCGGATAGTTTCGATGGGCACCAGGCGCCCCTGGTTGTCCTTCATGTACTTGTCGTTGGTCATGCTGGCTGTCCTTTCTTGATTCGGTTCATCATTTCGCGGGCTTCGTGGCTGGGGGCGGAACGCTGCGGCGGCTCCCGGGGCTTGGCCTCGCCGGTCATGGCTTCACCGACCTGGGTGAAGTCGCCGGACTGGCGATCCACGCTGTAGGGGTTGCGGCGGTCGGCCTCTCGGGCCGCTTCGCTACGCCCCTCGGCCCGGTCGGCGATACCGACGACGATGCGCTTGAGGTAGTTGTGGCCGGAGAGCGGCAGCTGTAGCTTGTCCCGGGTGGCAAGCATGTGTTCCATGGCATCCACCCAGTAGCTCACCGGCGTCACCCACGCCCGGCCCCGGTCCTCGATGCGCCCCGGGGCGATCAGGGCGGCCAACTCGCTCAGGCGGCTGGCCACCGCGTCGAAGCGCATCACCTGCTTGGCCGGGGCGAACAGGCCCACGTAGCGCACCGCGGCGCTGGCCAGGGTGGCCATGGCCGGGTGCAGCTCGGCGAGCGCCAGGAGAGCGTCCCGGGCCCCCTGGTGCCCCATCACCACGTCCAGGCTCATGCGGGCATTGCAGGCCGGGCAGCAGACGGTGGGAAGGCCGCTCATCTGTCAAAACTCCGGCCGGCTGGAAACGGCGAAGGCATGGCGCCAGGTGTAGCGCAGGGCCCGCACGTAGCGCCGGGCTTTGAGGCACCGGCCAATGAAGGTGATGAACGGCAGCCTCATTGCAGTTCCTCCCACTGGATTTGCACGTCGTAGCGGCGGGCGGCGTAGCGCCGCTTGAGCAGGCCGCCATGGTTCGTCTGGCCGATGTCGGCCACGTCGTCGAGCTTGATGTGCAGCTGGGGGCTGGGGGCCACATGGATCACCGGCCCGGTGCGCAGGATCGCTACGGCCAGCACGGGCATGCCCAGGCCGGTCAGCCAGACGATGGCGCGGCGTACGTCATCCAGCGCGGCGGCGTAGCGGTCGTTGCCTTCCTGGTGCAGGCAGCGGCGTTCGGCTTGGGATACGGGGCGAAGGGCAGGATTGCGCGGCATGTCACACCCCCTTCACAACGTCGGCGTTCACAACCGGCACCCCGAGCTGGGCGGCCAGGTTCATGCAGGCCGCCAGCAGGTTGCCCACCGCCAGCGGGTACAGCAGGGACACCGTCTCCGGCCGGTCCCGCCGTGTGGTGGTATGGCTCAGCTTGGCGCGCAGGGCATCGATGCCGCTGGCGTCGATCACCTCGCCCACCGGCTTGCCCAAGCGCTCGAACTTGAATTTCAGGTATTCCTCCAGGCGGCTGCCCTCCAGGGGGGCCAGCTCCACCATCTCGCAGCGCTGCACCACTTCACGCACCGCCGCATCGCGCTCGGAGAGCTTGGCCTTCAGCTCCGGTTGGCCGATCAGGATGATCGACAGCAGCTTCTTGAAGCCCAGTTCCAGCTCGAAGAAGCGCTTCAGGTGCTTGATGGTCGGGATGGGCAGCGCGTTGGCCTCGTCGATCACCAGGCAGTGGCGGTACCCGGCGGCGTGGCTCTCCTTGAGCGCCTTGTGCAGCTGGGCGAAGCGCGCCTCCGGGCTGCTCTTGGGCTTTTCCAGGGGTGCCACTGCTGCCATCAACGCCTCGGCGATGTGGGTAGCCTTGAGGGTCTTGCCCTTCTGGTCGTTGTCCTCCATGCCCAGCACGTAGGGCTTGATCAGCAGGATCGGCTGGTTCTCCCGAGCGATCCGGTCTTCCAGGTCGCGCATCAGGGTCGTCTTGCCGGCACCGCTCTCGGCCACCACCGCCAGCAGGCCACCGTGCTTGGCGGTCTGCAGCATGGCTTCGCGGACGTAGCGGATGTCCGGGCTCACGTACATGTCATCCGCGGACTGGATGGCATCGTCGGCAAAGGGGTCGCGGAACATCCCGAAGTGCTTGCGGGTGTGGGGGAACAGGGTCTGTTTACGCAGTAACATGGAGTCCTCCTGGTTGATTTCTTCAGCGGTTTTCGACGGGGAGACCGAGCGGGCCGCGTTGGCGCGCGGCTCGCTCACTTCTTCAAAGACACCGGACAAGTCGGCCTTCTTGGCGCCATTGGCTTCCAGGAAGTCGAGAATCCGCTCCTTCAAGTCCAACTCGTCCAGGCTCCGGGGCCATTCGCCGTGGTTCACGATCTGGGCCACGGTCGCCGGCGACAGCCCCAGCGCCTTGGCCAAGGCCGCTTGCTTGAGGGCGTTGGCCTCCAGCACCTTCTTCAGCTTCAACATCACTCACCTCCTGCCGCTGCCCGTACCACCTGCAGCGGCCGTTGCATGCCCCCGCGGGGGCCGGAAAGCTCGGCGGCAATCGCGTCGAGCTGATCTTCAGGAACGCCTTCCGGGTAGCGCTGCTGCAGCCAACCGAAGCGGTCGGCCGTCCACTCCCCGCCGGCAGCCTCCACCCGGGCCTTGAGCTGCTTGGCGGCCTCGACGTGGGAGAGCGGCGGCAGCTCCACTCGTGGCGCCACCAGCCCGTGGGCCGTGCCACGGCGCGGCAGGAAGGCCGGCAAGGTGGCGTCGTCGATGTGCTTGTAGGGGTTGAACTGGCCGCCGAGCGGCAGAGCCTTGGCTTTTCGGGCCGCCTCGGCATCGGCCTGGCTGCTGGTGCCGGTGACCAATTGCTCGATTTCCTTCTGGGCCGTCTGCGCCGGGGTATCGGCATGGCGCTTGTAGCGCTCGCCGATGGTGGCGGCGTCGGTGCTGAAGCCGAATTCGGTCTTCTCCACCTCGTGGACGACATGGAAGACTTCGTTCCCGTCCTCGCCCACCAGCACCACCTGGGCCGCGTCGTCGCGCCAGGGGTTGCGGGTGACCATCACCTTCTCGCCGACCATCACGCCCGGCACGGTGGAAACGTCGTACTCGCGGCCCTGGAAAGACACACGCAGCTTCGGGGTGACCTTGCGGCTTTCCGGCTCGGCCACCGCCAGCTCGCGGCACACCGCCACCGAAGGGGCCTTGATCAGCTGGTGGGGGGCGATGGTCATCCACACCTGGCTGCGCGCCTTGCCATGACGGCGGTGGATCTCGGTGGCGTTGAAGTTCTCGCGCCAGGCCCGGGCCAAGCTGTTCAGCTCCTCCAGACCGGACACCGGCCTAAACTTCAGGCCCGGCTCAAACTTGGTTTCCACCAGGTTGTTGGCGTTCTCCACCTGGCCCTTGGCCCGGGCGTTGCCCACCTTGTTGATCACCAGGGCAATGCCCAGGGCCCGGCACAGGTTGCGGAACAGGGCGCCGGTCATGGCTGCGCCGGGGTCGGTCATGATCATCGACGGGCAGCCGTGCATCATGTCGGCGCCACCGCGCTCCTGCATGGCGTTGATGAACACCGAGCACAGGTTCTCGCCGGACTCCGCGCCGAGCACATACTCGACGTACACCCAGCCGCTGGCGTGGTCGGTGACCACGTAGCGCCACACCCGGTTGGCCGACACCCGCTCCAGGTTGCCCGGCTTGTTCTTGTAGTAGACGCTCCCATCCAGACCCTGCAGGCCCTGGTGGCCCCGGCCCTTGTTGCCATTGGCCAGGTAGTACAGGGTGCACAGCGAGGCATCGATCTGCCACACGTGGTTGGGGTGCTTACTCGCCAGTTCAGTCACCGGCGCCGGCGCCAGCAGCTGGTCCGGGTGCAGACCATAGCCGCGCAAAGCACGGTGAATCGTGCTCTCAGAGAGCGGCCGCAGCTCGCCGCTGTCCTTGTCCAGGAACTCGGCCCGGATCATCCCGTTGGCGCGCAATGCCGTGACTGCATCCGCCACCCCGTACAAGCGCTTGTCGTTCTTTCGGGTGGATTCCATCAGCGTGGCCGAGATCAGCTTGGCTTCGTCGAGGGTCAGGGCACTCTGGCCGGCATCGGAACGGCGTTTGCGTGGCGCCATGACGGCCACCTCCTTCATCTTGCGTGCCAGGGTGGCCCGGGAGAACCCCAGTTCCTGGCACGCGGCGTCTAAAATGGCGCCCTTGCCGCCGTGCCCGGCTTGCCGGGCCGCCAGGGCGACGGCCACCAGTCGTTCGGTCAGCGCGGCGCTCATGCTCAGGCGTCCGCCGTTTCCGCAGCGGGCACCATGCGGCCATCGGCGTCACGCTTCCAGCCTGCTGCCGCCATGTCCTCCGCCACCCGGGCCGCCGCCGCTTCCGAGGCGCCGGGGCGCAGCCATTCCGGAGTGGCATCGCCATCGGGGGCACGCTTCACGTCGAACTCGCTGCGCAGCTGGCGCAGGGTCAGCTCCAGCTGGCAGATCAGCCCGGCGGTGAACTCGCCGTGGTCAATCCCGTGGGCTTCGGTATGGTCCGCCAGCGCCTGCAGCCCGGCGTACAGGGCGCGGATGCCCACCTCGGCCTGGGCCGCCAGCAGCGTCACTTCCTTGCGGATTTCCTCACCCACCTCGGCGGGCGGCTGGGCCTTCACCCGCGTCGTGGCCTTGGCCACCTTCTCGGTGAGCTGGTCGATCTTGGCGGTCTTGTCCGCCAGCACCTGGGCTCGGGCTTCCAGGTTGGCCTCGGCCTCCTCGGCGCGCTGGGTCAGCGCCTCCTTTTCCCTGGCGTGCTTGGCGATCAGGTCTTCGGCCAGCTCCAGGAAGGAGTCCTTGTCGCCGGCCTTGGCCACCTCGATCAGGGCAGTCTTCTGATCGTCCGGCAGGCGGCGGAACTGGCGCAGTTCGCGGTAACCGATGCCCATGCGGGACATGCTTTCGAGGGCTTCTTCGCCGAGTGCCTTGAGGTTCGCAATGTTGTCATTCGCATGTTGAGGGGTGATTTTCATCAGCCCACAGAACTCATCCCATGTGCCAGAAAACTGAATACCGTTTTCACTCTTCCTCCCGCTAAGTGCCCGATAAAGCTTGTTTTCCTTAACGAAAGCCAGTTTCGAAGTGAAAACCGTCTTCGAAAATTGCGAGAAAGCATCCGCCATCTGCGCCTGTCCCAGGAGCTGGTTCAGCAGATCGCGTTCTTCAGCCATGCCGCCCGCGAGTTCCTGGGCGCGATTCACGGCGGCCTCCTGGGCCGCCATGTCCGGCGGCGTGGCGCCGGCGAAGTCGGGGCCAACGGGGTCAGCGGTGGGGGTGAGGGCTTTGCGTCCCATGGGGTCTCCTTAGAGGGGTGAGCGGGTGTAGCGCTGGTCGATTTCATCGACCCGGGCGCGCAGGCGGGTCATTTCCACGTCGTGGGCCCGGGCCAGCTGGATCAGCTTGGGGGTCAGGCGCCAGAACTCTTCCCGGCCGGGGATGCGTTCGGCCACGCCTTCCTCGGCCAGCATCTCCAGGTCGCGCAGGGCCGTGGATTGGGTGGTGTCGAGCTGCTCGGCGATCTGCTTGAGGCGCAGGCCGTCGAAGGTGTTGCCCTGGAGAATCCAGAGCAGGCGGATGGCCCGACGGGCGGACTGCTTTTGCTCAGGGGCGGCCATGGTCGGTACCTCCCTGCAGGGCCTTGAGCTTCTTGGCGAGCAGGTGCTCGACCAGGTCGGCAAAGGGCTTGGCATCGGCCTCGCTGATGTCGATCTCGCCGTAGTTGGTCTCGATGCGAAAGCCGCGGCGCATGTCCGGCACCTTCTTGGCCAGGTCGTAGCTGATCCACTGTGGGTCGTGCATGGTCAAACCTCCTGAAAATCCAGCTCGGGCTGGGCATGCTTCTCGACATTGCGGTGGTGCCAGGCCAGCCCTTCCGTGGCCTGCTGGATCGCCGCCAGGGTGTCGTGGGCTTCGGCCTTGCCGCCATGGAACTGGAGCAGTTGGCCAACGGCGGTGGTGAGCACCGTCTGCAGCTCCTGCATGTCGGCTGCGGTGGCAATGCGGCCCGTGGGGATGTCGATCAGCAGCCGGCCGGAACTGGCGGCCAGCCAGCGGGTCACGTAGTCGATGCCGCAGGCTGCCTCGTAGGGGCGGATCAGGTTGGCGGGGATGCGGCCGGTCTGAATCCACTTGTAGACGGTCCAGTGGTCCGTCAGCCCCATCCGCTCGGCAATGCGCTCCACGGAAAGGTTGTGCCGCGCCTTCGCGTAGTCCTTGCACAGCTCAAGGGCGTTGCGCAGCGAGGTCGGCTGGGCGCGTTTCCAATTGCGCGTGGTCATTGGAATGCCCTCCCGCCCAGGGGCTCCAAACAAATCCCGGTTTTGCATCTGTCGTAACGGATTTGCAGCCGATACGATGAAAAGCAGATAATTCGAGAGTTGGAGGAAGTGATGGCGGACCCGGATTTCAACGAGCTGGCGGCGCGGGTCGATGCGGTGGGGCACACGTTGCTGTTCCTCATTGCCGAACTGGAGCTGCAAGGTGCGGTTGATGGGCCGAAGCTGTCCCAGACGTTGCGGCGCTTCGGGCATGACCGAGGGCGACACCCTGGCCTTGAGCGGTGCGGCCAGGTGATGCAGGAGCTGGCGCAGCGGCTGGATACGGCGCGAGCGTCCCGATGACCGGGGCGTCTGCCATAAAACCGAATGCGTTGTAGAGGCTCATGGCGCAACCTTCATGATGAAAGGGTGGTATGGAGCGGGAAGAAGCCGAAGCACTCATTGGGACGTGTCTTGAGGCGGTTTATGAGCAGTACGTGCAGCCCCTGACATTGGCGCTTGGGACTCTGACTGCGGCGGCATGCCAGGATCAGGACTCAGCGCGGCAGATTGCGGCCGCTCTGCATCGGCAGGCTGAGAGCTGCCCGCCGGATGTGGTAGGACGCGAGCTGCTGCTATCGCTTGCCGAGCTAGCTGGCGGGCCGTCTTCACCTGATCCAAACGCTGTTCAAGACGCGCTGCGTAGATCGTTGCGGCTGATTCCTGGGGGTCGGCCATCAAACGACTAGCAAGGTGGTCATACGTCCAGTTGCACATGGCAGGTCTTATGCAGCGCGACGTTCATGACCAGTCCGGCGTTCACCGGCGGCATGGTTGTCCAGGGCCTTGGCGGGATCGGTGCAGATCACGCCATCCTTGATGCCGAGCTTGACGGCGATGTTGTGGGCCTGGCCCCGGACGCACTTCTTGCGGCCGCCCAAAACCTCGAACACCAGGTTGGTGGAAAAGCCATTGGCGATGGCCCATTGCGAGATGGAAACGCCCTGACGCTTCAGCTCGGCGCGGGCTTCGTCGGCAGTACGTAGGTTCATGCGGTGCTCCTTCGGGGGCGGGCACTTTGGCGAGTGCCGGTTAAATTGCCGTTCGTGGTTGGACGGTGTGAGTTAATTATGGGACCGATTGGGTACATCGTCAAGCACCCAAGTGGGGATTTATGGGCGATCTTGATCTGGCTGCAATTGGTGAACGGCTACGTGCTGTTCGTGGGCGCCTGACTCAATCGGCATTTGCCGAGCGACTCGGGATTGAGCGCAAAACAGTTGGCCGCTATGAGGCAGGGGAACGGGCACCAGATGCCCTCGCACTGCTTCGGCTGATGACCGAATTTGGAGCCGACCCTGCTTGGGTACTTACGGGCTCTGGCCCAGGGCCGCAGATGACTGAAGACGAGCGTGAGCTGATCGCGCTCTACCGGACGGCGCCGCTTGCCGGAAAGATGGCCGCCGTAGGTGCTCTGCAAGGGGCTGTGGGCGCCAGCCAACCCAAGGCGAAGCAGGTCTTCCACGGGGAGGTTGGCCAGGTGGTCGAGGGCGGCCTGAAGAACACCAAGCCGGTTACCTTCAACGTTGGCGGGAGGAAGAAGAAGGGTGAGTGAGAGCGATACCGAGAAGATCCAGCAGACCTTCCATGGCCCGGTTGGCCAAGTAGCGGGCGGAGATATCGTCGAACACCACAGCCACTACTACGACGGTGGCCGCGAGCTGACCAAGCAGGAACGCAGCGAGCTGAATGCCAAGGTCAATAAGCTGGAAGCCGAGTACGACGAGCCCGGCTGGAAGACCTGGAGGTTTTTGCATCGCACGATTGGCATCAAGAGCATCGAAGCCATGCGCCTCGGTCAGCGCGATAGTGCCCATGCCATCCTTGATCTATTGCTTGAGAACGCCTCGCTGCAGAGCAAGGCGGGTAGCGCACGCGATCTGGCCGACGTGGCTATCCAGAACAGCAACCTGACGGCGCAACTGAAAGAGTGGAAGGGAAAGTGTGGCCGACTGGAGCGCATGCTGGGTGAAGAGGTCCACCGCACCTCAGCCCTGCGAATTCAGCTGGAGCAAACCTCTGCCCTGGTGTCGACGCATGCTGGCCGCTTCCAGGCGCTGGAAGGCGGGTTGATCGCCGCAATAAAGAAAGCACGCCGACGCCTACGCGTCTCCCTACTGCTCGGACTGGTCGCCGTGGCGGGGGCAGCCTTTGCCTACACACAGAACGAGCGGGCCAAAACGGCCGAGGCCCGACTGGGTGGTTGCACCTATGCAGGCAAGCCCTACGCCATCGGCAGCGTCCTACCCGGGAACCCCAACAGGGAATGCGTCCGGACGAAAGAAGGCCGCCAGATCTGGCAGCCCGCTCAGCAGAAGCCGAAGCGGCCAGCAGCACCAAAATCGCCTCGGCCAGAATCGGGCCTGTAAGGCCGATTAGGCGGCCTAGAAAGCCGGATGCCGGTGAAGTTGGAGTGACGGGCTTTATAACGATTTAGACAGGCATTTCAGACAGGGAGGATGTGTAGTGGCAGATACCGATCAGCAGGGGGGAGACTGGATCGACCTGAAAGTCACCAGTGAAGCCGATGCCTTCAAACTTATCGAGAAGGCGCTGAACAAGGAATTGGGCTATCAGCCCTACCGCCTTTGCTTTGAGAACTGGCCTGTTCTCTCCATCAAGTTGGAAGGCGAAGGGTACGAGAGTACGATCACGCCCGATATGGCCGCCGCCCTGGTGGAATTGCAGCACGCCATGAACCGTACCTATGCGCGTCTCGTCCACCAATCAGCCAATGCGCGGGTGCTTTCGATTGAGGAGCGCGATTCCCTCAAGTTCAAAGCGAAGGTCGAGAAAGGTAGCTCCCTGGTAGAGGTCAACCTGGGGGAATGGGCAGAGAAACTCTCAACGGCACTGGTGGATAAGATGAGTCCTGAGCAAGTGGTCTTGTCGGTGGTGGGTGTTGCCGCCGTTGCCGGCGGAACCCTGGCTTACAAGTGGTATTTGCGCCACAAGAGCGAAGACAAGAAGGTCGAGGCGGAGATGCAGACGCGCGTTGCTCTGTCTGCCGAAGAAACGAAGCGCCACGAAATCTTGACCAAGGCGCTCACGGCCCGCCCCGAAATCGATCACGCCCGCCAATACTTCGATGCGGCCCGGACTGATGTCCTGAAGGGTGTAGCCGATGCCGATACTGTGACCGTTGCTGGTGTAAAGCTGGACAACGCGACTGCACATGCTGTGGCTAGGGCTAAGCGGTCGGAGTCCAAAGAGATTCAGGCCAACGGTAACTACCAGATCCTGCGGGTGGATTGGCACCAGGAAGGTGAGGCACGTTTCAAGGTACTCAACGTCGATACCAAGCGTGAGTTCATGGCATCGCTTATCGACGAGAGCCTTGAGCACGAACAGATCAAGCTCCTCCAGCAGGCCGAGTGGGAGCGCACCCAGGTTTATCTCTCCATCAACGCGACGGAACTGCGCGGTGAAATCACCACGGCAACCATTGTCGGGGTGACCCCGCACGCTGGAACGTGATTCCCTCCGGGGTAATTTCAGCCGACTGTAATTACCCCGGATTTGTTCACAAAGATCGCGGTGTGATAGCCTAAAAGCCGCTCCACCACAGCGTTTC
Source organism: Oryzomicrobium sp. (assembly GCF_036820405.1). Classification (NCBI taxonomy): domain Bacteria; kingdom Pseudomonadati; phylum Pseudomonadota; class Betaproteobacteria; order Rhodocyclales; family Rhodocyclaceae; genus Oryzomicrobium; species Oryzomicrobium sp. The sequence goes on from NZ_DAISLS010000013.1 coordinate 154,346, forward strand.
AGCCGGAAACGCTTCCGCCTTATCCCTCCCGGGGCCGGTCGCCAAAATGGCGACCATGGACAACCCGAACGCCCCCAAGCCCCTCCAGATTTTCAAGCCCGGCCGCCATGTCGCCATGAGCGGCGCCGCGCTTGAATTCTCCGAATCGGATCTGCAGGCCTCGGCCAACGCATACGATCCGGCCAAGCACGAAGCCCCCATCGTCGTCGGCCACCCCAAGGCCGACGCCCCGGCCTATGGCTGGGTCAAGGGCCTGTCCTTCGCCGAGGGCGGCCTTGAGGCTGCGCCGCACCAGGTCAACCCCGACTTTGCCGAGCTGGTGGCTGCGGGCGCATTCAAGAAGATCTCCGCCAGCTTCTACTCCCCCAGTTCCCCGCAGAACCCCGTCCCCGGGGTCTATTACCTGCGCCACGTCGGCTTCCTGGGCGCCCAGCCTCCCGCCGTCAAAGGCATGCGTGCCCCGGAGTTCGCCGACGCCGAGGAAGGCGTGGTCGAGTTCGCCGACTGGGCCGACATGCAGAACGCCAGCCTGTGGCGCCGCATGCGCGAATGGCTCATCGGCCGCTTCGGCCTCGACGAGGCCGACCAGATCATCCCCCACTACGCCGTAGCCACCCTGGAAGAGGACGCCCGCCAGGAGGCGGCGGACGACTCCCAGGTGGTTGCTGCTCCCGCTTTTTCCGAGCAACCCACCCAGGAGACGACAGTGACCCCTGAACAAGCGGCCGCGCTTGCGACCGAAAACGAAACGCTCAAGAAGCAGCTGGCGGAATCCACCGCCCGGGACAAAGCCGCCCAGGCTGCCGCCCGCCATACCGACAACGCCGCCTTCGCCGAAGGGCTGATCAAGAACGGCAAGCTACTGCCCGTCCACAAGGACTTCATCGTCGCTTTCATGGACCACGTTGCCGCCGACACCGGGGTGATCGAGTTCGGCGAGGGCGAGGCCAAGCAGTCCAAGACCGGCATCGCCGGCCTCAAGGACTTCCTGGAACGCCTGCCCAAGGCCGTGGACTTCAGCGAAGTGGCCGGCCCCGGCGAGAAGTTTGTTGATACCGCTGACCCCGTTGCCCTGGCTGCCAAGGCTGTGGAATTCCAGGAAGCGGAAGCCAAGGCTGGTCGCAACATCACCATTGCCGAAGCCGTCGCCCGGCTGAGCAATCCCGACGAACAGTAAGGAGGAACTCCTGTGTCCAATCTCGGCATCGTCAAGAACTACGTGGCGGACGTCGCCATTTCGCCCTATCGCATCGTCAAGCCCGGTTCGGCGGATGGAAACGTCACCTTCGCTACCGGCCCCACCGACCTGCTGATCGGCGTTACCACGGAAGTGGGCCCCGCCGCCGGCGAACGCACGGATGTGGCCCACTCCGGTATCGCCTACGTGGAGGCCGGTGCTGCCATTCCCCGTGGTGCCCGCATCACGTCCGATACGCTCGGTCGAGGCATAGCCGCCGCTCCGGCGGCCGGCACCAACAACAGCGTCGTCGGTTCCACCCTGGAAACCGCTACTGCCGCCGGCGATGTCATCCGGGTGCTGCTCAGCCTCTCCACCCTCCAGGGCTAGGCGTTATCCAACTTTCCATAGGAGTTTCCCATGAAACTGACTCGCCCCATTTTCCTGCGCCTGGCGTGGGCCCTCTTCGTCGTCGTTGCGGCCCTGGTCGCCCATCATTTTGGCTTGGTCGGCCATGGTGCCGGTGGCGAAATGTTGGTCGGTATCGGCCTGAGTACCACGGCTTTCCCCGTGAGCCCGTCCCTCTCTGCCGTAGCTATCGGCTACCGGAATCCCGACATCGTTCTGATCGCCGATGAGGCACTCCCTCGGGTCCCGACGGCCAAGAAATTCTCTTACACAAAGTACGGTGCCGCTCAGGGCTTTACCGTACCCGATACCAAGGTTGGGCGCCGGTCCGAACCGAACATGGTCGATTTCGGCGGCACCTTGATCAATGATGAGGTCGAGGACCACGGCCTCGATGATCTCGTTCCCAACGACGACATCAAGGCCTGGGAAGACATGGCCAAACCTGCCAGTGGTGGCCCCATCGATCCCCGCGCCCTCTCCACCATGATGCTCACCAGTCTGGTCCAGTTGGACCGGGAGGTTCGCGTGGCCAACACGGTGTTCAATGCCGCCAACTATGTGGCTGCCAACCAGCAGACCCTGGGCGGGACGAGCCAGTGGAGCGATTACGCCAACTCCAATCCCCTCTATGCGCTGCTGACGGCCCTGGACTCGACGCTGGTGCGCCCCAATCAGATGAATATCGGCCAGGCGGCCTGGACCACGCTGCGCCAGCATCCCAAGATCGTTCAGGCCGTGTTCAAGACCCAGCAGGGTGCCGGCGTGGTTACTCGCCAGGCCCTTGCCGAACTCTTGGAGCTGGAGAAGATCAACGTCGGCCAGGCCTGGGTTAACACCGCCCGCAAGGGGCAGGCCCCCAACTATCAGCGTGCCTGGGGCAAGCATTGCTCCCTGACTTTCACCTCCCTCCAGGCGGCTCAGCTCGGGCAGCCCTGCTACGGCTTTACTGCCCAGTGGGGTACCCGCATCGCCGGTGCGCTTCCTGAACCTAAAGTCGGTCTGCGGGGCGGCGAGCGTGTCCGCTCCGGTGAGAGCGTCAAGGAAGTGATCAGTGCCCCCGATGCCGGCTATTTCTTCCAGAACGTCATCGGCTAACTGAATAACCACCAGCCCCGTGCCTAGCCCAGCCAGGAATTTCTCCTGGCTGGGTACGGAAAGCCCGAAACATAGGAGAGCCTCATGGCTAAGAATGACAAGTCGATTCCTGCCATCAGCGTCAAAGCGCTGGTTCCGATCAATTACGACGGCACCCTCTATGGCCCCGACCTGCCCGATGGCGACACCTTTGACTGCCGGGAGAACGACCTGCAGCAGCTGAAGGGTGTCAAGGCCATTGCGGAAATCGCTGCCGACCCGGCGCCGGCTGAGTAAGGATCACCGGCCATGCCCTACGCCACCCAGGCCGACATGATCGCCCGCTTCGGCGAGCGCGAGGTGATCGCCATCAGCGACCGCAACCTGACCGCCCAGGTCGATGCGGTCGTCCTGGCGGCGGCCATCGAGCAGGCCGGCGACGTGATCGATGCCCACCTGGGTGGCCGCTATGCCCTGCCGCTGGCCACCGTGCCCCGGCTGCTGGTGGGCGTGGCCTGCGACATCGCCCGCTACCAGCTTTGTGGTGCCGATGCCCAGGAGACCGAGCCGGCCCGCAACCGCTACAAGGACGCCATCCGCCTCCTGGAGCGGATCAAGGACGGCCACCTCTCTCTGGGGCTCGATCCGGCCAGCCAGCCGGTGGCCACCTCGGGCACGGTGCTGATCGTCAACGGCCGGCGCACCTTCGACCGCAATACCCTGGCGGACTACTGATGATCGCCCAGATCGAAGACGCCATCCTTGCCCGCCTGGCCGCCGCCAACGACGGCCGGCTCGGCTACAAGGTGGCCACCCTGGAAACCTATGGCGGCGAGTTCGACGACGACATCGCCCAGGTCGTGCGCAAGCTGCCCGGCATCTGGGTGGTCTATGCCGGCGGCGGCAAGCCGGTGCCCTGGGGGGCGAGCAAGACCAAATGGAAGATGCCCGCCACCTTCGCCGTCATGGTGGGGGCGCGCAGCGTGCGCAGCGAGCCATTCTCCCGGCGCGGCCTCACGGTTGGCGGCCAGGTCAAGGAACCTGGGGCATACCACATGCTGGAGGACGCCCGCCGCATCCTGCTCAACCAGGACTTCGGCCTGCCCATTGCCCGCTTCGAGCCGGGCGCGGTCAAGACCCTCTACAACCTGAAGTTGAACAACCTGGCCCTCTCGGTCTTCGCCCAGGAGTGGCACACCGCCTTCATCGTCGAGCCCGAAGCCGTCGAGGCCCTCGGCCCCAATGGCGTGGTGGCCGACGACTGGCTGCGCATCGGCCTCAACTACTACCTCCAGCCGGACGACGGAAAACCCGACGCGTCCGACCTCGTCACGCTGTCCTGACCGACCTAGGAGAACACCATGCTGGTCCTCGCCTGCACCGGATTGAAGGTGCCCAAGGAAGAAAAGCCCCGGGAGTACATCACCGACACGCCCCCGGAAGGCTTGCCCGGGTTTGAGGTTGCCGAGTCCGCCTACTACCTGCGCCGCATCGCCGAAGGCGACCTTGTCCAAGTGCAGCCCGGAACCGCTGCCAAGAAAGCCAAGGCGCCCCCCGCCGATGGCCCCACCGTCACTGCGTAACGGAGCACACCATGGCATCCGCAAACATTGCCTTCGACCAGATCCAGGCCAGCACCCGCAAGCCGGGCAAGTATTTTGAGTTCAACACCAAGCTGGCGGTGCGCACCCTGCCGGGCAACCTGCAGCGTGTGCTGGTGGTCGGTCAGAAGACCGCCGCCGGCATCCTCCCGGCCCTCTCGCCGGTGGATGTGTTTTCCGACGCCGAGGCTGCCCTCTACGCTGGCCGGGGCTCCATCGCCCACCTGCAGGTGCGGGCCGCGATCCGCGCCAACCCCTACCTGCAGATGACGCTAATTCTGCTCAATGACGACGCGGCCTCCCTGGCTGCCACCGGCACCGTCGCCATCTCCAACCCGGCCAGCGGCCCGGGCACACTGACCCTGGCCATCGGCAACGACTACGTCACCATCGCCATGGCCACCGGCGACAGCACCACCTCCATCGCCACCGGCTTGGCGGCCGCCATCAATGCCAAGGCCGACCTGCCGGTTACGGCGGCGGCCAGCCAGGCGACGGTGACTCTGACCGCCAAGAACAAGGGCACCCTGGGGAATTACATCCTCCTCAGCACCGCCGGCACCGGGCAGACCGGCGTGGTGGCCACCCTCACCGCAATGAGCGGCGGCGCCACCGACCCGGCCCTGGCGCCGGCCTTGGCCGCCATGTTCGGCGCCGGGCACAACGTGATCAACGTGCCCTACATCGACGCCACCTCGCTCACTGCCCTGCGCACCCACCTGACCAGTGTCAGCGGCCCCATGGAGCAGCGCGGCGCCTTTGCCGCCCTCGGCCACACCGGCACCCTGGCTCAGGCCATCACCCTGGCGGCAGCGCTGGACGATGGCCGCCAATCCCTGGCCCTGTTGCCGAAATCCGCCAGCCTGCCCTGGGAAGTGGGGGCCGCCTATGCCGCCGTGTGCGCCGGTGAAGAAGACCCGGCCCGCCCGCTCAACACCTTGGAGCTGACCGGCATCGCCCCGCCGCCGCTGGCCAGCCGCTTGGGGCGCACCGAGCAGGAGAACTGCCTCTACAACGGCGTCACCCCGTTGGAGGTGGGCCCCGGCGAGCGGGTGCAGATCGTGCGTGCCATCACCACCTACACCACGGACCCCCAGGGCATCGCCGACATCAGCCTGCTCGACCTGACCACCATCCGCACACTGGACTACGCCCGGACGGCCTACCGCACCCGCATCGCCCTGCGCTTCCCGCGGGAGAAGCTGTCGGAGCGGACCCCGCCCAAGGTGCGGGACCAGCTCCTGGACGTCTCCTACAAGCTCGAAGAGCTGGAAATCCTGGAGAACGTGGATGCCAACAAGGACGGCCACATCGTCGAGCGGGATCTGCAAGACCCCAACCGCCTCGATGCCCGCATCCCCACCGATGTCGTCAACGGCCTGCATGTATTCGCCGCCCGCATCGACCTGCTGCTGTAACCCTGCCACCTAGGAGAACGACATGGCATTGGAAGAATATCTCGGCGCCATCGTGATGGAAGTCGATGGCCAGGAGGTCGAGATCGAGAGCCTGGACGTCACGGTCAAGACCGGCCGCAAGCTGGTCAAGACCATGAACAAGACGGGTCGCGCCAAGGGGTTTTCCCGTGGCATCGAAGAGATCGACCTGAAGGTCACGGCGATCATTCCCCTGACCGGGGAGCCGGACTGGAAGAAGATCGAGGGCGCCCTGATCACCATCTATCCGGTGAGCAACGGCGGCAAGCGCACCAAGTACTACGACTGCTTCACCATCGACGTGGGCGCCAAGTACACGGTGGATGGCGAGGCCAAGCGTGACCTGACCATGGCTTCGTTACGGGAGGAAGTGGCATGAGCGATCTTCTCGCCCGTTTGAAGGCGGGCCGTTCGGCGCTGCGCCGGGTGACCGTGGGGAATGTCGAGCTGGGGCTGCGCGTGTTGTCCGAGCAGGATTATCTGGACGCCGGTCTTGCAGCCCAGGCCGCCATGGATCAGCGCAAGCTGGAACTGACCGTTGCCACTGCCGACCTGTTCGAGGACGAAAAGGCCAGCCAGCTGCTGCAACGGGCAGTGGTCGACCCGGACACGGGGAACCCCGTGGCGGCCTCGGCCCAGGCCTTGCGTGATGCACTCAGCCGCAGCGAACGCTCTTACCTGGTCGAAGCCTACCTGGAGCATGAAAAGCAGTTCTCGCCCAGTGAGGCCGCCCTGGGTGAGGCGGCCTTTGCTGAACTGCTGGAGGCGGTAAAAAAAACGCCAGAGAAAGCACTTTCGAACGTTTCAAGTACCGCCACGCTGAAAAGGCTTATTACTACTTTGGTCTGCCCGCCTGCCAACTAACGGGAGGGCAGTGGCTGTGGCTGCTGGGGATGGCGCTGGCGGAGGTGCCACAAAAGGGTGGCGGCGAGGGCGAGACCAAGCGCTACGTGGCGGCCCGCCGCACCAAGCCGGCGATGTAACGACACAGCGCCACGCTGCCATGCCACAGCACCAGCAGGCAGAAAACAAGCCCTTGCAGGGCATACCACAGGGCGCCGCCGACGATCAGCACGATACCGGCGAGCGCCCAGAAGAGCAGGCTCAGCCAGAAAAAATCGGTTGCGGCATCGGCGAGCGGGTCATGTTGAGTATTCATGATGAAAGGGTAGGTCGATGAGCGCCAACCTGCAACTGTTCTTGCGCCTCTCGGCCGATGGCAGCCCCCTATCCCGCGTGGTCAATCGCAGCGCTGCGGAGATGAAGGCCTTCGGCCGCACGGCCAGTGGTGCGTTTGCCAGCGCCGCCTCGGCCATGCAGCGCCTCAACGCGCAACTGAACGGATTCTCCAGCCTGACTCGAATGGCCATGGCCGGTGGCGGCTTGCTGTCGATGCGGGCTGGGATCAATGGGGCCGTCGAGCTGGAAAAAGCGATGCTCGGCGTCAAGGCCAACATCATGAGCGGCGTCGGGTCGGCGGCGGAGCTGACCAAGCAGTTGCAGGAGGTGCGAGCGACCGCACGCGACCTGTCGAAGCAGACCATTTTTTCCGATGCCGACATGGTCAATATCACCGGCCAGCTGCTCAAATCAGGCGTGCGTCTCCAGGATGTGCAAGGCAAGCACGGCGCCGCCTATGCCACGGCGGCCCTGGCGCAGTTGGGGGGGCTGGCGCCGGAGATCGCCGCGGCTCAGATCGGCTCCCTCGGCAACGCCTTCAGCTTCAAATCTCAGGAGCAATACAAGGCCTTGGCCGATCAGATCATACGGGTCGATGATGCCTCGGCGATGAAGTCGTCAGACATCCTGTACAACGCCCAGCTGGTCAGCGCTTCCGCGGCCCAGCTGAAGATCGACCCGAAACGCATGGTGGCGGCCCTGGGCTACCTGGACCCCCTCGGCAACATGGCCGGCACCAGCCTGAACCGCTTTATGGAAGGTCTTGCCGGTACCACCAAGCACAAGCGTGCGGCCCTGCAGGAATCCGGCCTCAACTATTGGCAGAAGAATGCCGATGGTACTGAAACGCTCAAGGACTTCGGTGAGGTCATCGAGATGACGCGCCAGAAGTTCCAGTCGCTCAAGAGCGACAAGGACAAAATTCGGCTGGGGCATCTGCTGTTCGGCGAGGAAGGGGGACGGGCTGCCGCCTTCTTTTCGGCCAAGGAAACATCCTTCGCTGAGTTTGAGGCCCAGGTGGAAAAGTCGGCCTCAGCGGCTGACAAGCTCAAGGTGAATATGGAGGGGCTGGGCGCCCAGTTCGACCGTCTGAAAAACAGCACCTTCGCCGAGCTGGAGAAAGGAGCGCCGATGAAGGCCAGTGGGTATCTGGTCGGCGGCCTGGCGGACCTGGTCGAAAATGGCCATCTCGGGCAACTCATCGTCGGCGGGGTCGGCGCGCTGATCGCTGGCCGGCTGGGCTGGAAACAGCTTCATTCCCCCGGGGGCATCACCGGCCGCGCCGGAGCGGCTGCCGGGTCGGCGCAGCCGGTGTTTGTGACCAACTGGCCCGGCGGTAGTCCGGGGGCGCCTGGAGTCGGCAGTGGCCGTTCGGCCCCGGGTGGCCGAACCGACCCCTTGCTGCTGCCCCAGGCCACCCCGGGCAAGTGGCAAACCCGCGGCGCACGGTTTGGTAATGGTGCAAAAACATCGGCGGCTACCGGAGGGGCGGTAGCCGTTGTGACCGGTGCCATGGACGTGGTCGCTATCCGCAACAACGATGAACTGAACGATACCCAGAAGAATGCCCAGACGGGGCGGGTGGTGGCCGGAACGGCCGGCGCCGCCGCCGGGGCGGCCATCGGCGGTGGCGTAGGTGCCTTGTTTGGCGGCTTTGGGGCCATTCCCGGGGCCTTGATCGGTGGCGCCATCGGTCAGGCCGTAGGGGAATGGCTGGTCAAGGACGATGTGGCGGCCGCCATGGGGCGCGGCGACGAGGAAATCGAGTTGATGCGGCAGCAACTCGAAGCCATGAAGGATCTTTGTCGCCGGCCAGTGCAGGTCAGCATCAACGGCCGTGAGGTAAGTGCCACGGTCAATGAGGACAACAGCCGCCAGGCCCGCCGTCATTAATGTCAGAGTCCCCAACTGGGGGTAAGGGCGGAAACGCTTCCGCCTTAATCGCCCTCGTGCGCGCGCGTAGCCTGCGCACATGGCTTGGAAAGACACTCTCCTCGATTGCTCCTACAAGGGCTTTGTTTTCGACATCCGCAATGTCGATGACACGGCCGTTCGCGCTACGGCCGAGCATGCCTACCCCTATGTCGACGGGGCAGACATCGAGGATCTTGGGGCTGGCCCCATTGTGGTCTCCGTCGAGGCGCTATTCTGGGGCAGCGACTACGAGCAGCGCCTGCAGCAGTTTCTCAAGGTGCTGGCCCAGCCTGGCCCCGGTGAGCTGATCCACCCCGTTTTCGGCTCCATCAAGAACGCCCTCTGGCGCAATCGCCGCATTCGGCACCAAGCCGATGACGTGGATCAATGCCTGGTGTCGCTGGAGTTCGTTGCATCCACGCCATCCAACCCCTTCTTCGACCGCACGCTTCCTTCTCAGAAGGTTGGCGCCATCAGCCAGCGTAGCGGCATCGCCAAGAACGCCCTGGCCAATGCCCTGGGTAACGCCATCGACACCCTGCGCAACGCCAGCCCTCTGGCGAGCCTCAACAGCCTGCGCCAATCGATGCTCGGCCCCGTCCTGGCGACCTTCTCCCAGGTGCAGGGCGTGGTGCTCTCCGGCATGGACGTGGTCAATTTCCCCCGGGCCTGGGCCCACGATATTTCGTCCATTGCCGACGGCATCCTCAATCTCAAGGACTTCGGTTCCAACTTGATGGGGGACTGGGCATCGGTGGGGAATGTCTTCAGCCTCTTCGATGGCTTTGGCAGCAGCGGGAGCAAGAACACCGGGACTGGCGGGAGTGGCAATGCCGCCACGGCACAGATCCTCCCGGGCGCTTCGCCCACCGAGAGCCAGGCGGTAGCCGCCACCCAAGCCCACGTGACCGCCGCAACTGCATTGGGTGTGGCTGATGCTGCCAGCCTGGTGCTGACGGCCGAGGCCGACCCCGAGCATGGCCTGACCCTGTCCCCCGTCGAGATCGAGAGCGTGGTCGGCGACGCCAGAACCCGCATCGAGGGTGCCATCGAAGCCGTCCGGGCCATCTACCCGCTGGAGACGGCCCGGACAATTACCGAGCCGATGAAGGACTTGGCACTGGCGCTGCAAGACGCCGCGCAAGCCATCATCGAAGCCCGTCCGCCGCTCGTCCAGAAGGCCGTTGAGGCGCCGGGCAACCTGCGCCTGCTGGCCCATCGCTGGTACGGCGATCACAACCGCGCCACCGAGCTGGCACGCCTCAATCCAGACCTTCGCTTGCCCAACGCCATGCAAGCAGGAGATGTGCTCAATGCCTACGCCGTCTGACCACAAGGTGCAGCTGCTGGTGGGAGGTCAGTTCCACGAGGACTGGGAGTCCTACGAAGTGGATTCGGATTTGCTCATACCGGCTGATGCCTGGCGTGTCACTCTGGGGTTGCGTGATGGCCGACTGCCACCGACGGTGAGTGAGGGTGCAGCAGTCGAGGTGCGAGTCGGCAGCGAGCGGGTCATGACCGGGCGTATTGATGATTTGACCCACCGGGTGAGCAAGTACGAGCACAGCTTTTCGCTCTCGGGCCGGGACAAAGCGGCAGACTTGGTGGACTGCTCGGCGCCCATCTTTTCGGCCCGGCAGGTGACTCTGGGGGAGATCGCGGCGAAATTGACCCGTGAGTTTGGCATCGCTCAGCCGCGTATTGCCGCCGATAGCACCCGCATCCGCGAAAAGGTCAGCGTAGAGCCTGGGGATACAGCCTGGGATGCCTTGGTCAATGCAGCCGAGGCCAATGGCCTATGGCCCTGGTTTGCACCAGACGGAACCCTGGTCATTGGAGGCCCGGATTATTCCACCCCGCCGGTAGCTACCCTCATCCTGCGCCGCGACGGCAAGGGCAACAATGTTGAGTCACTGGAGGAGCATCGCTCCATCGCCGAACGGTACTCGCACCTGACTGTACTCGGGCAGACCCACGGCACGTCCCACGAAGAAGGTCGGAACGCCATCGGCGCGACCTTCAAGGACACCGAAATGGCAGCCATTGCCTACCGGCCAAAAATCGTGGTGGACCACGAATCCGACAACGCCGGCGTGGCTCAGGATCGTGCGCGCAAGCTGATCGCCGACGCCCGGTTGAAGGGCTTTATGTTGACGGCCACGGTCAAGGGCCACCGTATCGTCGCGCCGAATCAGCCGAGCGACGGCCAACTGTGGTCACCTGGCTGTCGCGTCCAGGTGTTGTCTGAGCCTCACGGCCTGGATGGGGTGTTCTTTCTGATCGGCCGACGCTTCACTGGTGGCCGCCAGGCCGGCGCCCAGACCGAACTACGCCTTGTCCGGGACGGGGTATGGGTACTCGATGCCCATCCTCACAAGCGCCTGCACCGCCGCGGCAAGAACTGGATCGCCCCGGGTGGTGACAGCGGTGGGGAGACACAATGATCGCCACCATCGATACCCGCATTCGTCGTGCCCTGGGCGCCATCCGCCAGGCCTTCCGCGGCCGCGGCGGCGCAATCGACACAACGGCGCCAGTGCAGCTTATCGACGGCGAGGGGCTGGCGGGCGAGCCGATCCGCGGCGCCGAGCTGATGCAGCACTATGGCTTCACAAGCACCCCGCCTTCCGGGTTCATGTACGTTGCGGTGCCCGTAGGCGGCAAGACCAGCCACGCCATCGTCGTGGCCACCGAGCATGGCACATACCGCCTTAAGGGCCTCAAGACGGGCGAAGTGGCCATCTATACAGACGAGGGCGACAGCATCGTCATGAAGCGGGGCCGGCTGATCGAGGTCACTACCGAGACCTACCGGGTCAACGCCGCCAAGGCCATCGAATTCAACGCCCCGGCCATCACCGGCAACGCCACCGGGTCGGTGGCCTTCAATACCCCCGAGGTCACCGCCAGCGCCGTTGTCACGGCGCAGGGCCAGATCAACGGCAACGGGGGTATGGCGATCAAGGGGGGCAAGGGTTCCACATTCGCAGGCGACGTAACGCAGACCAGCGGATCGTTCAGTACCGACGGCGACGTCCGGATCGCCGGCAAGTCGCAGTTGCATCACCGTCACCCCGAGACGGGTTCCATCACCGGGGAGCAGTCATGAGCGACGCCCTGATCGACTCCAGCGCCCGGGATTACATCCTGGTCGGCGGTCTGCCGCAGCGCGACCCGGCGGCCGGCCTGGCCAACGCGGTCTATCTGCGCCTGACGACGCCTCTGGGCAGCTATTGGGCCGACCCCAGCCTTGGCAGCCGTTTGCACGAACTGCAACGCGAGAAGGACAAGACCCGCGTGGCCCTTCTGGCCAGGCAGTACGCCGAGCAGGCGCTTGAGCCGCTGATTGCCGATGGACGGGCCAGCGACATCGAGGTCAGCACCGAACAACCCGGCAATGGCTGGCTGCATCTTCTCATCGAAGTCGCTGCGGCCACCGGCGAACGCTTGACGTTCAAGCACCCCGTCACCGTCCTGTGAGGCCCGTGAATCCATGCCGTATGTAACGCCCGACTACCAGGCCATCCGTGACGGAATCCTGCGCGACATCCGCAACCAGTGGCCGGGGGCCAACGTCGCCAGTGACGGCGACTATGCCGTCCGCGCAAATGCGAACGGGGCCGCCATCGAGGGGATTTACCAGCACCAGCAGTGGATCGCCCGCCAGATCCTGCCCGACACGTGCGACCCTGACTGGTTGGAGCGCCACGCCAGTATGCGCGGCCTGAGCTTGAAGCGTGCCACCGCCGCCAACGGTTCCATCATCGTCCGGGGTACCCCGGGAATGCCGGTGCCGATTGGTACCGAGGGGAGCTATCTCGGGTTGGGATTCGTGAGCACGGCCGCGGGCGTCATCGGCGCAGATGGCACGGCCAGCATTGCTGCCCAGGCCAAGCAGACTGGTACCGCCAGCAACCTGGCCGCCGGCGTGCCCCTGACCCTGACCTCGGCGCCATCCGGGGTGCTATCCATGGCCACTATCAGCACCATGAGCGGCGGCACGGATCTCGAAACCTATCCCTCGCTCCTCGCACGGCTGCTCTTCGTTCTGCGCAACCCGCCCTGTGGCGGCGCCGCCCACGATTACTACACCTGGGCGATGAACGTGCCCGGGGTGACCGCCGCCTACGTCTATCCCAACCGGCGCGGACTCGGCACCACGGACGTCATCATCCTCACCACCGGCGGTTTGCCCGACGCGACCCTGGTGGCCGCAGTCCAGAGCTACATCGACACTCAGCGCCCGGTGCAGGCCGATTTTCTGGCCTTCGGCCCGACCGCCGTGCCGGCCAACCCGACGGGAGTGCTTCTTCTCGCTCCTGGCTACACCCTGGCGAACGTCAGCGCCGCAATCGACACCGGAATGGATGCCTACTTCGCCACCTTGAAGCCCGGTGATACCGCCTACCTGAAGCGCCTGATCGGCATCGTTTCCAACACGCCCGGGGTGGTGGACTTCACCCTTGCGTCGCCTACCGGAAACGTTGCCGCCATTGTCGATGCCACTCATACCCAGCTGGCCACCCGGGGCGCCAGCAGCTGGTCATGAACCACGCCGACCTGCTCAAACTCCTGCTCCCGCCGGTGAGCCTTGACCCCAATGGCCCTGGCCTGGGGATCGAACTGGCGGCCGAGGGCAATGCCCTCGACCACGCCATTGGATCTGGTGACCAGCTTCTCCTGGAGGCCGACCCGCGCACCGCGGTAGCGCTGTTGCCCGACTGGGAACGGAACTACGGATTGCCCGAACAGCAGGTTGCCGCCCTGGGCATCACGCTGAGCTTCCAGGAGCGGCGGGCGGCACTCGTCACAAAGGTGACGATGCAGGGTGGCCAGAAGCCGGCTTTCTTCATCGCCCTGGCTGCCACCCTGGGCTACACGATCACGGTTACCGAGTGCGCCCCACATACCACCGAGTTCGACTCGGAACACCCGGTATACGACGAGGCTTACCGCTTCGTCTGGTACGTCAATGCAGCGCTCAACACCATCCGTGACCTGACCACTGAGGACGACAGCGAGATGGCCACCGCAATTTGGGGAAACGGCCTCCTGGAAGCTGTCATCAACCGCTACAAGCCTGCCCACACCCTAGCTCTGTTTTCCTACGCATAGGAGCCAAAAAATGCAACGCGTCAGACGTAATACGGCCATCGCCACCTTGCCCCCTCCGCCCGGAGGGGGCACGCCAGGTTTCTTCGCTGCGCCGAATCCTCAAGCCGGTCTTCCTGCCACCGTTCCTGGCTATGAGTGGTACAACAACGTGCAGGAAGAGCTTCTGGCGGTGATCGAAAGCCAGGGGTTGACCGCATCGGATACCGACCGGACCCAGCTCCGGCAGGCCATCCAGAAGATGATCAAGAGCGGTCAGCGATCTGTTGTCATCGGCGGTGCCGCGTTTGCAAATGGGGTGTCCACCGGACATGTCGTGTACTGGGACGCCGGCAATAGCTGCTTCGACAAGGCGCTCTCCAATGGCAGCACCAAACAGAACGCCGTTGGTGTAGCCGACGTCGCCAATTCCCAGGTCTACGCTTTCGGCGATGCGATTCTCTTTTCCGGCCTGACGCCAGGGGCGCGCTACTACCTTGATTCGGCCACCAGCGGTGCAATCACCACCGTCGCACCGGCCAATGGTGTCTATATCGGCATTGCCCGGACTGCGACCGAAATCTTCATCGACATCGACAGCCTCTATGTCCAGAGCAACCAGGCCAACAGCTGGACGATGGGCCAGTCGGGCATGCCCAAGGATCTGCCGGCCACCACCGGCACCATCGCACTGGATCTCGCTCAGTCGAACAACTGGAAGGGTACGGCGACTGGAACCATTGTGCTGGCCAACCCGGCAAGCATGCCGGCCGGTCAGTCCGGCGTGATCACGATTACCCAGGCGGTGGCCCCGGTCAGCATTGCATATGGCGCTTGGTGGAAGCCCGCCGATGGCGTGTCGCTTCCAGCACTGACCCAGACGGCCGGAGCGGTGGACGACCTCGTCTACTACGTCGAGAGCCCCAGCCGTATCGTCGTGGCCCGGATCGGAGGCGCAGCATGATTGTCCCCGGCAGCGCCAACTCCTTGCTGATGGCCAAGACCGGCGACCCGCTGGACGAGCTGGGCGTAGTTACCAGGTCGCTTCGTACTCGCTTGGCCGCTTCTTCCTATGTTTCTCGCACGCCTGGCGCTTCCGGGAATAAGTCGACCTGGACGGTGCGCGTTATCGTGAAGCGTGGAAAGCTTGGCACCCAGCAGGGCATTTTTGGCGCAAAGGGTGCGGCACAAGACACGATCCAGGTCTTCTTCGATAGCGACGACACGCTCAAGATCATCGGCACTGGGACGGGAGGCGGCGTCGGACTTGCGAAATATACGAGTCAGGTTTTCCGTGACACGGCCGCGACGCTCGACATC
>NZ_DAISLS010000014.1:0-156141 GCF_036820405.1 Oryzomicrobium sp.
TGCACGGCCTGAAGCGCACCAAGGGCAAGTACGGCATGGTGACCATGTGCATCGGTACCGGCATGGGGGCCGCGGGGGTGTTCGAGGCGCTGTAGCCCCCATGGCGCGGGCGGACGGCGGGGAGGTCCGTGCCTCGTGCATCCACCCATGCCTCCGGCAAGCCGCAACCCGGCGCAACTAGGCGCCGGGCAAGGCTTGGCAGGGAAGTCGCCGGGCCGGAAAAACGGGCCGGAGGCGGGCGTGTAGAATCGGCGGGTCGTTTTTTGCGCTGTCCGTCCCTTTGCCCTCCCGTCCCTCCGTTCCCCGCCGCCGCCTCGTCGCCCCGTCGTTCCGCACCCTGCTGACGGTGGCCTTTCTTCTGGCGGCCTTGCCCCTGGTCGGCGCCCTGGTGGAGAGCGTCACCGGCCTGGAGCGGTTGTCCGGCGAAGCCCGCCAGGCGGTCACCCAGGCCGCCGCCGGTGCCCGGGCTAGCCGGCAGCTGGCGGACCAGGCCCTGACCCTGGAGCGCATCGCTCGGCAGGTGGAAATCCTCGCCGACGCGAGCCTGATCGACGATTACAGCACGGTGCGCCAGCGCTTCAAGGCCACCTCCAGCGAACTGGCCCTGCTGCCCCTGTCCGAGGACCAACTGGCCACCCTCAACCGGGCGGTGGAAAGCGAGGAGGCCCTGTTCGCCCGCCTGTCCGGCGCGGCCCGGGAAGGCACCCGCATGGCCGGCCTGGCCGAGGGCTACCGCAGCCTGTCGGACAGCGCTACCCGGCTCCTGGCGGCGAGCAACGAGATCAACGACCGGGAAGTGACCCGTCTCGCCACCCTGGCCGCCGACACCGAGCGCCAGCTGTGGTGGCGCCTCACCGCCATGATCGGCCTGTCCCTTACCGGCGCGGTGCTGGCCTCCTGGCTGGTGGCCCGTCCCCTGAAAGCCCTGGACCGGGCGGTGCGTCGCCTGGGGGAGGGGGATTTTTCCCGGCCGGTGGCGGTGAGCGGCCCCGCCGACTTCGAGGAGCTGGGCCGCCGCCTGGAATGGACCCGGCAGCGCCTGGCCGACCTGGAAGACCAGAAGCAGCGCCTGCTGCGCCACGTCTCCCACGAACTGAAAACGCCCCTCACCGCCCTGCGCGAGGGCGCGGCCCTGCTCAAGGAGGGCGCCCTGGGCGATCTCAGCCCGGCCCAGGGGGAGGTGGTGGGCATCCTGGACGACCAGGCCCGTCAACTCCAGGCCCTGATCGAGCGTTTTCTCGACTACCAGCGCGCCCTCCAGGACCTGGGGCGGGTCGAACTGATCCCCCTCGACCTGGCGGAACCCCTGCGGACGGCGGTGGATGCCCAGCGCCTGGCCGCCCAGGCCCGGGGCGTCGGCATCGCGGTAGCGGCCCCGGCGGCCCTGCGGGTGCGCGGCGACGCGGACAAGCTGGCCACGGTGATGGACAACCTGCTTTCCAACGCGGTCAAGTATTCCCCCGAAGGCGGCCAGGTCGCGGTGCGGCTCGCCGCCGAGGACGGCGCCGCCGTGCTGGAGGTCTGCGACCAGGGTCCGGGCATCGCGCCCGAGGCCCGGGACCAGGTCTTCCAGTGGTTCTACCGTGGCGCACCGGGACATTCGGCCCTGGCCGGTTCGGGGCTCGGCCTGGCCATCGCCCGGGAGCTGGCCGAAGCCCAGGGCGGCCGCCTGACCCTGGAGGACGGGACCGACCCGGACTACCCCGGCGCCGCCTTCCGCCTGACTTTGCCTTTGCTGGTCGATTGATCCGAAACACTCCGAATCCACCGGCCGGCCCATGAAAGACGCAACGATGATCCATTTCGACCCAACCGCGGCCCGGCGCTGGCTGCCCCGCCTGGCCCTGATCGCCCTGCTGCCCCTGGCGGCCTGCCAAAGCCTGCCGCCCCCCGCCAGCATGACCACCATCCCCGGCACCGAGGGCGCCCGGGTGCTGGACGCCCTGGCCCTGGGGCAGCGCGCCGCCCAGGCCGGCGGCGACGAGCAAAAGCGCGAACTGACCCACGCCCAGCAGGCCTACGGTCGGGACAAGAGCCTGGAAAACCGCCTCAACCTGGCCACCCTGCTGGCCCTGCCCACGCCGACGCTGGGGGACGACGCCCGGGCCATCGCCCTGCTCGAACCGGTGGCCGGCGGCACCCCGGGGCCGGCCCGGGACTACGCCGGCTATCTGCTCGCCCAGTTGCGCGAGCGGGTGCGCGAGACCAAGTCATCCCGGCAGTTGAAGGACCAGGTGGATGCCCTGAAGTCCCTGGAGCGCCAGTTCATCGAACGGGGAGGGCGCTGACATGGCCGCCGCCCCGTCCTCGTCCCCATCCAAGGCCCTGGCCGTGCCCGACATCCTGGTGGTGGACGACGAGCCGGACCTGCTGCGCCTGATCGGCCTGCGCCTGACCGCCGCCGGCTACACGGTCCAGTCCGCCGCCAGCGGCGAGGCCGCCCTGGCCCTGTTCGACGCCCATGCCGGCGCCCGGCCCCGGCTGGTGGTGACCGACCTGAAGATGGGCGGCATGGACGGCCTGGCCCTGTTCGACGCCCTGCAAAAGCGCGCCCCGGGCCTGCCGGTGATCGTGCTCACCGCCCACGGCACCATCCCCGACGCGGTGGAGGCGGTGCAGCGCGGCGTCTTCGGCTTCATCCCCAAGCCCTTCGAGGGCTCCACCCTGCTCGCCGAGGTGGAGCGGGCCCTGGCCCTGTCGGCCTTGCCGCCGGCCGCCGCCGGAGGAGGGGACTGGCGCGAGGGCATCATCGCCGTGGGCCCGGCCATGCGCACGGTGCTGGAGCGGGCCGAACTGGTGGCCGCCACCGACGCCCCGGTGCTGGTGCTGGGCGCCAGCGGCAGCGGCAAGGAAGTGCTGGCCCAGGCCATCCACCGGGCCGGCCCCCGGGCGGCCCGGCCCTTCGTCGCCATCAACTGCGCGGCGATCCCCGAACACCTGCTCGAATCCGAACTGTTCGGCCACCGCAAGGGCGCCTTCACCGGCGCCGCCTACGACCACAAGGGCCTGTTCCAGCAGGCTGAGGGCGGCACCGTCTTTCTCGACGAGATCGGCGACATGCCCCTCATCCTCCAGGCCAAGCTGCTGCGCGTGTTGCAGGAGCGGGAGGTGCGCCCGGTGGGGGCCGCCGCCTCGGTGCCGGTGGATGTGCGGGTGATTTCCGCCACCCACCGCAACCTGGAGCAGGCCATTGCCGAGGGGCGCTTCCGCGAGGACCTCTATTACCGCCTCAACGTGGTGTCCCTGGTCCTGCCCCTGCTTTCCGAGCGGCGCGAGGACATCCCGGCCCTGGCGCGCCACTTCCTGCAACAGGCGGCGCAGCGCTACGGCCGCCCGGTGAGCGGCTTTGCCCCGGAGGCCCTGGAGTTGCTGGTGGCCGCCCCCTGGCCGGGCAACGTGCGCCAGTTGCAGAACGCGGTGGCCCAGGCCGTGGCCCTGACGCCCTCCGGCGTGGTGCCGGCGGAACGGGTGCGGGAGGCCCTGCGCGACGAGCCGGTGGCCCTGACCCCCCTGGACGAGGCCAAGCTGGCCTTCGAGCGGGACTACCTGGTGCGCCTGCTCAAGCTCACCGCCGGCAACGTCACCCAGGCCGCCCGCCTGGCCGAGCGCAACCGCACCGAGTTCTACCGGCTGCTGGAGCGCCACAGCCTGGACCCCAAGCACTTCAAGGACGCCTGAGCCGGCCGGGGCCTGGGCCGGCACCTCGCCGGCCTAAGCCTGCCCGCACCTGTCCGCACCTGTCCGACCTTCTCTGCGCTGGCATGGGCTTGTACGGGCCGAATCCGCCTGCGGCCGGCCGGTGTCGTGGCGGGGTTTTTTAGGGCGATGTATTAATAAAATTCAAGTAACCGGCCGATGCAAAAGCAAAGGTCCGCGCCAGTTATCGACTTTGGCGCAGCACCTTTCTGAATATATTAAAAAAATTCAAGTATCGGGCGCGGAAGCCCCGGCATCCCGGTAGAAAGTTCGGGGCCGCCGGCCCCGGTTCGCGTATTGGAAAAACGGCGGGGCGGTACTGGCTCCGGGAATGCCGTCGGGACTGGACGACAGGTTGTTTTTCCAGGCGGAACAATGGCTTGCCGGCGTTTTCTCATGCCGGCTGTTTCCAGGTGTCGTCCCGGCCCGACAGGTTCGGTGGGCGCAGGTGGGCTGCGGGCCTCGCCAGGGTCTTGTCCGTTTGGCCTATTGTCATGCAGGTAATTGATTCATCGCGGTTTTCTCCATTGCGGTAGCGGCTTGGCACGGCTGTTGCGATGTAGGGAGCAACGGTGCCTGTTCGGTACCGACCCTGGAGAAAACAACATGTCTCGCTCTCGTTTCCTGCTCCCCGCCCTGGTGGCGGGCCTGGCCGCCGCCCTGCTGGGTGGCGCGACCCCGGCTCTGGCCTACGGCGGCGGCGAAGCCGTCCTGGGTGGTGCCATTGGCGGCGCCGCCGGGGCCGCCGTCGGCTCGGCGGTCGGCGGCCGCAACGGCGCCATCGTCGGTGGTGCCCTGGGCGCGGCCACCGGCGTGGTCGTCGCCTCGTCTCCGGCGCCTTATTACGCGCCGCCGCCCCGGCCGGCCTACGTCTATGCCCCGCCGCCCCCGGTGGTCTATGCACCGCCTCCGGCGCCGGTCTATGTGGTGCCGAGCTACGGCCGTCCCGTCTATGCGCCTTACGGCTACTACGGCCCCCCGGGGCACTGGGGGCGCGAATGGCGCCATCACCGCCACTGGGATCGGGACTGATCCGCCCTGCCTTTTGCACCGATAAAAACACAGGAGATCCATCATGAACGCTTCCCCTGCCATCACTCCGACTTCCCTGGCCGCCGAGCAGCCTGCCAGCGCCGCTCCCGCCGCCAAGCCCCGCCTGCATCCGTTGCTCACTGCGGCGGCGGTGTCCGTCACCGTGTTCAGCCTGCTCGGCATCGCCGCAGTGACCGGCCTGCTGCCCCACGCCCAATCCACGGCGCCCTCCAGCCAGAGCGCCGCCGCCGAGGGGGCCGCCAAGGCCCTGATGTCCCCGGACGGGGCGTCCGGCCCGGCGCCGGCCGCCGCCACGGGCGGCCAGGCCGCTGCGCCTGTTGCGCCATCTGAAACCCGGCCGGTGGCGGCGCCGCGCAGCCATCGCCAGGCGCCCTTGCAGGTCCGCTCCGGCGCGGGCGCCCAGCCCATGGCCAGCGCGGCCGAGGGCGCTCCGGCGGCTTCGGCTCCCGTCTGCGCCAGTTGCGGCGTGGTGGAGTCGGTGCGCGCCGTCGAGGTGGAAGGCAGCGGCAGCGGCCTGGGGGCCGTGGCCGGCGGCGTGACCGGCGGCCTAGTGGGCAACCAGATGGGCAACGGCAACGGCCGTACCGTCATGACCCTGCTGGGCGCGGTGGGCGGTGCCTTTGCCGGCAACGCCATCGAGAAGAACGTGCGCAAGGACACCGTGTACCGCATCACGGTGCGCATGGACGACGGTTCCTACCGCACCGTGTCCCAGTCCCACGTGCCGGCGGTGGCCGTGGGCGACAAGGTGAAGGTGATCAACGGCAGCGTGTCCGCCCGCTCCTGATTCCTATAGCAGTTCCCCGTATCGACTCCTCTTTCGATTCCTCCCGGTTCCTCCCTCTTGCCCGGTGCTTCGCTTTGCGACGCCGGGTTATTTTTTGATGTGGAGGAGGCTGCATCCCAAGAAAAAACGGGAGCCCGCGGGCTCCCGTTTTCATTGGCGCGTTGCCGTGGGCCGGTCAGGCCGGCAGGCGTTCGTCCCGGTGGCTCTGGATGATCTGCAACAGCTGGCCGAACACCTTGGGGTTGCCCGCCACCACGTTGCCGCTGTCCAGGTAGTTGGCTTCGCCGGCCAGGTCGGAGATCAGGCCGCCCGCTTCGAGGATGAGCAGGGAGCCGGCGGCGCTGTCCCAGGGGGCCAGGCCGAATTCCCAGAAGCCGTCGAGGCGGCCGCAGGCCACGTAGGCCAGGTCCAGGGCGGCGGCGCCCGGGCGACGCACGCCGGCGGTCTTTTCGGTGACTTCGCGGAAGATGTTCAGATAGGTATCCGCGTGGTCGAAGGTGCGGAAGGGAAAGCCGGTGCCGATCAGGGTGTCGGCCAGCTTGGCGCGGTTGGAGACGCGGATGCGGCGGTCGTTGAGGAAGGCGCCCCGGCCCCGGGTGGCGGTGAACAGCTCGTTGCGGTTGGGGTCGTAGACCACCGCCTGGGTGACCACGCCTTGGTGGGCGAGGGCGATGGAGACGGCGTACTGGGGAAAACCGTGGATGAAGTTGGTGGTGCCGTCCAGGGGATCGATGATCCACTGGAATTCCGCGCCCTGGGCGCCGCTGCCGGGGAAGGCACCGGTCTCTTCTGCTAGAATTCCGTAATTCGGATACGCCTCGCGCAGGACTTCGAGAATGGCCGCTTCGGCCGCCTGGTCCACCTCGGTGACGTAATCCTTGGGGCGCTTGGCCGCAACCCGGACGCTCTCCAGGTCCATGGAGGCACGGTTGATGATCTGACCGGCGCGGCGCGCCGCCTTGATGGCGATATTCAGGGCTGGATGCATGATGATAAAGAACCGAAGTGCGGAACCGGCAGGCCGGTTCCGTAGATGCGGGGCTGGTTGCCGGGCCGGACTGGAAGCCCAGCGGACCCGAGATCGCCAACCGCGCGAAACAAAATAGCAAATCGGGCGGCGCTTGCAGGCGCCGCCCGACTCGTTTGATGGCCGCATTTTACTATGAACACCGCAACCTCGCCTCTCCTTCCTTCCCCGGGTGCCGCAGACACAGCCTCGACGGCCCTGGCACGCATCCGCATCGTGCTGTGCCGGCCCAGTCATCCGGGCAACATCGGCGCCGCCGCCCGGGCGTTGAAGACCATGGGGCTGTCCCGCCTGGTGCTGGTGACCCCCAAGCTCTTCCCCGATCCCGAGGCCACCGCCCGGGCTGCCGGCTCCCAGGATGTGCTGGAGGCCGCCCGGGTGTGCGATTCCCTGGACGAGGCCCTGGACGGCACCGTCATGTCCCTGGCCCTGTCGGCGCGTAAGCGCGAGGTGGGGCCGCCCCCGTTGCCCGCTCGGGAGGCCGCCGCCGCCCTGGTGGACTTCGCCTCCCGGCCCGACGAAGACGGGGGAGGGGAGGTGGCCCTGGTGTTCGGCAACGAGACCGTGGGGCTGTCCAACGAAGAAGCGATGCGTTGCAGCCGGCTGGTGACCATTCCCGCCAACCCGTCCTACAGTTCCCTCAACCTGGGCGCGGCGGTCCAACTGCTGGCCTGGGAAGTGCGCATGGCCGCCTATGCCGGGCGGCCGCCGGAATCCACTGTCGCCACGCCGTTCTCGTCCCCCGTCGCCACCTTCGGCGACGTGGAGGGGTTTTACGCCCACCTGGAGCGGGTGATGATCGACAGCGGCTTCCACAACCCGGACCAGCCCAAGCGCCTGGTGCCCAAGCTGCGCCGCCTGTTCGCCCGGGCCGGGCTGGAGCGGGACGAGGTGAACATCCTGCGCGGCCTGCTGTCGGCGGTCGAAGCGAAAATGTCCGGCCCCGGCGGCAAATAGTTGAGCAAAAAAGTCGGGTAATTTAGAATTCAGTTAATCGAAACGCCGTCGCGGCCAGGCGGGGCAGGGGTTGTCCCGCGGTTGTCACCGCAGTTGTCAAACATCCGGGCGCGTTTCACCACTTGAGAAAAGACCGTTCCATCATGTTCAAGCGCATGCGCGAAGACATCCGTTCCGTGTTCGACCGGGATCCGGCCGCCCGTTCCATGTGGGAGGTGCTGACCTGCTACCCGGGCATGCACGCGGTGTGGATGCACCGGGCCGCCCATTGGCTGTGGGGCCATCGGCTGCGCTGGCTGGCCCGCTTCACCTCGCATCTGGCGCGCTTCTTCACCGGCATCGAGATTCACCCCGGGGCCACCATCGGCCGCCGCTTCTTCATCGATCACGGCATGGGCGTGGTGATCGGCGAGACTGCCCTGATCGGCGACGACGTGACCCTCTATCACGGCGTCACCCTGGGGGGCACCTCGTGGAACAAGGGCAAGCGCCATCCCACCCTGGAAGACGGGGTGGTGGTGGGGGCCGGCGCCATGATCCTGGGGCCCATCACCATCGGCGCCGGCGCCAAGGTCGGCTCCAATGCTGTGGTGGTCAAGGAAGTCCCGGCGGGCGGCACCGCAGTGGGCAACCCGGCCCGGCTGGTGCTGCGCGAGGATGCGGACAAGGACAAGGCACGCCAGGAAATGGCCCAGCAGATGGGCTTTTCCGCCTACGCCGTGGCCCGCAACGACGACGATCCCCTGGCCAAGGCCATCCACGGCCTGCTCGACCACGCGGTGGAAACCGACCGCCGCCTGGCGGTGCTGATCGCCCGCCTGGAACAGATGGGCTTGTCGGCGGAAGAGGCCCTGGCCACCGCCGACAAGTTCGACCCCAAATACTTGAGCAAAATAGTCGACTAAATAGTTGACTAAAAATGGAGGGTATCGGTATAGTTGACTAAACAAATCGGGTATTGGCGCCAGGCAAGGCTTGGGGCTGTCCGGTTGTCTCACGTCATCGAATCACCGAATTCCGGGTACCAAGTTACTCGACTGCGAGGTTGTCATGCGACTCACCACCAAGGGACGTTTTGCCGTCACGGCCATGATCGACCTGGCGCTTCGCGGTCAGGACGGGCCAGTCACCCTGGCCGGCATCAGCGAGCGGCAGAAGATTTCCCTCTCCTATCTCGAACAGCTCTTTGGCAAGCTGCGCCGCCACAAGTTGGTGGAGAGCGTGCGTGGCCCCGGCGGCGGCTACTGCATGGCCAAGCCCCTGGACCAGGTGTCCGTGGCCGATATCATCCGCGCCGTTGACGAGCCTCTGGACGCCACCCAGTGCGGCGGTCGCGAGAATTGTCACGGCGAGCACCGCTGCATGACCCACGACCTGTGGACCACCCTCAACACCAAGATGTACGAGTACCTGAGTTCGGTCTTCCTGGCCGACCTGGTGTCCCAGCAGCAGGCCCGTTTGGCCGAGGCCGAAGGGGCCGAGGCTGGCGGCGTGGCCGGCGGGGTGGCGAGCATTCCCGCCGCCAGCCTGCACCGCAATTCGGCCAAGTCCCTGGCTGCCGTGTGACCACCGGACGCTTGGCGATTTTCCGAGGCTGACGTGTTCGCCCCCACCTACCTGGACCACAACGCCACCACCCCGATTGCCCCGGAGGTGCTGGACGCCATGTTGCCCTACCTGCGCGAGCAGTACGGCAACGCCTCCAGCCGTCACGAGTACGGCCGGGCGGCGCGGCGCGCCGTGGACGAGGCCCGGGAGCAGGTGGCGATGGCGGTCGGCGCCCATCCCACCGAGGTGGTGTTCACCAGCGGCGGGTCGGAAGCCAACAACCTGTTCATCAAGGGCCTGGCCGCCGGCCACGCCCCGGGCGCCCTGGCTGTTTCGGCCATCGAGCACCCCTGCGTGACCAAGCCTGCCGAGCAACTGGCCCGGGCCGGCTGGGATCTGACCAAGATCGGCGTGGACGTCCTCGGCCGCATCGACATAGCCGCCTACGGCGCGGCCCTGGCCAAGCGCCCGCTGCTGGCCTCGGTGATGCTCGCCAACAACGAGACCGGCGTGGTTCAGGACGTGGCCGCCCTGGCGGGCCAAGCCCGGGACGCCGGCGTCTGGTTCCACACTGATGCGGTCCAGGGCCTGGGCAAGCGCCCGGTGGATTTTCGCGCCCTGGGCGTGGCGGCCATGACCGTATCGAGCCATAAGATTTACGGCCCCAAGGGCGCCGCGGCCCTCATCCTCGACAAGCGGGTGGAGTTGCAGCCCTTGATCGCCGGCGGCGGCCACGAGCGCGGCCTGCGCTCCGGCACCGAGAACGTGGCGGCGATCGTCGGCTTCGGCCGTGCCTGCGTCCTGGCGGTGGAACGCCTGGAGGCCCGCGCCGCCCATGCACGGGTTCTGCGCCGGCACATCGAGGCGGGCCTGGCCGAGTTCGGCGCGACCCTGTTCGGCGCCCCCGCGGACGAGGCGCAGCGCCTGCCCAACACCACCTATTTCGCCTTTCCCGGCATCGACGGCGAGACCCTGGTGGGCAAGCTCGACCGGGACGGCTTTGCCTGCGCCAGCGGCGCCGCCTGCTCGTCGGCCAACCCGGAACCGTCCCACGTGCTCGCCGCCATGGGCGTGGAACCCGGCCTGGCCCGGGGCGCGGTGCGCCTCAGCGTCGGCGAGGGCAACACCCCGGACGACGCCGAGCGCTTCCTGAAAACCTTGAAACAGACGGTGGAACGCTTAAAAAGCCTATCCGCCCTGACTACTGCCTGAGCGGGCGCAGACGGTAAAATACCGCCCGCCTCGCGATTACCCTGACTCAACGGAGCACAGAAAAATGCTGAAATTGCCGATCTACCTGGACTATTCGGCCACCACCCCGGTGGATCCCCGGGTTGCGGAAAAGATGATCCCCTTCCTGGTGGAGAATTTCGGCAACCCCGCTTCCCGTTCCCACTCCTTCGGCTGGACCGCCGAAGCGGCGGTGGAAGAGGCCCGCGAGCAGGTGGCGGCCCTGGTGAACGCCGATCCCAAGGAGATCGTGTGGACCTCCGGCGCCACCGAGTCGAACAACCTGGCGATCAAGGGGGCGGCGAATTTCTATTCCGGCAAGGGCAAGCACCTGATCACGGTGAAGACCGAGCACAAGGCCGTGCTCGACACCATGCGCGAACTGGAGCGCCAGGGTTTCGAAGTCACCTACCTGGACGTCCAGGACAACGGTCTGCTCGACCTGGAAGTGTTCAAGGCGGCGATCCGCCCCGACACCATCCTGGCCTCGGTGATGTACGTGAACAACGAGATCGGCGTGGTCCAGCCCATCGCCGAACTGGGCGAGATTTGCCGCGCCAAGGGCGTGATCTTCCACGTGGATTCCGCCCAGGCCACCGGCAAGGTGGACATCGACCTGAGCACGCTCAAGGTGGACCTGATGAGCTTTTCCGCCCACAAGACCTACGGCCCCAAGGGCATCGGCGCCCTGTACGTGCGGCGCAAGCCGCGCATCCGCCTCGAAGCCCAGATGCACGGCGGCGGCCACGAGCGCGGCATGCGCTCCGGCACCCTGGCCACCCACCAGATCGTCGGCATGGGCGAGGCCTTCCGCCTCGCCAAGGAAGAGATGGCCACCGAGAATGCCCGCATTGCCAAGCTGCAACAGCGCCTGCTGAAGGGCCTCACCGACATGCAGGAAGTCTACGTGAACGGCGATCTGGAACACCGGGTGCCTCACAACCTGAACATTTCCTTCGCCTACGTGGAAGGCGAGTCGATGATCATGGCAGTCAAGGACCTGGCCGTGTCGTCCGGCTCCGCCTGCACTTCCGCCTCCCTGGAGCCGTCCTACGTGTTGCGCGCCCTGGGCCGCAACGACGAACTGGCCCACAGCTCGATCCGCTTTTCCATCGGCCGCTTCACCACCGAGGAAGAGATCGATTACACCATCGACCTGATGCACAAGAAGATCGGCAAGCTGCGCGAACTGTCGCCGCTCTGGGAGATGGTCCAGGAAGGCATCGACCTGAACACCGTGCAGTGGGCCGCCCACTAAGCCGCCCGTAGCGCCAACAACGCGCCCGCGCACCCCCGACCCTAGGAGAAACATCATGGCATACAGCGTCAAAGTGCTGGATCACTACGAAAACCCCCGCAACGTCGGCTCCTTCACCAAGGACGAAGAAGGCGTCGGCACCGGCATGGTGGGCGCCCCCGCCTGCGGCGACGTGATGAAGCTGCAGATCAAGGTGGGCAAGGACGGCGTCATCGAGGACGCCAAGTTCAAGACCTACGGCTGCGGCTCCGCCATCGCCTCCAGCTCCCTGGTGACCGAATGGGTCAAGGGCAAGAGCCTGGATGAGGCCCTGGAGATCAAGAACACCCAGATCGCCGAGGAACTGGCCCTGCCGCCGGTGAAGATCCACTGCTCCATCCTCGCCGAGGACGCCATTAAGGCGGCCGTGGCCGACTACAAGAAGAAGCAGGACGACAAGTAATCCCGTCGCGGGCCGCTCACGAGGCGGGCCCGCCGGATTTCCGTTCTTCTTCGTATTCTTCAGGAGTCATCATGGCTATCACTCTCACCGAAAGCGCCGCCAAGCACGTCACCGGCTTTCTCACCAAGCGCGGCAAGGGCGTCGGCCTGCGCCTGGGCGTGCGTACCAGCGGCTGTTCCGGCATGGCCTACAAGCTGGAGTTCGTCGACGAACTGGGCGACGAGGACCAGGTGTTCGAGAGCCATGGCGTCAAGGTGGTGATCGACCCCAAGAGCCTGCCCTATCTGGACGGCACCGAACTCGACTACGCCAAGGAAGGCCTCAACGAGGGGTTCAAGTTCAACAACCCCAACGTCAAGGATGAGTGCGGCTGCGGCGAGAGCTTCAAAGTCTGATGGACCTGAGCGCCAACTACTTCGCCCTGTTCGAGCTGCCGACCACCTTCGAACTCGACCGGTCGGCCCTTGACAGCCGCTACCGGGTGTTGCAGGCCGAGGTCCATCCGGACCGCTTCGCCGGCAGCACCGACGCCGAGCGGCGCCGCTCGATGCAGTGGGCCACCCGGGTTAACGAGGGCTACCGCGTACTGCGCCGCCCCTTGGACCGGGCCCGCTACCTGCTCGAACTGCAGGGCTTCGACGTGGATGCCGAGCGCAACACGGCCATGGACCCCGAGTTCCTCATGGAGCAGATGGAGTGGCGCGAAGGCGTCATGGAGGCCCGGGCCGCCAGCGATCTGGCCGCCCTGGAGGACATCCACCGCCGCCTCAAGCACACCCTGGAAGCGCGCTACGACGAACTGGGCGAGTTGATCGACCAGCGCCAGGCTCATGCCGAGGCTGCCGGCAAGGTGCGGGAACTGATGTTCCTGGAAAAGCTGCTCAGCGAAGTGGACGACGCCCTGGCCGACCTGGAAGACGCCTGACCCGCGCCCGAGCCGGCCGCCTGCCTTAGCCTGTACGCGCTACGGTCCGCCTCATTGGCGCCGGGCGGGGCAGGGCAGCCCCGGCTGCGGCGTTTGGTTTCCACCGTATTCACCCTTTCTACCCCAAGACCCATGGCCCTTCTCCAGATCGCCGAACCCGGCCAGTCCGCCGCACCGCACGAACACAAGCTTGCCGTGGGCATCGACCTGGGCACCACCAATTCCCTGGTCGCCACCGTGCGCAGCGGCATGGCCAAGGTGCTCAACGACGAGCAGGGCCGCTCCATGCTGCCCTCGGTGGTGCGCTACCTGCCCGACGGCAGCATCGAAGTGGGCCGCGAGGCCCAGCGCCACCAGGCCGACGATCCGCGCAACACCATCGTCTCGGTCAAGCGCTTCATGGGCCGCGGCCTCCAGGACATCGCCCATTCCGAGGCGCTGCCCTACGAATTCGAATCCGCCCCGGGCATGGTCCGGGTGCGCACCCGCGCCGGGGTGAAGAGCCCGGTGGAAGTCTCGGCGGAAATCCTCAAGTCCCTCAAGGGCCGGGCCGAGGCCGCCCTGGGCGGCGACCTGGTGGGGGTGGTGATCACCGTTCCCGCCTATTTCGACGACGCCCAGCGCCAGGCCACCAAGGACGCCGCCAAGCTGGCCGGCCTGAACGTGCTGCGCCTGCTCAACGAGCCCACCGCCGCGGCCATCGCCTACGGCCTGGACAACAAGTCCGAGGGCGTTTTCGCCATTTACGATCTGGGCGGCGGCACCTTCGACATTTCGATCCTGCGCCTGGCCAAGGGTGTCTTCGAGGTGCTGTCCACCGGTGGCGATTCGGCCCTGGGCGGTGACGACTTCGACCACCGCATCTATTGCTGGATGCTGGAGGCGGCCAAGATCAGCCCGCCGTCCGCCGAGGACGCCCGCCGCCTGATGGAGCGCGCCCGGGAAGCCAAGGAATACCTGACCACCCACGACAACGCGCCGATCAATCTGCGCTTGAAGAGCGGCGAGACGGTGGACGTGGTGCTGACCACCGAGATCTTCACCGAGATCACCCAGACCCTGGTGTCCAAGACCATCCAGCCGGTCAAGAAGGCCCTGCGCGACGCCGGCCTGCGCCCGGACGACATCCAGGGCGTGGTGATGGTGGGCGGCGCCACCCGCATGCCCCAGATCCAGCGTGCCGTGGCCGAGTACTTCAAGCAGGAGCCCCTCAACAACCTGGACCCGGACAAGGTGGTGGCCCTGGGCGCCGCCAAGCAGGCCGACCTGCTCGCCGGCAACCGCACCAGCGACGACGATTGGCTGCTGCTCGACGTGATCCCCCTGTCCCTGGGCCTGGAAACCATGGGCGGGCTGACCGAGAAGATCATCCCGCGCAATTCCACCATCCCCATCGCCCGGGCCCAGGAATTCACCACCTTCAAGGACGGCCAGACCGCCCTGGCGGTGCACGTGGTCCAGGGCGAGCGCGAACTGGTGGCCGACTGCCGTTCCCTGGCCCGCTTCGAGCTGCGCGGCATCCCGCCCATGGTGGCCGGTGCCCCGCGCATCCGCGTCACCTTCCAGGTGGATGCGGACGGCCTGCTCTCGGTGACCGCCCGGGAGACCATCTCCGGCGTGGAATCCAGCGTCACCGTCAAGCCGTCCTACGGCCTGAGCGACGACGAGATCACCACCATGCTCCAGGACTCCATGGCCCACGCCAAGGACGACGCCTTCCTGCGCGCCCTGACCGAATCCCGCGTCGAAGCCCAGCGCCTGATCGAGGCCACCCAGGTGGCGCTCCATGAGGACGCCCACCTGCTCGACGCCGCCGAACGCGAGAAGATCGACCAGGCCCTGGCCAAGCTCGCCGAGGTGATCCAGGGCGACAACCGCCGCACCCTCAACATGACCATGGACGCGCTGGTGGACGCCACCAACGAATTCGCCGCCCGTCGCATGGACCAATCCATCCGCCGCGCCCTGGCCGGCAAGAAAGTGACCGAAGTCGCCGACAGCGCCCTGGGCGCCGCGGCCGGAGAAGAAAAGCAATGACCCAGATCATCGTCCTGCCCCACGTCGAACTCTGCCCCGAAGGCGCCGTCATCGACGCCGAACCCGGCCAGAGCATCTGCGAGGCCCTGCTCAAGCACGACATCGAGATCGAGCACGCCTGCGAGATGTCCTGCGCCTGCACCACCTGCCACGTGGTGATCCGCGAAGGCTTCGAGAGCCTCGAAGACGCCGAGGAAACCGAGGAAGACCTGCTCGACAAGGCCTGGGGCCTGGAACCGACCTCGCGCCTGTCCTGTCAAGCCAAGGTGGGCGATACGCCGCTGACGGTGGAAATCCCCCGCTACTCGATCAACATGGCCAAGGAAGGGCACCGGTGAGCACCATGAGCGGATTCAAGTGGACCGACACCTTGCGCATCGCCGAAGAACTGGTCGATGCCTACCCGGACGTGGACCCGACCAAGGTCAACTTCGTCGACCTGATGAACTGGGTCATGGCCCTGCCCGATTTCGCTGACGACCCCAAGCACTGCGGCGAACGCATCCTGGAAGCCATCCAGGCCGCCTGGATCGAAGAGCAGGAGTAAGGGCGCTAAGGACGCCAATGCGGGAACCGTCATGAGCACCATGTCCGACCTGCCCGGCGGCGGGCCCCAGCTCAACGTCTTCGGCGACCCCCTGGCCCCGTGCAGCGGCCGCGGGTCGCCGCGCACCGGCTTCTACCGCACCGGCTGCTGCGAAAGCGGCCCGGACGACGTGGGCAGCCACACCGTCTGCGCGGTGATGAGCGCCGAGTTCCTCGAATTCTCCAAGGCCCGGGGCAACGACCTGTCCACCCCCCGGCCCGAATACGGCTTCCCCGGCCTCAAACCCGGCGACCGCTGGTGCCTGTGCGCGCCGCGCTGGCAGGAAGCCTTCCTCGCCGGCCACGCCCCCCAGGTGGTGCTGGCCGCCAGCCACTACGGCGCCCTGCAATACGCCAGCCTGGACGACCTGCGCCGGTTCGCGGTGCAGGGGTAGAGCGGATCACTCGGGCCGTGCGCTGCGCCGCTGCCGCTGAATGAGGGCAGATTCGGCAAAATCCCCGTTCCCTGCCGCAATGCACCCGCGCTTGCCCTCCCGGCGACGGCTCCGCCACCGGCCTCCCATTTCCCACATGAACGATATCGAATCCCCCGCCATCACCTGTTCCACCTGCCAGGCCTGCTGTTGCCGGCTGGAGGTGATGCTGATGGGCGACGACGACGTGCCCGAGGTCTTCACCGAGCAGGACGCCTGGGGCGGCTGGGTCATGGCCCGCCGCGACGACGGCTGGTGCGCCGCCCTGGACCGGGCCACCATGCTCTGCCGCATCTACGAGCGGCGCCCCTTCATCTGCCGCGAGTTCGCGATGGGGGAGAGCGATTGCCTAGCGACACGGAATTGCTAAGGCCCAGCATCGATAGTTATACTCAACTTTGCATTGGAAGTGGATTGCTTTCGATGACTTTAATCAAGGTCTGCAATTCTTTTGTTAAGGTCCTTAACGGGTCAATTATCGATTCGGCAAATAGCATCCATGCTTTATCAAGTGGGTTGAGCAGGTGCTGAATGTTACGCTTTGCTTCCGCATCGTTTTGAGCCGCCGCACGACGCCACCAATACATCGCCTCAAAACGGCTTGTTTCTACGCCCATTCCATTCCAGTACATTGATCCGAGATTTGTTTGGGCCGGAGCATATCCGTCTTCAGCTGCTAATCGATACCATCGAATAGCTTCGGTAAAATTGGGGTGGCCGTTTGCACCCTCGCGAATAAGATTTCCTGTCATTAGTTGGGCATATGTATCGCCCCAGATGGCGGAGCGATAAAACCATTTTAGTGCAGTGGCTGGGTTTTTTTGTACTCCGTAGGCGCCTGTGTAATTAATCCAACCAAGTTGCTGTTGTGCCCAAAGATTACCTAAATTCGCAGCCATTGAAAAATCATCTACAGCTGCAGAATGGTTGTGCATATCAACCTGAAGTGCTGCACGTGATGCATAAAGACTGGGGCCGTGGCTCAGGTCGATTGCTTGATCGTATAGACGTAGTGCTTCTATATTCTCCCCCTGCTTGGAGAGTATGCCCGCCTTGCGGGCAATTAGATTGACATTTGAAGGGGTAAGTGCGAGGGTTTGATCTAAAAGGGAGAGGGCGGTTGATAGGTATAGTTGACGTTTTCCGGGGTTTTTATCTGCTTGGTTTTCGATTTCTGCGGAGCGTGAAATCTGAAGTTCGCCAGCTAATACGTTTGCCTGGTTTTCGCTCAAGTATTTTTTGCTGCTGTATATAAAGACTTCCATTTCGACATAGCTTCCGCCCCATTTGGGTTGAATAAAACCTAAATACTCCTTTCTTGGCGTTAGGGAGTTAGGGGCTAGCTTTAATATTTCGTCTAGAATGTTGTCGCGTTGGGTTTTTTCTCCCTCGGTAGCAGAGATGGTTAAGAGGCCGGTAAGTGCTGCAATTGGCTTGGCTGTTAATTTCTTTGCTTCTTCGAAGCTGGTGCGTGCTTTGCGAAAGAAGATATTCATCTGCACAAGCCGGTGGGCAGGTGTTTCAGATATGTATTGGCTGCCTCGCGAGCGCCATCCATTGCCTTCGTAATAGAACCCTCTGGCAACATGTGCTGCATAAGATTTTGGGAATTTTTCTATCCAAGAATTAAAAATAATTTCCGAATCTTGGTCGTTGTCCATGGCAAACACTCTTTGGGTTTTCCAGAGGCTTTGTTCATTCAACCTGCCTTGTTCGTAGAGTGATTGGATTGTGTTCAGCCACGTATCTAACTCATTGAATTTTTGGTCATGAAGTAAGGCCAGAATTTCTTGGGGGTGTCGCTGTACCTCTGAAATTATATTTTGGTCTATTTGACTATCGTTTGGGTCGATGGTTTGTTTGGGGTTTTTCTCTGCATTTGCCCAGGATGTGAAGAGCATGCAAAAGCAGATCAGCAGGAATCGACGTATTTGCATGTTCAACTGTTCCTTTAGGCTCGATTCTTTGGATTGTCTGAAAAGTGTGATTGGCACCCCCGGGTGCCAATCTGCGACAAATTATGCCATTTGTTTATGCTTTTGGGTTTTTTGTCGTGCTTGGGGTGCAGTGACTGGGCATAAAATGAAAGGCCGAATTCCTTGAAAATCGGCCTTTCTGCTGGGTTGCCACGTCGCTTGGACTCAAGACAGGACTGTCCAGCGTTTATCCATTCATTTCAGCTATTGGTACAACACGCCTAAGATGGCTGTCGCCACATCCCTAACCTGTTCCACCTGCCAGGCCTGCTGCTGCCGGCTGGAAGTGATGCTGATGGGCGACGACGACGTGCCCGAGGTCCTCACCGAGCAGGACGCCTGGGGCGGCTGGGTCATGGCTCGCCGCGACGACGGCTGGTGCGCCGCCTTGGACCGGGCCACCATGCTCTGCCGCATCTACGAGCGGCGCCCCTTCATCTGCCGTGAGTTCGCGATGGGGGAGAGCGATTGCCTGGCGGAGCGGGCGTCGCTCGAACCGGCGCGGGGCTGAATCGGCCGGGGCGGCCACTAGGGCCGGCTACACGGACAGCAAGTGACGCACGATGGGCGGTGCGTCTCCCCGGTGGAAGCGCAGCACCTCGTCCTGGACATCCGCCGCCGCCTTGGACACGCGCCGGTGCTGGCGCAGGTGTTCCGCCCAGGAATCGACCTTGAACCATTCGAGCATCGCGGCGGGGTCCGAGGCGTCTTCGCTCACGCCCCAGTCGTAGGCGCCGTCGCGGCGGCGGTCCGCCGACAGCCGGGTCAGGCAGGCCAGGAAGGCTTGCCGCTCCGTCGGGTCGATCCGGTATTCGATCAGGATCAGCACCGGCCCCCGGTCGTACTCCACAGGGGCTGCCGTCAACGGCTCGGGCCAGTGGTTGGACGGCACCAGGTCTGCATCCCCCTTGGGCAGTTTCAGCCGGTGAAAGGCCAGGGCGACGATGACCAGCCCAATAGCGCCCATCACCAGGGTCAGCGGCACTCCAATCGCGCTGGCGATGCCGCCCCAGGCCAGGCTGCCGGCCGTCATGGCGCCGTTGAACACTGTGAGATAAACGGCCAGGGAACGCCCCCGCACCCAGTTGGGCAAAATGGATTGGGCCACCCCGTTGAGGGTGGTGAGGGCCGAAATCCAGGCGGCGCCGAGGGCGAGCAGGGCGACCAGCGCGGCCCATTGGGGCGGCGCCAAGGCGAGGAAGGCCATCACCGCCGCAGTGACGGCGGCGGCCATCAGTATCATGCCGTCCGGGCCAAGACGCTCGCGCAGCCGGGGCATGAGCAGCGCGCCGCCGATCGCCCCCAGACCGACCGCGCCGAGCAGCAGACCGTAGAAGCCGGCGCCGCCGCCCAGCAGCGTCCTGGCCACCAGAGGTAGCAGCGCCCAGACCGAACTGGCCAGCATGAAGAAGAAAAAGGCGCGGACCAGCACCACATGCAGCTCACGGCTGGCCCGGGCATAGCGCAGCCCGGCGCGGAAGGCGCCCAGAAACTGCTCCGACAGGTCGTCCTCGCCCGCCGCCGGGCGGCGCCA
Organism: Oryzomicrobium sp.; assembly: GCF_036820405.1. Taxonomy (NCBI): domain Bacteria; kingdom Pseudomonadati; phylum Pseudomonadota; class Betaproteobacteria; order Rhodocyclales; family Rhodocyclaceae; genus Oryzomicrobium; species Oryzomicrobium sp. The sequence continues at coordinate 19,490 of NZ_DAISLS010000014.1, forward strand.
CCACAGCAGGGCGGCGACCACGAACACGTAGCTGATGACGTCGACGCCGTAGGTTACCGCGGCCCCCAGGCTGGCCAGAACCACGCCGCCGAGGGCGGGGCCGATGGCTCGGGCGATGTTGATGCCCAGGGAATTGAGCGCCACAGCGCCCTTGAGGTCTTTCTTGTCCACCAGCTCCGGCACGATGGCCTGCCAGGTGGGCCCCATCAGCGCCGCGCCGACGCCGCCCAGGAAGGTCAGCCCGATCAGGGAGGCGACCGATTGCAGGCCCGCGGCCGACAGCAGCATCAGGCAGATGCTGACGGCGGCGAGCAGCACCTGGATGCCGATCAGGAATTTGCGCCGGTCAAGGATGTCGGACAGCACCCCGGCCGGGATCGCCAGCAGGAAGACCGGCAGGGTCGCCGCCGCCTGCACCATGGCCACGGCGGCGGGGGAGGCCGACAGGTCGGTCATCAGCCAGGCGCTGGCCACGTCGCGGATGAAGCTGCCGGTGTTGCCGATCACCGTCGCCACCCACAGCACGGCGAAGAGTTTTTGCCGGAGGGGGGCGAAACCGCCGCTGGGGGCTGCTGCGCGTAGTTCGGTCATGGCTGGCGGGGCTCCGTCGCATATTGTTCCGTCGGCTGCCGTTCGGTCAGGTCGAGCCAGGCGACCAGCAGAAAGCCCCCGGCCAGGCCGAGGTGCTCGAAGAAGGCATTGGCCGCCATGAAGCGCTCCTGCCCCGGGGGCAGTTCCCAGAAGCGCAGGGCCAGCAAGGTTGCCAGCAGCGTGAATCCGGACAGCGCGACGGCGCCGAGCCAGCGCCACCGCCCGGTCAGGATCAGCGCCGATGCGCCCAGTTCGAGCAGGATGACCAGGGCGGCAAAGAGTGGCGCCGGGGCAAGCCCGGCATGGGCCATTTCCGCGACGGCTCCCGGGAAGTCATGGAGCTTGACCAACCCGCCTTGCAGGTAGGCGGCGCACAAACCGAGGTAGGCGGCGAAGCGTATGGCGCAGGAGGCAAAAACCGGCCGCGCGCAGGCGGCCAGTTTGTTGCCGATTGGGGTTGAGGCGGCCTGGGTGGATGCCTACACGGCCCAGCAGGAGCAGCCCAGGGCGCCGAAAAAGCCCTTCAGGTCCGATACCGGCACCTTCGCCCCCCAGGCCCGGGCGTGGTCGTGACCATGGAGGCCGCAGGCGCTGGCGCAGCCGCAGGAGGCGATCGCTTGGCGGCGCAGGGAATTTCGGCCCGCGCCCTCCGGCTCGCCCCAGGCCGCGTAGCCCTTGAAGGTGCGCACCGGCGACCAGTCCGGCATGGCCGGCGGCACCGGGTTGTCGTCCAGGGGCGCGAAGTCGCCCGCGCCATAGACGACGCGCCCGCCGACCATGGTTAGCTCGGAGGTGAGGAAGGAGAGCTCATCCTCGGCGCAGGCGAAGAAATCCTTGTCCGGCACGATCAGGTCGGCAAACTGCCCCGCCGCGATGCGGCCGCGCTTGCCTTCCTCGTTGGAAAACCAGGCCACCTTCTCGGTCCACATGCGCAGCGCCGTCTCCCGGCTAAGGCAGTTGCGGCGCGGATACATCTGCAATCCGCCCACCGTCTTGCCGGTGATCATCCAGGCCAAGGACACCCAGGGGTTGTAGGAGGCGACCCGGGTGGCGTCGGTGCCGGCGGAAACCTGCACGCCCTTTTCCAGCATGCGGGCGACGGGGGGCGTGGCCTCGGCGGCAGCGGCGCCGTAGCGCTCGACGAAGTACTCGCCCTGGTAGGCCATGCGATGCTGCACGGCGATGCCGCCGCCCAGGGCGGCGATGCGGTCGATGGATTTGTCCGAGATGGTTTCGGCGTGGTCGAAGAACCAGTTCAGCCCCTTGAGGGGAATGTCCTGGTTGACCTTCTCGAACACGTCCAGGGCCCGGGAGATGGTTTCGTCGTAGGTGGCGTGGAGCCGCCAGGGCCAGCGGTTCTGGGCCAGGATGCGCACCACTTCCTCCAACTCACCTTCCATTTCCGGCGGCATGTCCGGCCGGGGCTGGCGGAAGTCCTCGAAGTCGGCGGCCGAGAACACCAGCATCTCGCCGGCGCCGTTGTGGCGGAAGTAGTCGTCGCCCTGCTTGTAGGTGACGGAGGAGGTCCAGTTGAGGAAATCCTCCTTCTCCTGCTTGGGCTTCTGGGTGAACAGGTTGTAAGCCAGGCGCACCGTCATCTGGCCCTCGTCGGCCAGCTTCTGGATCACGGCGTAGTCGTCCGGGTAGTTCTGGAAGCCGCCGCCGGCGTCGATGACCCCGGTCACGCCCAGCCGGTTGAGTTCGCGCATGAAGTGGCGCGTGGAATTGACCTGGTAGTCGAAGGGCAGCTTGGGGCCCTTGGCCAGGGTGGCGTAGAGGATGGCGGCGTTGGGCTTGGCCAGCAGCAGGCCGGTGGGGTTGCCGCTGGCGTCCCGGGTGATTTCGCCGCCCGGAGGTTCAGGTGTTTCCTTGGTGTAACCGACGGCGCGCAGGGCGGCGGCGTTGAGCAGGGCGCGGTCGTAGAGGTGCAGCAGGAAGACCGGGGTATCGGGGGCGATGGCGTTGATCTCGTCGATGGTCGGCAGGCGTCGTTCGACGAACTGGTGCTCGGTGAAGCCCCCCACCACCCGCACCCACTGGGGTGCCGGAGTGATCGCCACCTGGCGCCGCAGCATGTCCATGGCGTCGGCCAGGGAGCGCACGCCGTCCCAGCGCAGTTCCATGTTGTAGTTGAGGCCGCCGCGGATCACATGGGTATGGTTGTCGATCAGGCCAGGCAGGACGCTGCGTCCCTTGAGGTCGATGATGCGGGTGCCGCTGCCCGCCAGGGGCATCACCGCCTGCTCGTCCCCCACGGCCAGGAACTTGCCGTCCTTGACGGCAACGGCGCTGGCGGTGGGATTGCCGGTGTCCAGGGTGGTGAAGCGGCCGTTGCGCAGAACGACGTCAGCGGTGGGGCGGGTCGTCATGATTGCTTCTCCTCGGGGGTTTTGCCGTGCTGCATGGCCTGGCGGCCGGGTAGCTGGCCAAAGACGTGGGTCGTAGCCTGGGTTTTGGTGCAGGCGGAGGCAAATGCCGAACCCCTCAGTAATTGCTTGCCGACCGGAATGATTTGCTCGCCGATCAGGATGCCGAGCAGCCCCACCAGGGCCACCAGCGGCGGCGCGGGGGAGCGCACGTCGAGCAGGCTGTAGACGATGCCGACCAGCAGGCCGGCACCCAGGGACAGGACGTAGAGTTTCATGGGCCATCCTCGCGCTGGGGCCGCTGATGGAAACCCCGCCGCACCGGCCGCCGGATACCAAGGGGCCGGGGAAGAAAGGCGGCGCCGCCCCAGCAGCGCCGCCCGACGGGGCCGGTAAGGTGTCCCGGCTTATTTCTTGGCCGGGTTGGGGCCGATGCGCTCGCCGTGCTTCACGCGCTCGGGGGCCTTGTGCACCATGGTGTAGGCGTAATCCACCCCCATGCCGTAGGCGCCGGAATGCTCCTGGACGAGGGCGATGACCGCATCGTAGGTTTCCTTGCGCGCCCAGTCCCGCTGCCATTCCAGCAGCACCTGCTGCCAGGTCATGGGGACAATGCCGGCCTGGACCATGCGGTCCATGGCGTATTTGTGGGCATCCGCCGAGGTGCCGCCGGAGGCGTCGGCCACCATGTAGATCTCGTAGCCGCCTTCCAGGGCGGCGCTCAAGGCGAAGGTGGTGTTGCACACCTCGGTCCACAGGCCCGCGACGATCACCTTCTTGCGGCCGGCAGCGGCGTTGGCGGCCAGGGCGTCGCGCACGTTCTGGTCGTCCCAGGAATTCATCGAAGTGCGTTCGAGAATCTTGTGCTCAGGGTAAACGGCCAGCAGCTCCGGATAGGTGTTGCCGGAAAAGCCATCGGTCTCGACGGTGGTGATGGTGGTCGGGATGTTGAAGATCTTGGCCGCCTTGGCCAGTCCCACGACGTTGTTTTTGAGGGTCTGACGGTCGATGGACTGCACGCCGAAGGCCATCTGGGGCTGCTGGTCGATGAAGATCAGCTGGCTGTTCTGGGGGGTGAGGACTTCCAGGTACTTGTTCGACATGGTTTGCTCCTTGCTGGTTGGGGGGGGCGCATGCCGATCATGCCGGCACACTGTTACGGTTCGCGGTAGGCGCCGGGGCGCTTGGGCGGGCCGTGCGCGGGGGGCGCCGCAGAAGGCCCCCCGTGCTGGGTTCGGTTGGGGGAGGGGATCAGCCGGCCGCGTCCACCAGGACGATTTCGGCGTCTTCGAGGGCGGTGACGCGGATGGTCTCCTCCTGGCGGATGGCGGCGCCGTCCCGGGTCTGGAGGGCAACGCCATTGACCTCGACCTGGCCGGCTGCCGGCACCAGGTAGCCATAACGCTCCGACCCCAGGCGGTACTCGGCGGTTTCGCCGGCCTTGAGGGTGGCGCCCAGGACCCGGGCGTCGGTGCGGATGGGCAGGGCGTCGTCGTCCCCCGCGATGCCGCTGGCCAGGATGACGAACTGGCCCGAGCGGTCCGCCTTGGGGAAGGGCTTGGAGCCCCAGGAAGGCTGCTCGCCGCGCCGGTCGGGAAGAATCCAGATCTGGAAGATGCGGGTGATGCCCGGCTCCAGGTTGTATTCGGAATGGCGGATGCCGGTGCCGGCGCTCATCACCTGCACGTCGCCGGCCGCGGTGCGGCCCTTGTTGCCCAGGTTGTCCTGGTGGGTGATGGCCCCTTCGCGCACATAGGTGACGATCTCCATGTCGGCGTGGGGGTGGGGCGGAAAGCCGGTGCCCGGGGCGATGGTGTCGTCGTTCCACACCCGCAGGGCGCCCCAGTTGAGGCGGGACGGGTCGAAATACTCGGCGAACGAAAAGTGGTGCTTGGCATCGAGCCAGCCGTGGTTGGCACCACCCAGGCGGTCGAAGGGACGTCGTTCGATCATGTGAATCCTCGTAGCGTTGCGCGTTGATGGACTCACTATAGACATCGGCATTAATGTTTAGAATGGAATGAATGGCATTTCATCGTTTCCATTTTTGATGTCAAATGCTCCGCATCGCCAGCCCGACCCACGAAGGAACCCCATGAAGCGGCTACCCGATCTCGAAGCCTGGGCCATCTTTGCCAAGGTGGCCGAAACTACCTCGTTCGCCCGGGCGGCGGACGAACTCGGCCTGGCCCAAGCCACGGTTTCCAAGGCGGTCCAGCGCCTGGAGCAGCGCATGGGGACCATGCTGCTGCACCGCACCTCCCGGCGCATGTCGCTGACGGACAGCGGCTATGCCGCCCTGGAGCGCGCCACCCGCATCCTGGCGGAAGGCGAAGCCGTGGAAACCGAGGTGGCGGAACAGTCCACCAGCCTGCGCGGGCCGATCCGCGTCACCGTCCCCATGTCGTTCGGCCTCTCGTACCTGGCCCCGGTGCTGCCCGAATTCATGGCGCGCTTTCCGGAGGTGGCCTTCGACTTCAATTTCAGCGACGAGATCGTCGACCTGGTCGCCAACCGTTTCGACATCGCCCTGCGCATCTCGACCCTGGCCGATTCCAGCCTGCTGGCGCGGCGGCTCTACGCCGTGCGCATCCTGCTGGTCGGCGCCCCGGCCTATTTCGAGCGCTTCGGGCGGCCCAAGCATCCCCGGGATCTCGCCCAGCACCGGGCACTGCACTATTCCAACTCGCGGACGGGCAGCTGCTGGCGCTTCAAGCACCCCGAGCATGGGGAATTCGCCCAGGCCATGCCGCTGCCCTTGCAGGCGAACAACGCCGAAGCCCTGGTGCCCGCCCTGCGGGCCGGGCTCGGCCTGGCCCTGCAACCGGAGTTCCTGGCTTGGCAGGACCTGCAATCCGGCGTGCTGGAAACGGTGATGGACGACTGGCAGGTCGATCCCATCGCCCTGCACATCGTCACCCCGCCAGGGCGCAGCCGCCCGGCCCGGGTCCAGGCCTTCATCGACTTCCTGTCCGAGCGCTGCGCCCAGGCGCCCTGGGTGCAGAAGATCGACGGAGCGTGACGGCGCGCCTTCCGTCAGGGGCACCGTGGCCTTGCTTGCCAAGGCATAACTGCGCCTACGCTGGCCCTACGTTACGTACTCCGGTTTCGTTACCCCGGTAGATTTCCGCTCCTTCGGCCTTGGCCTGAGGCGTGATGGCCGAGAGGGGGCTTGCGGCCAGGCTATCCCTCGGATTTTGCGCGTAAGTCCGAGCGAACTGCCTTTGTAAATCCATGTGTGGCGCTATCTGCACAATTTAGGCGTAGCTATAGCCCTTCATATGCATACCAAGCGCTGTCTTGCACTTCTTCTTCGTCTTCTGCCGTTTTGGCTGAGTTTGCAGGGTGCTGTTTGATTTATGCAAAAATCATAAAAAATCGTCTTGTCAATCCAACAGCCTAGTCACGTCGAAGGTACTGCAGCGTTTCACAATTCACAGCTTCACTTTGACAAACACATCGCCTTTGCTTGCTGTACATGGTTTTGATGTTCCATTTGACATGAAATTTTGCTGTTGGCATTATCGCCGAGTGGTGGTGAGGTGAATTATGTTCCATGCTTTTGAATTGTTTGGAATGTTTTTTTGCTTTGAATAAGCCGCAGGCCTTCCTCCTCGTATTGAGCGCTGCCGAGGGAGGGAAAAATAATCTCAACACTATAGATGGACTGGGTAGCTGCCCTTCAAACCGTCCATTCAAATTTATGAAGTGCCTGTCTAGGGGGGGAATGAGTCGGATTCTCTTCGTATGGGAATTGGGGGCTCACTTTGGCCACCTTAGCCGCGATATTCCTGTTGCTCAACGGCTGTGTGAAGAAGGGCATCAAGTTCGTTTTGCAGTACGCGATACCAGAGCAGCTGCCGGAGAGATGGGGGGAGGGGGGCTGTGTTAAGTAGAAAATTAAGGGAACGGAGTAGTTTTTGGGGAGGTAGTAGATTTGAAAATCAGGCTCTCAATTAATATTGAAAGTTGCCATCTTTATTATCTAGTGCGGGGCCTTCAGCTTTATGTATGTCTGATTACGTCTCAGCTATACGCCAAGAGCGAGCCACCCAACGGTCCGGCTGGGTGAGGAAGTCGTTATGTGCTTACAATTTGCCCAAATTTACTATGGTAATTTCTGATGCTTTGTACGGATTTTTTTGGTGAGTATTAATGAATTTAAAATTTGTGTTGTGTGAAAGTGGGGGCTAATGTGGAAGGCTTGAAGAAATTGTTTGGTTATTTTCTTTTGATGGTTTTTCTTCAATTGACCTCCGGGTGCGCTAGTCGAGGGGATGTTGTTTGGCATGGTTTTGCATTTAATTTTCTAGTGGATAGTCCTGATGCAGTACTGCTTGATTATCGTTATGGGGATTCAAAGAATCCAGCGGCCAGAAACGCTCCCGCCTTGAGGGATAGAGGTAAGTCTGATCAACAATCTACAACTTCAGGCGACATGCTCCGGGGGGATGATCTCTATGTGAAATGGAGATTGAAAGATACCGGGGAGGTTTTTGAAGATACCGTTGATTTGAAGGCTCGTTTGCCAAAAAATATTGAAGAATGCAGGATTTATTTCCTGGTGCGTGGCCCTCAGCTTCATGTGTATCTGATTACACCTCAGCTGCGTGCCAAGGATGAGCCGCGTAATGGGCCGGCTGGCTGGTCATATCGTCATGTTTTGACGATTTACCCCGACCTCGTTAAATAATATTTAAAATTGTATCAGGGAGATAAGAGATGACCATTGCTGTCGATGTTGGTGATGTTATTGCGCAAATGGATTTAAACATGGTGTTGTGTGGAAATGGGGGCTAATGTGGAAGGCTTGAAGAAATTATTTGGTTATTTTCTTTTAGTGGTTTTTTTTCAATTGACCTCCGGGTGCGCTAGTCGAGGGGATGTTGTTTTGCATGGGTTTGCATTTAATTTTCCAGTGGATAGTCCTGATGCAGTACTGCTTGATTATCGTTATGGGGATTCAAAGAATCCAGCGGCCAGAAACGCTCCCGCCTTGAGGGATAGAGGTAAGTCTGATCAACAATCTACAACTTCAGGCGACATGCTCCGGGGGGATGATCTCTATGTGAAATGGAGATTGAAAGATACCGGGGAGGTTTTTGAAGATACCGTTGATTTGAAGGCTCGTTTGCCAAAAAATATTGAAGAATGCAGGATTTATTTCCTGGTGCGTGGCCCTCAGCTTCATGTGTATCTGATTACACCTCAGCTGCGTGCCAAGGATGAGCCGCGTAATGGGCCGGCTGGCTGGTCATATCGTCATGTTTTGACAATTTACCCCGACGTTGTTAAATAACCATTAAGACCGTGCAAGATGGATGGGGGATGGTTGTAAATGTCGGCGCTCTTATTCCGCAAGGTGTTCTCAAGGTGGTTGTTTATTGATTTCATGGCGTCTTTTGTTCGGAAAGTCTTGATGAAAAAAATGGCTGACCCCGAAAAGGAATCAGCCATTTTTTGTAATTTCTTTAATAGACCACTCCCCAGAGTGTTCTTCGGAGTTTTTCCTAGCGCGGTTCCAGGTGCGTCGTCGCCACCAGATCGGGCAGGGTGGCTTCCAGCCGGGCTTCGACCTTGTCGAGCAGGTCGTGCCCCCGGGTGACGCTCCAGTCGCCGGGGACCAGGATGTCAACCTGGACGAAGGACTGGGCGCCGGCGCGGCGGCTTTTCAGGTTGCGGTAGATGGCTTCCGGGGGCAGCGTTGCGTCCAGGGCGGCGGTGAGTTGGGCCAGTTGCTCGGGCTCCAGGCTGCGGTCCATCAGGCCATCCACCGAGGTTTGGCCGAGGCGCCAGCCCTCCAGCATGATGTGCAGGCCCACGGCGATGGCGATGAGGGGGTCGAGCCAGTTCTGGCCGGTGAGGGCCACCAGCAGCACGCCGGCTACCACCCCCACCGAGGTCCACACGTCGGTCATCAGGTGGCGCGAATCGGCGGTCAGGGCAATCGAGTTGAAGCGCTTGCCGGCCCGGGCCAGGGTGAGGGCCACGGCCAGGTTGATGAGGGTGCTCAGGATCGAGAAGGCCATGCCCCAGCCCAGGGCTTCCAGGGGTTCCGGGTGGAGCAGGCGCTGCACGCCGGTGCCGACGATGGCCAGGGCGGCGACGAAGATCAGGCCGCCCTCGAAGCCGCTGGAAAAGTATTCCGCCTTGCCGTGGCCGAAGGGGTGGCCGTCGTCCGGCGGGGTGCGGGTGACCAGGATCATCCACAGGGCGAAGCCGGCGCCGGCCAGGTTGACGAAGGATTCCAGGGCGTCGGAGAGCAGACCCACCGAGCCGGTGATCCACCAGGCCCCGGTCTTGAGGCTGATGGTGAGGATTGCGGCGGCGATGGAGAGCCAGGCGTAGTGGTGGCGTTGGGCGGTATCGGGCAGCACGGTTTTTAGGGGCAGTCCGGAAAGCCGTGCCAGTCGGGCATCTTCAGGCAGGGTGCCTGGAGATGCCCGACTGGCGCGGGGTTGCAGGCAGGCAGGTCGGAGCGCCAATGGTGGCGCGGCTTTGTGACCTGCCGGCGACAGGGTCAGGCGAACAGGTTGACCAGGCCGTCCAGGCCGACGTGGTTGAAGGCTACCGAGGCTTTTTCCCGGGTCGCCGGCTTGGCGCGGAAGGCTACCGACAGGCCGGCCTCATTCATCATCATCAGGTCGTTGGCGCCGTCGCCCACGGCGATCACCTGGTCCCGGGTGAGGCCCAGTTCGTCGCGCAGGCGGCACAGGTGGTGGGCCTTGGCGCTGGCGTCCACGATGTCGCCGACCACCCGGCCGGTGAGCTTGCCGCCGGCGATCTCCAGTTCGTTGGAGGTGGCGAAGTCGAAGCCCAGTTCGATGCGCAGGCGCTCGGTGAAGTAGGTGAAGCCGCCGGAGAGGATGGCGGTGCGCAGCCCGGCGGCCTGGACCGCTTCGAGCAAGGGGCGGGCGCCGTCGGAGAGCAGCAGGCGCTCGCCGTAGACCCGGGCAAGCACCCGGGCATCCAGCCCGGCCAGCAGGGCCAGGCGGCGGCGCAGGCTTTCCCGGTAGTCGATCTCGCCGCGCATGGCGGCCTCGGTCACGGCCGCCACCTCGGCCTTCTTGCCGGCGAAATCGGCCAGCTCGTCGATGCACTCGATGGTGATCAGGGTCGAGTCCATGTCGAAGCAGATCAGCCCATAGTCGGACAGCTTCTTGCCGGCGGGGACGAAGGCCCAGTCGAGCTTTTCCGCGGCGAGCAGGGGCTCCAGGGTGGCGGCGAAATCCGCCGGCCGGGTCGCGCCGTAGAGCCGGTGCAGCTGGGGCGCACGGGGCTCGGCCCGGGCGGCGCCGGTAGCCTGGACGAGGCGGTCGAGAAGGAAGGTGGGCAGGGGGCCGCCCTGGATGACGAGGTCGAGCATGGCAGAAAGTCGTGCGGCGGCCGAGGGGCCGCCGCGGTAGGGGTGAGGAAGTCGGGAACGAAGAAGGATCAGCCGCGGCGGTTGGGCAGCACGTCGCGCAGCAGGGTGGCGGCGTCGCGCAGCATCTTCTCGGTGGTGGCCCAGTCCACGCAGCCGTCGGTGACCGAACAGCCGTACTTGAGCTGGGACAGGTCGGCGGGGATCGGCTGGTTGCCGGCCTCGATGTTCGATTCGATCATGGTGCCGACGATGGACTTATTGCCCAGACGGATCTGGTTGACCACGTCGGCCATCACCAAGGGTTGCAGCTCGGGCTTCTTGTAGCTGTTGGCGTGGGAGCAGTCCACCACGATGTTGGCCGGCAGCTTGGCCTTGGTCAGGGCGGCCTCGGCCAGGTTGATCGACACCGTGTCGTAGTTGGGCCGGCCGTCGCCGCCGCGCAGCACCACGTGGCCGTAGGGGTTGCCGGTGGTGCGCACGATGGTCACGCCGCCGTCGTAATTGATGCCGAGGAAGGAGTGGGGCCGGGAGGCGGACAGGATGGCGTTGACCGCCACGGTCAGGTCGCCGCTGGTGCCGTTCTTGAAGCCCACCGGGGTAGAGAGGCCGGAGGAAATCTCACGGTGGGTCTGGGATTCGGTGGTGCGGGCGCCGATGGCGGTCCAGGCGATCAGGTCGCCCAGGTACTGGGGCGAGATCGGGTCCAGGGCCTCGGTGCCGGCGGGCAGGCCGAGCTCGTTCACGTCGCGCAGGAACTGGCGCGCCTTGGCCATGCCTTCGTCGATGCGGAACGAGTCGTCCATGTACGGATCGTTGATGTAGCCCTTCCAGCCCACGGTGGTACGGGGCTTTTCGAAGTAGACGCGCATCACCAGCACCAGGGTGTCGGACACCTCGTCGGCCAGGGCCTTCAGGCGCCGGGCATAGTCCAGGCCGGCCACCGGATCGTGGATGGAGCAGGGGCCCACCACCACGAAGACGCGGGGGTCGGTGCCGTCCAGGATGGCCTTGAGGGTTTCCCGGCCCTGCACCACGGTGGTGGCGGCGGCCTCGGTCATCGGGATTCGGTCCAGAACCTCCCGGGGCGTGGGCATGGGGTCGAATGCGGCGACGTGCAGGTCTTCGATGGCTTGCTCAATCATGGCGTTGGCTTCTTGCGCTTTCTTGCGTTAAGGGGCGCCCGGGAAGAGCGCCGGTGCATCAGGCGGTCAGTTTCTTGAACAGGTCCTTCACCGCGGCCACTCGGTCGGCAAGGGTCGGGCAGGAGCGGGAAAGAGCGAGTTTATCCTGTCCGGCCAGCTTGTAGTTCCGGTCGGTCTGGATGAGGTTGATGATCTTGATCGGCTCGATGGGCGGATTCTTCGAAAATTCCGGGCTGAACTGCACCGTCACCTGCTCCCGTGTGGCATCGAGCTTCTGCACACAGAGGGGCTTGGCCAAGAGGCGCAGGCGATGGGTGGCGAGCAGCGACTGGGCCTGGGCCGGCAGCTCGCCAAAGCGGTCCACCAGCTCTTCCTGCAAGGCAGTGATCTCGTCGTCGGCCTCGCAGTTGGCCAGGCGCTTGTACAGCGACAGGCGCTCGTGTACGTCCGGGCAGTAGTCGTTGGGCAGCAGGGCCGGCACATGCAGGTTGATTTCGGTGGCCACCCCCAGAGGCTGGGCCAGGTCCGGCTCGCGGCCCTGCTTGAGCGCCGCTACGGCACGGTTGAGCATCTCGGTGTAGAGGTTGAAGCCCACCTCCTGCATCTCGCCGGACTGGTTCTCGCCGAGCACCTCGCCGGCACCACGAATCTCCAGGTCGTGCATGGCCAGGTAGAAGCCCGAACCCAGCTCTTCCATCATCTGGATCGCTTCGAGGCGCTGCTTGGCCTGTTTGGTCAGGGCCTTCTCGTCGAACACCAACAGGTAGGCGTAGGCTTGGTGATGGGAGCGGCCGACCCGGCCGCGCAGCTGGTGCAGCTGGGCCAGGCCGAACTTTTCGGCCCGGTTGATGAGGATGGTGTTGGCGTTCGAAATGTCGATGCCGGTCTCGATGATGGTGGTGCACAGCAGCAGGTTGGCCCGGCCCTGGGTGAAGTCGCGCATCACCCGCTCCAGCTCCCGCTCCGGCATCTGGCCGTGGCCCACGGCGATGCGCGCTTCGGGCAGCAGCTTGGTCAGCTTGTCGCGCATGTTGTCGATGGTGTCGACCTCGTTGTGCAGGAAGTACACCTGGCCGCCGCGCTTGAATTCGCGCAGCACCGCTTCGCGGAGGATGCCGTCGGAGAACTTGGAGACGAAGGTCTTGATCGCCAAGCGCTTCTGCGGTGCCGTGGCGATGGCCGAGAAGTCCCGCAGCCCCTCCAGGCTCATGGCCAGGGTGCGGGGGATCGGCGTGGCGGTCAGGGTCAGCACGTCCACCTCGGCGCGCAGGGCCTTCAGGGCCTCCTTCTGGCGCACGCCGAAGCGGTGTTCCTCGTCGATGATGACCAGCCCCAGGTTGGGGAACTTCACGTCCTGCTGGATCAGCTTGTGGGTGCCGATCAGGATGTCGATCTTGCCCTCGGCCAGGTCCTTCACCGCCTGGGCGGTTTCCTTGGCAGTCTTGAAGCGGGAGATTTCGGCGATCTTCACCGGCCAGTCGGCGAAACGGTCGCAGAAGGTCTGGTAGTGCTGCTCGCACAGCAGGGTGGTGGGGCACAGCACCGCCACCTGCTTGTTGCCGGCCACGGCGATGAAGGCGGCGCGCAGGGCCACCTCGGTCTTGCCGAAACCCACGTCGCCGCACACCAGCCGGTCCATGGGCTTGCCCGACTTCATGTCGTCGATCACCGCGGCGATGGCGGCGGCCTGGTCCGGGGTTTCCTCGAAGCCGAAACCGTCGGCGAAGGCGTCGTAGTCGCTGGCCTTGAAGGCGAAGGCGTGGCCCTGGCGGGCGGCCCGGGCGGCATACAGGGCGAGCAGTTCGGCGGCGGTGTCGCGGGCCTGCTCGGCGGCGCGGCGCTTGGCCTTTTCCCACTGGCCCGAACCCAGGGTGTGCACCGGGGCAGCATCCGGGTCGGCGCCGGAGTAGCGGGAGATGACGTGCAACTGGGACACCGGCACGTACAGCTTGGCGTCGTTGGCGTATTCCAGGTGCAGGAACTCGGTGTTGCCTTCCCCCAGGTCCAGGCTCACCAGCCCCAGGTAGCGGCCGATGCCGTGCTGCTCGTGCACCACCGGGTCGCCGACCTTGAGCTCGGTCAGGTCCTTCAGCCAGTTGTCCAGGCTGGCCTTCTTCTGGGCCGCGCGCTTGGCCCGGCGGGGGCTGCCGGCATACAGCTCGGTCTCGGTGACGAAAGCCAGGGCCTGGCTGCCGCTGCCGACGATGAAGCCGGTTTGCAGCGGGCCGACCCCCAGGGCCAGTTGCGGCGCCCCCGGGCTGGCAAGGGCCGCCAGATCGGGGCAGGGGGCGGGGCGCACCCCATGGTCCACGAAGGTTTCGTTCAGAGTTTCGCGTCGGCCGGCGGATTCAGCCAGCAGCAGCACCCGGCCCGGGAATGCGGCGGTGAAGGCCTTGAGGGCCGCCAGTGGGTCCTCGGCGCGGCGGTCCACCGCCACGTTGGGCAGGGGGGCGGCCAAGGCGGCGCTATCGGCGGCCGCCGATGCGGGGCGCAGGGCCAGCCGGCCGTAGCCCTTGGCGGCGATGAAGAAGGCTTCCTCGTTGAGGAACAGGGTCTCCGGCGCCAGCAGGGGCCGGGCCTTGTCCCCCTGGAGCAGGTTGTAGCGCGACTGGGTGTCCCGGGCGAAGTCGCGGATCGCTTCGTCCACCGCGCCGTGCAGGCAGAGCAGGGCGTCCTTGGGCAGGTAGTCGAACAGGGTGGCGGCGTCCCCTTCCTCGAAGAACAGGGGCAGGTAGTACTCGATGCCCGCCGAGGGGATGCCGTTGGAGATGTCCTTGTAGATGCCGGACTTGGCCGGGTCGCCCTCGAATACCTCGCGGAAGCGCTGGCGGAACAGGGTGCGGCCCCGGTCGTCCATGGGGAATTCCCGGGCCGGCAGCAGCTGCACCTCGGGCACCGGGTAGAGGCTGCGCTGGGAATCGGCGTCGAAGGCGCGCAGGGTCTCGATTTCGTCGTCGAACAGGTCGATCCGGTAGGGCAGCGGCGAGCCCATCGGGAACAGGTCGATCAGCCCGCCGCGGATCGAGTATTCCCCCGGGGAGACCACCTGGGTGACGTTGGTGTACCCGGCCAATGTGACCTGGGCGCGGAAGGCTTCGGCGTCGAGCTGCTCGCCCTTCTTGAAGTGAAAGGTGTAGGCCGCCAGGAAGGCCGGCGGGGCCAACCGCACCACGGCGGTGGAGGCCGGCACCAGCACCACGTCGAACGCGCCCTTGTACAGCGCCCACAGGGTGGCCAGGCGCTCGGACACCAGGTCGTGGTGGGGCGAGAAGTTGTCGTAGGGCAGGGTCTCCCAGTCCGGCAGCAGGCAGACCCGCAGCCCCGGGGCGAACCAGGGGATCTCGTCGAGCAGGCGCTGGGCGTCCTGGGCCGAGGCGGTGACCACCGCCAGAGGGCGCTTCAACCGGGTGGCCGCGGCGGCCAGGTAGAGGGCGTCGGCGGAGCCGGGCAGGGCCGGGGCGTCGATCCGTTCGCCGGGAGCGGGCAGGCGGGCGGGCAGGGCGGCGTTCATCTGCGCCAGCAGGGCCGGCGCCGGGGAAGGGGAGGATGCAGGGGCAGTCAACGCAAAACGGGCCCAGGGCGGGGGCCGTGGGCCGGAAAAATGACGGAAAGGAGGGATTATAGGCCCTGCCCGGGAGGGCAGGTGCGGTGCGCCGGAGATGGCCGGAAAAACGGCCGGAAAGACCCGCGGCCCCGCCGGGGGCGCTGGGACATCACGGCAGGTGGTGGGTGGCGTTGCTCACGGCGAGGAACACTTCGCGCAAGAAGATGCCCAGGCTGGCGATCAGGGCCACCATGGCGAGGATGAACAGCACCGCCACCGCCCGGGCCAGATCCACCGAGAGCAGGGCGCCGAGGAAGGCCCCGGCCACCACCAGGCAAACCAGCAGGGCCCCGGCCACCGCCGCCAGGATGGCGAAGTAGATCAGGCGAATGCGTTGGAGCAGGACGCGCAGTTCGTCCCGGTCCAGGGCGGCGTGGGGATCGCCCTGGGAAATCCGGTCCTGGAGCAGGCGGCGGCGATCCACGTTGCGGCCCAGGCGCACGTTGAGGGTGGCGACCAGGGTGGCCAGCGCGGTGAGCAGGAACACCGGGGCCACGGCCAGCTGGATGACCCGGGAAATGTCGGTGAGATGGGTTTCCATGGTTGGCGCTTTTTGGGTGATTTTTGCGGCAGCTTAAGGCAAGGACCGGAGAGAGGCCCTAAAATTCGCTATTCTTTTTATATATAGCGCGCCCGATTTCGGGGGCGCTCAGGAGTACGCCATGCCCCCTTCGACCCGCAGCAGCGACGGAGCGACCCTCAACCCCGTCGGCGCCGCGCCCACCGGCATCGCCTCGCCCCGGGCCCAGGCCGTCCTGGCGCCGGGGGACTTGGCCCCGGGCCCGGTGCCCCTGGGCCTGCATCTGGAAGGGCGCTTCTGGCTGACCATCGGTGCCTCGGGCTACGCCGGCGAGGGGCGGGTGGCGCTGCTCGAGGCGATCGACCAGCACGGCTCCCTCAACAAGGCGGCCAAGGCCCTGGGCCTGAGCTACAAGTCGGCCTGGGATGCCCTCCAGTTCCTCAACAACGCCGCCGGGGTGTCCCTGGTGGATGCCAGCACCGGCGGCCGGGGTGGCGGCGGCAGCCGCCTCACCCCTTCCGGGCGCTGGCTAGTGGAAGTGTTCAATCGGGTGAAGAGCGTGCATCGCCAGTTTCTCGATGCCCTGGCCGCCGCCGTGGCGCGCAGTGCCGAGGCCGGCCAGGGAGCGGGCGCCCCGGGGGCGCTGGAGCGGCTGTTCCTGCGTACCAGCGCCCGCAACCAGTGGCTGGGCACGGTGGCCGAAGTGCGGGAAGAGGGCGTTTCGGCGGAAGTGACGGTGGAACTGGGCGGGCAGACCCTGCGGGCTCGACTGACCGCCGGCAGCGTGCGCGAACTGGGGCTGGAACCCGGCACCGCCGTCTGGGCCCTGGTCAAGGCCCAGGGCGTTGCCTTTCTCGCGCCCGGCGAAGCGCTGCCCGACGCCCAGCGGCACTTCAACCGGCTGGCGGGGACGGTCGTTTCTGTCACCAGTGCCGGCGCCATGGACCGGGAGGTGGCCCTGGCCCTGCCCGGCGGCAACATGCTCTACGGCGTGGTGGCGAAGGAGCGGGCGGAGGCCCTGGGCTTGCCGGAAGGTTTCGTTGCGCAGCCGGAAGGCGAGGGTGGCGAGGAAGCCGAACCCATGCCCCAACTCCAGCCCTTGTCGGCCGCGTTCGATCCGGGCCTGGTGATCCTGGGCGTTCTGGCCTGATTCGCTAGGGGCGCCGTCAGGCGGACGCTCCCGCCGGGGGCAGCCAGCGGCGGACCCAGTCCGTGGCGGCCCGGGCGCTTTCCTTCCGTCCGGGGCTGCGGACCAGTTCGTGGGGCGCCTGCACCAGGGACAGGGCATTGACCGCCGCGGCGGTTTCCCGGGTGTCCTGGGGCGCCTGGGGCGGCCGTTCCTCGGCCAGGTAGAGCAGGGGCACGGGCAGAAAGCCCAGGGCATGGCGCCCGGCCAGGTCGATGAAGCCGTTGCGGCACACCAGGGCCCGGCACGGCCCCTGGCGGGTGGCGGTCAGGCGCAGGGCCGCTGGGGCGCCGCCGCCGCTGGCGACAATGACCAGGGGCAGGTCCGGCGGCAGGCCGAGAAGGCGGCAATCCTTGCCTTGCAGGTAGCTCAGGCAGGCGGCCAGCCGGTTTTCCAGCAGGGGCACGTCCCGCACCAGATCCGGGTAACGGGTATCGAGGGGCGTCAGCAGGTCGATCCGGCACACGGCCAATCCCATGCCGAGCAGGGCCTGGGCGATGGCATAGGGGCCGCCGTCCTGCTGGGAGGTGGGCTGGACCACCAGCGCCAAGGCCTGGGCCGGCGCGGCGGGCAAGGCCAGTTCCCCGGCCAGTTGGGCGGCGTCGCTGCGCAGGGTGAAGGGAAAGGCGGCGGCCGGTTCGGTCACTGGCGGAAGGGGCGATGGGGGGGCAGGCATGTCAACCTCCGGCCATGGCGTGGAGGCCCAGCCACCAGCCGGCGAAGCCTCCCCCGGCCACGGCGGAGAAGCCCAGGGCGATCCGTCCGGCCAGCCGGCGTCCCGCCACCACGGCGACCACTGCCAGCTTGAAGCCCAGGTTGGCCAGCACGGCCAGGCCCACGGCGGTCACCGCCTGGGTGGCATTGACCCGCTCCAGGGCGAAAAGGCGCAGGCTCGACAGGGTGATGGCGTCCACGTCGGTGAGGCCCGAGGCCAGGGCCACCAGGTAAAGGCCCCGGCTGCCGGCGATGTCGGCCAGCCAGGCGGACAGGAACAGCACGGCGGCGTAGATGGCGCCGAAGGTCAGGGCGGCGCGGATCTCGGTGGGGTTGCGCAGTTCCAGCTGGGGCAGGGAATCCTGGCGTTCCATGCGGCGCCACATGACCACTGCCACGACCAGGCCCGCCAG
The DNA here is from genome assembly GCF_036820405.1 of Oryzomicrobium sp. Lineage (NCBI taxonomy): Bacteria > Pseudomonadati > Pseudomonadota > Betaproteobacteria > Rhodocyclales > Rhodocyclaceae > Oryzomicrobium > Oryzomicrobium sp. The sequence continues at coordinate 37,392 of NZ_DAISLS010000014.1, forward strand.
GGCGCCGCCGGCCATGGTGGGCAGCAGGTGGGGCACCAGGGCGGGCTGGACCACGGCGGTGAGGGCCACCAGCCGCACCAGCACCACCAGGTTAGCGGTGAGGATGACGGTCAGGGCCAGTCCGCCCAGGGCTGGGGTTTCCCGGCTATGGCGGGAATAGACCAGGGTGGTGGCGGTGCTCGACACCAGGCCGCCCAGGATGCCCAGCAGCGGCGCCCCATGGCGCTGGCCGGCGATGCGCAGGGCGCCGTAGCCGGCCAGGGATACGCCGGAGATGAGCACCACCATCCACCACACCTGGTAGGGGTTGATGGCCTGGTAAGGGCCGAAGCCCTGGTCCGGCAGCACCGGCAGGATCACCAGGGAGAGCACGGCGAATTGCAGGATGGAGATGATGTCCCGCTCCGTCAGCCGGCTGGTCAGGCGTTTGAGCTGGGCCTTGAAGTAGAGCAGCACGGTGCTGAGGATGGCCAGCATCACCGCCTGGGTGCGGTATTCGTCGTACCAGGCCATGGCGCCGAAGCCGAAGGCCAGCAGCAGGGCCACCACCGAGGTGGTGCCCGGGTCGTCCTGGTCCGGGCGCACGGCGTAGCTGGCGATCATCATGGCCGCCACCGCCAGCAGGCCGGCGGCGATAAGCCAGGGCGAATCGAATTCGCCGGCGAGCAGGGCGCACACGGCGCCGAGCAGGGAGGTGAGGCCGAAGGTGCGCAGCCCGGCCCGGGAGGTGGCGCGCCGCTCTCGTTCCAGGCCCATGAGCAATCCCAGGCCCAGGGCGGTGAGAAAGCCGTGGGCGAATTCGAGGCCGACGTCGCTGAGTGGAGTGGTCATGATGGATTCAGCTTAGCGGATGGCAAGGGAAGGAACAGCAGCTGTTCCCCAGTGGCCGGATTTGATCGGCGTGGCGGGAAGGGCGGTTGGCTTCCGGTAGAATCGCGGCCTCGGCCGCCTCCGCGGGGCCGGCATTTTCCGGCGCAACCGCCGCGGCTGCCAAGGTGGCGGACGGCGGCATATGCTGTCATTGTGCCTCAACCCCGGGGCCGCGCCGGAGCCCACGCATTCGCCCAGCCAAAACCACCCGACATCGTCCATGCCCGCCGTTTCCCTGCCTCCCACGCCCGGCCACGCCCGCCACTATGCCATCGTGCCGGCGGCCGGCCACGGCAGCCGCTTCGGCAGCGAAACCCCCAAGCAATACCTGCCCCTGCTCGGCCGGCCCCTGCTGCATCACACTCTGGCGGTGCTGTGCGCCTGCCCGGCCATCGACCGGGTGTTCGTCGTGCTGGCGCCGGACGATGACTGGTGGGGCGGTTTCGACTGGAGCGCCCTGGGCAGCAAGCTGGAAACCGTGCGCCAGGGCGGCGCCACTCGGGCCGCCAGCGTCCAAGCCGGGCTGGCTGCGGCCGCCACCGCCGCAGCCGACGGCGATTGGGTGCTGGTCCACGATGCGGCCCGGCCCTGCCTGTCCGCCCCGGCCCTCAACCAGTTGCTCCAGACCCTGGCCGACGACCCGGTGGGGGGCTTGCTGGCGGTGCCGGTGGCCGACACCCTGAAACGCTCCGACCAGCGCGACCGGGTGGCCGGTACCGTGCCCCGGGACGGCCTGTGGCAGGCCCAGACGCCTCAGATGTTCCGCTACGGCCTGCTGCGCGATGCGCTGCAACGCTTCCCCGACGTGACCGACGAGGCCGGCGCCATGGAGGCGGCGGGCCACGTGCCCCGGCTGGTGCGGGGCGAGCTGGCCAACCTGAAAGTCACCTACCCCGCCGACCTGGCCCTGGCCGAGCGCCTGCTCGCCACGGCGCCCCGGGGCTGATTCCACTTACTTCTTACAGTTCTCACAGGAAATTCCATCGTGCTCAGAATCGGACAAGGCTACGACATCCACGCCCTGGTGCCCGGGCGGCCCCTCGTCATCGGCGGCGTCACCATTCCCTTCGACCGGGGGCTGCACGGCCACTCGGACGCCGACGTGCTGATCCACGCCATCATCGACGCCCTGTTCGGCGCCGCCGGCCTGGGCGACATCGGCCGCCACTTCCCGGATACCGATCCCCAGTTCAAGGGTGCCGACAGCCGCGCCCTGCTGCGCGAGGCCATCGCCCGGGTGACCGAGGCCGGCTACGGCATCCTCAACCTCGACAGCACCGTGGTGGCCGAGGCCCCCAAGCTGGCGCCCCACATCCCGGCCATGGTGGCCAACATCGCCGCCGACCTGGGTCTGCCGGAAAAGGACATCAACGTGAAGGCCAAGACCGCCGAGAAGCTGGGGCCGGTGGGCCGCGGCGAGGGCATCGAGGCCCAGGCCATCGTCCTGCTCGGCGAGCTCGCCGACGAGGACGAGCATGATCACGACCACGATCACTGACCCTTTTTCTCTCCAACCTCCGCACCCTTTTCCGCCTTCGCCATGATCAAGAAAATCCCCGTCGCCCAGTTGCGGATCGGCATGTTCGTCCACGACTTCAACGCCGGGTGGATGGACCATCCCTTCCTCTTCAACCGGGTCATGATCAAGAGCGAGGGCGACCTGGCCAAGGTGCGCAACAGCCGCATCCAGGAGCTCTTCATCGACACCGAGCGGGGGCTGGACGTGGAGGACGAGGCAGCAGCGGAAAAGCAATCCCGTCCCGAAACTTCTGCCCCGGCGGAAGCGCCGGTTGCGGCCGCGCTGGAAGCCGTGGCCGCAGTGGCCGGGCCGGGGGTGGCCGCCGATACGGCGGGTGGGGGCGGCGAGGCACCCCGGGAAACGGCCCAGGAGGCCGCGCCGGAGAAAGTGTCGGAGAAAGTGTCGGAAAAGGCGCCGGCCCCCGGCGAGCGCCTGGCCGCTACCGTGCGGGTCCCCACGGGCAACCCCGGCGGCGTTTCGCCCGGGGTGTCCCTGGGGGCGGAGATGGGCCGGGCCCGGGCCGCTTTCGGCGAGGCCACCCGGGCCGTGCGCTCGGTGATGGACGACGTGCGGGTCGGGCGCCAGGTGGAGCAGGCTCCGGTGCGGGCAGCGGTGGAAAAGATCACCGCCTCGGTGCTGCGCAACAGCCACGCCATCCTTACTCTGCGCCGCCTCCAGCAGCGGGTGGACGACTACACCTACAACCACGCGGTGGGGGTGTGCGCCATGCTGGTGGCCTTCGGCAAGTCCCTGGAACTGGACGAGGCCATGCTCCACCAATTGGCCCTGGGCGGCCTGCTCCACGACGTGGGGCTGATGAAGCTGAGTACCGAGCTGATCACCAAGCCGGGCAAGCTGACCGAGGACGAATTCAAGGTGGTGCGTTCCCACGTGGTGATGGGCCTGGACGTGGCCACTACCTTGCCCGGCCTGCCGCGCCACGCCCTGGAAGTGCTGGCCGAGCACCACGAGCGCATGGACGGCACCGGCTATCCCAAGGGGCTCAAGGGCGAGGCCATTTCCCTGGCGGGGCGCATGGCCGCCATCGTGGACGTCTATGACGCCATGACTTCGCCCCGGGCCTACCGGGGGCCCACCCCGGCGTCCGACGCGGTGCGCCGCCTGTTCGAAGGGGGCGGCACCCTGTTCGATGCCGATCTGGTGAAGGCCTTCGTCAAGAACGTGGGCATCTACCCGGTGGGCTCCCTGGTGCGCCTGGAAAGCAACCGGTTGGCGGTGGTGGTGGCCCTGCACCGGGACAACCTGCTCACCCCGGTGGTACGCATCATCTACGACGCCAAGCGTATGTACTACCTGCCGCCCGAGGACATCGACCTGGCCAAGCACGGCAGCGAGCGCATCGCCGGGGCCGAAGATGCGACCAAGTGGGGCATCGACGTGGCCCGCTTCCTGATCTGATTGATCTGATTCCCGGGCCGCGGCGGCCGCCCGCGATTTTTTACCTCCTTTTACTCGCCCTCGTCGCCTTCCCCCCGTAATATCCGGCGTTATAAAAACGATCACGCTGAAGGGACACACCTTGGTGGACGAAAGGGAGATGGAGGAGGGCGCCGTTCAATCGGTGCTGGAGCAGGTCCGCTTCGAACAGCTGGCCGACAACCTGCCGGAAAGCTTCTGGCTGATCGACACCGCCGCCAAGCAGGTGGTGTTCGTCAATGCCGCCTATGAGCGCCTGTGGGGCGGCAGCCGGGAGGATCTGTGCCGGGACCGCTTTTCATGGCTGTCCTGCGTCCATCCGGACGACCGGCCGCGGCTGCGTCGGGTGGTGGCGGAAAACCGCTTCGGCGGCGTCAATGAAACCTTGCGCGCCTTGCATCCGGACGGCAGCGTCCGCTGGCTGCAATTGCGCAGCTTCGCCATGGCCGACGAGGCCGGGCGCATCCACGGCGTCGGCGGCATCGCCCTCGACATCACGCCCCTGGTGCAGCAGCGCGACGAGCTGGCGGCGAGCATTTCCACCAACCGTTCGATTCTCGATGCCCTGCCGGCCCACATCGCCCTGCTCGACGAAACGGGGCGCATCCTGGCGGTCAACGCCGGCTGGCGCCATTTCGCCGAGGAGAACGGCTATCCGGACGATTCCGCCGGGGTCGGTCTCAACTACCTGAGCCTGTGCACCGGCGACGGGGTGGCGGTGGCGGCGGCCTCCGAGCACGTCCAGTCGGGCCTGCACGCCGTGTTGTCGGGCGCCCGCGACGAGTTCTCCACCGTCTACTCCTGCCACGGCAAGAACGCCGAGAGCTGGTTCCGCCTCCTGGCCACACCCCTGCGCGCGCCGGGCAAGGGCGCGGTGGTGATGCACATCAACGTCACCGAGAGCGTCAAGGCCGAGCGCCAACTGGCCCAGGCCGCCCACTACGACGCCCTGACCGGTCTGCCCAACCGGCTGCTGGTGCGCGACCGGATCGAGCAGGCCCTGGCCAGCGCCCACCGGGAAGGCAAGCGGGCGGCGGTGATGGTGGTGGACCTGGACCGCTTCAAGCTGGTCAACGACACCTTCGGCCACGGCGTTGGCGACGCCCTGCTGGTGGCTGCCGCCGACCGCATCGCCACCGTGCTGCGGGAGAGCGACACGGTGGGGCGCATGGGCGCCGACGAATTCGCCATCGTCGTTCCCGACCTGGAGTCCAGCGAGGACGCCACCATGGCCGCCCAGCGCATCATGGAGGCCCTGGCCCGGCCGATCCACGCCGAGGGCCAGGAACTGTACGCCCAGGCCAGCGTCGGCATCGCCCTCTACCCGGACGACGGGATCGAGGCCGAGGCCCTGATCCGCAACGCCGACACCGCCATGTACCGGGCCAAGGAACTCGGGCGCAACGGCATGCAGTTCTACACCGCCTCGATGAATACCCGGGCCCAGGGCCAGTTGCAGATGGTCATCGACCTGCGCCGCGCCCTGGAGCGGGACGAATTCGTCCTGCACTACCAGCCCAAGGTCAGCTGCGCCAGCGGCGCCATCGTCGGCTTCGAGGCCCTGCTGCGCTGGCGTCATCCGGCCCGGGGCCTGGTGCCGCCGGACCAGTTCATTCCCCTGCTCGAAGACACCGGCGGCATCATCGCCGTGGGGGCCTGGGTGCTGCGCCAGGCCTGCGCTCAGGCCGCCACCTGGCACCGGGAGGGGCTGGGCGCCCCGTCGGTGGCGGTGAACCTGTCGGTGCGCCAGTTGCTCCAGCCCAACCTGGTGGAGATGGTCGGCGCCGAACTGCGCCGAGCCGGCTTGCCGGCCGGCGCCCTGGAGCTGGAGATCACCGAGAGCATGCTGATGCACAACGTGGAGGATGCCATCGCCACCCTGGACGGCCTCAAGCAACTGGGCCTGCGCATCGCGGTGGACGATTTCGGCACCGGCTACTCCAGCCTCTCTTACCTGAAGCGTTTTCCCCTGGATTCGGTCAAGGTGGACCGCAGCTTCGTCCAGGACATCGTGGCCGATCCGGGCGACGTCTCGATCACCCGGGCGATCATCACCCTGGCCCACAACCTCAAGCTGCGGGTGGTGGCCGAAGGGGTGGAGACCGAGGCCCAGTTGGCGCTGCTGTCGAGCAACGGCTGCGACGAGATTCAGGGTTACTACTTCAGCCGCCCGGTGCCGGCGGAGGAAGCGGGCGACCTGCTGCGGGCCGGCCGCCGCCTGCCGGAGGCCCTGCTGTCGCGCCATCCGGCGGGGACGGACCATGCCATCGGGCTTGAAGCCCTGCTCCAGCGGACTACCCTGGATGTAACCCAGGAAGCGGTGGAGATGTTCCCCTGGCCCCTGTTCGGTATCGACAACGAGGGGCTGGTGGTCGCCGCCAACGGCGAGGCCCAGCGCTTGGCTGGACGGGGTGCGCTGGTGGGCGAGCCGGCTGCCGCCTGTCTCCCGGCGGCCGTGATGGATCTCTTGGCACAACGGGAGGCAACCCCGCACCGGGTGGACTGCGCCCAGGGCCGTTTTCTTGTATTCTGCCGCCCCCTGGGGCCGGCCGCCGAGCCCCGGGGCTGGCTGTTGCTGGCTTTACCCGAGGAGCGATGATGACCTTAAGCCCCCTGACCCTGGCCGAGCTCGAAGGGAGCCTGGGCCGGCTGCCGTCGATGCCAGCGGTGGTGACCGAGCTGCTGCTGCGCCTCGAGGATCCGGAACTGGACACCCGCCGCCTGGCCCACGACATCGCCCGGGACCAGTCCCTGGCGGCCAAGACCCTGCGTATCGCCAACTCGCCCTTCTACGGCCTGCGCGGCCGGGTGGCGAGCATCCAGGACGCGGTGACCCTGCTCGGCCTGCACACCATGCGCACCCTGATGCTGGCCGCCGCCGCCGGCGAGACCCTGGGGCGCCTGACCGCCGAGGGGCTGGATACAGCCACCTACTGGCGCCACTGCACGGCGGCGGCGGTGGTGGCCAGGGTGCTGGCGCCCCGTGCCAAGGTTAATCCGGAAAGCGCCTTCGTCGTCGGGCTGCTCCACGACATCGGCCGGCTGGTGATCGCCACCAACTACCCGGCCCACTACAAGGCGGTGCATGAACGGGCCAGAGCCGAGGGCCTGCCCCTGATCGATGCCGAACGCCTCTGCCTGGGCATCGACCACGTCCAGGTCGGGGAACTGCTGGCGCGGCGCTGGGTATTCCCCGCCACCATCGTCGACGGCATCGCCGGCCACCATGCGCCGGAACGCTGGCCCGAGCAGCCCCTGGCCGCCGTGGTCAGCCTGGCTGACAGCGGCGCCTACGAACTCGGCCGGCACCTGGCCGGCGCCTGGAATCCGCCTTCCCGCTCCGAATACGCCTGGAACGCCCTGGGTCTGGATGAAGCCACCTGGCAAGCGGCCCTCGACGAGGCCCGGCCGGGGGCCGAGGAATTCTCCCTGGTGTTCGGCGCCTGAGGCTGTTGCAGCGCCGTCTTCGGCGCTGCGCGATCCGGCGGGGGGGGCTCACCGTAATCTGGCCGGCGTCTGCCCGCTGCTTCTTTCCCGCTTTTTCCGTGCCCTAGCCCTGGCGCGGCAGGACGATCCTGGCGCGCAGGCCGCCCCCTTCCCGGGGCAGCAGGTCCAGGCGGCCACCGTGGGCCCGGGCGGCGGCATCGACGATGGCCAGTCCCAGGCCCGTGCCCGAAACGCCGCCCCGGGCGCTGTCGCCGCGCATGAAGGGGCGCTTCAGGGCTTCCGCCAGGGCCGGGTCGATGCCCGGGCCCCGGTCGAGCACTTCCAATACCACCTGGCGCTGCCGGCCGCTGCCTTCCTCGTGCAGACGGAAGGTCAGCCCGGGGACCATCGAGCCGTTGGGGGTGTCGACGCCGGCATAGCGCCGGGCGTTCTCGCCCAGGTTGGTGAGCGCCCGTTCCAACACCCGGCGCTTGACCGGCAGCGGCGCTACCGTCTCCAGTTCCAGGCTGGCTTCGGGGAAGCGCCGCGCCACGCCGGTGATGATTTCGCCCGGATCGTAGGGCTGGGGCGTTTCTTCCCGGGCGCCCCGGGCGTAATCGAGAAACTGGGTGAGCAGCCCGTCCATGGTTTCCACGTCGGCCACCATGCCGCCCTTGAGTCCATCGTCGCTGGTGCTCATCTCCAGGGCCAGGCGCAGCCGGGCCAGGGGGGTGCGCAGGTCGTGGGAAATGCCGGCCAGCACCTGGGCACGCTCGTTCTCGTTGCTGGCCAGGTCGGTGGCCATGCGGTTGATTGCGCTGGCCAGCACGGCCAGTTCCAGGGGGCCGTCCTCGTTCAGGCGGGCGGGGCGTTCGCCCCGGCCCACGGCCACGCACACCCGGGCCATCTCGGCCAGGGGGCGGCCGACCCGGGCGACGATGAACCAGGCGCCGGCCAGGGCGAAGGTCAGGGCCAGGGCGCCCCAGCCCAGCCATTCCCAGGGCGTGCGCCGCTGGGCGCGGTTTTCCGGCAGCACCACCCAGTATTCGTCCTCGGGGTCGTCGGCGGCCACGTGGAAGCTGGTCCACAGCCCCGGCTCATCGTCCAGAGCGATGGCGAAGCGGGTGGAAAAGCCCAGGGCCAGGCGCACCTGGCTGGCGTAGGTGGCGAAGAAGGGGTTGTCCGGCAGGGGCGTCAGCTTGTCGCCGGCATCCGCAGGAATCACCCGGATGCCCTCGCGCAGGGCCAGGTCGTCGAGGAGCGCCAGGCGCTCGCTGGGGGCGGCGTGGAGGAGGGCGGAGCGGGTCAGGTTGACCACGCTGGCGGTCAATTCCGCCAGCTGCCGGGCCCGGGGTTCCCGTTCCGAATAGCGTAGCAGCAGGGCCCAACTGGTGACCGCCAGGATCAGCACCAGGGCGATCAGCAGGAAGGTGCGCCACAGCAGGGTACGGGGCCACAGCTGGCCCCAGTAGAGGCGCCAGGAGGATGGGCGGTCCGGATCGGTCACGTAGCGTGCGGGGTGGGGGCGGCGGGGGCTCCGATGCCGCCGGGCTCGTCGGGCACGAACACGTAGCCGAAGCCCCACACGGTTTGCAGGTAGCGCGGGTTCTGCGGGTCCGGCTCCACCAGCTTGCGCAGGCGGGAGACCTGGACATCGATGGCCCGGTCGAAGGGGCCGTGCTCCCGTCCCCGGGCGAGCTGGGTGAGGCGGTCCCGGGACAGGGGCTGGCGCGGGTGCTCCATGAGCACCTTGAGCACGGCGAACTCGCCCGTGGTGAGGCGGGTCACTTCGCCCTGGCGGGCGATCTGGCGGGTGGACATGTCCACTTCCACGTCGCCGAAGCCGATCACCCCGGGCTTGGATGCCGGGGCGCCCGGCGGGGGCAGGCCGCGCCGGCGCAGCACGGCCTGGATGCGAGCTACCAATTCCCGGGGATTGAAGGGCTTGGGCAGGTAGTCGTCGGCGCCCATCTCCAGGCCGACGATGCGGTCGATCTCGTCGCCCTTGGCGGTGAGCATCAGGATGCCCAGCTGGGCATCGGCCGAGCGTAGGCGCCGGCATATCGACAGGCCATCCTCTTCGGGCAGCATCAGGTCCAGCACCAGCAGGTCGAAGGCCTCCCGGGAAAGCAGCCGGTCCATGGCCGCGGGGGATTCGGCCGCCTTGACGGTGAAACCCTGTTCGCCGAGGTAGCGGGTCAGCAGGTCGCGCAGTCCCTGGTCGTCGTCTACCACCAGGATGCGTTTGGGCGTGATCGTGTTCATGGTGGTTATCGTAGCGTGGTCAATGCCGGGTGGATAGGGCGTGGTTGGGGGCAGATGGAGAGAATCGTCAGCAGGTGTTTCGGAAACGCCGTGGCGTCACATTTTCTTACAACTCGACGCAGGGAGAAATGGGCAGGGGGCGGCGCTGCCGCTAAGATTCGGTCATGACGAGTGGTCCCCGACATGGCCCGGACCACGGTTTTTGGAGCGTTGAATGCAATCCCGCCGTTTTTCCCCGTTTTTCGGCAATGTCCTGCGCCAGACCGCTCTGGCCTGGGGGCTTGCCGCCAGCTTGGGCAGCCTGCCGGCCCTGGCCCAGACGGGAACGGCGCCGACGGTACCCGGCAGCACCGCCAGCGCTCCGGGGCCGGTGGCGCCCATGGTGAGCCTGGAAAAGTGGAAGCGCATGACGGCGGACGAGCGCCGCGCCGAGCGTGAGCGGGTGCGTAGCCAGTGGCCGCGGATGAGCGACGCGGAGCGCCAGGCCGCCCACCAGGCGATGCGTGAGCGCCTCGACTCCTTGTCTCCCGAACAGCGCCAGGAAATGCGCCAGCAACTGCGCCAGGAAGGGCGGGAAGCCTGGGAGAAACTGTCGCCGGAAGAGCGCCAGGCCCGCCGCGAGGCGATCCGGGAACGCTGGCAGAGCATGCCGCCCGAGGAGCGCCAGCAGTTGCGCGACAAGCTGCGCGAGCGCCGGGCCCTGGAGGGGGGGCCGGCGAGAGCGGAGCCACCACCCACGCCCCCCCTTTCCGGCCCCCGGCCGTTGCCGCACCGGCCCTGATTCCCGGCCGATCTTCGCTGTAGTTTCCAGCCCGGCTCGCCACCCCTGATTCTTCTCAGTCTTCTTCCCGGTGCCCTCGCCATGCCAATCGATCATGGATTTTCCCCAGGCCGCCGCCGTTGGCTGAACCGCACCGGAACGGGCCTCTTGGCCCTGCCCCTGGGGGCCTCCCTCGGCCTGGCCGCGCCGGCCTGGGCGGCCCGCCGCGAGAACGATGCGGTACTGGGTGAAGCCGGCGCCCGCCACCTCCTGGCCCGTACCGGCTTCGGCGGCCGGCCGGCGGACTTGGCCGCCTACGCCGGGCTGACCCGCGTCGCGGCGGTGGACCGCCTGCTCGCCCGGCCCCCCACGGCGCCTCTGCATGCGCCCCCGGCCGACGCCCTGGAGTACGTCTCGCCCCAGCGCCTCAAGGAAATGCGCGAGGAGGACCGCAAGGCCTTCCAGCAGGAACGCTTCCGCGTCGGTGCCGAGATGCGCGCCTGGTGGCTCCAGGAGATGATCGAGGCCGATCCGTCCCGGGCCCTGGTGGAGCGGATGACCCTGTTCTGGCACAACCATTTCGTTTCCAGCGACCAGAAGGTCCACGCCCATTCGTTCATGGTCCGCCAGAACCTGCTGTTCCGGGAAAACGCCCTGGGCAATTTCGGCGACCTGCTCCACGCCGTGGGCAAGGACCCGGCCATGCTGGTGTACCTGGACGGCGCCCAGAGCCGGCGCGAGAGCCCCAACGAGAACTTCGCCCGGGAGGTGATGGAACTGTTCACCCTGGGCCGGGGGCATTACCAGGAAGGCGACATCCGCGAAGCGGCCCGGGCCTTCACCGGCTGGAGCATCGAGCCCCAGACCGGGGAGTTCCGCTGGCGGCCCTTCTTCCACGATACCGGCGTCAAGACCGTGCTTGGCCGCAGCGGCAATTTCGACGGCGACCAGGTGCTCGACATTCTGCTCGCCCAGCCGGCCTGCGCCGAGTTCATCGCCGCCAAGCTGTGGCAGGACTTCGTCGCCCCCTCGGGGGACGATCCCGCTCAGGCCCGGGCCATCCAGCGCCTGGCGGCGGTGCTGCGCGACAGCGGCTACGACCTGCGCGCCACCCTGCGGGCCCTGCTGCTGTCCGAGGCCTTCTGGGCGCCCCAGAACCGGGGGCGACTGGTCAAGTCGCCGGTGGACCTGGTGGCCGGCACGGTGCGCACCCTGGACGTGACCGTGCCCGACGCCCTGCCGCTGGCCTTCATCGTGCGCAACCTGGGCCAGGACCTGTTCGCCCCGCCCAATGTGCGCGGCTGGCCGGGGGGCGAAGCCTGGATCAATTCCACCTCCCTGCTGGCGCGCAAGGCCTTTCTCGAACGGCTGCTGCGCGGCGAGGACTTCGTCGAGCCGATGCGCCATTTCGACGGCCAGCAGGCCCGCTACGACGACGCCACGCCGGTCATGAAGCGGCGCACCGCCCAGTTGCGCGAAGCCTTCGGCCAGGTGGGCGGCCGCATGGACGGCGACGCCCGCTTCCGCCTGGTGGCGGCCTGGTCGGCGGTACGGGTGGACAGCAGCCGCCTGCTCGACCGCTTTCCCGACCGCCGCGGCCTCGAAGCCGCCCTGCTGGCGGTGCCTCCGGTTAACCCGCTTGCCGCCGGCGGGATGAACGATGCACCCACCGGTCTCGCCCTGATCCGGGCCCTGGCCCTCGATCCCGCCTACCAGCTTCTCTAGGAGACTGCCATGGACCGCCGCAGCTTCCTCTTCGGCCTCGGGGCCGCCAGCCTCACCGTGCTGAGCGCAACCTCCCGGGCCGCTCCCCAGATGGATTCTTCCAGGACGCCCGCCAGCGGCGGCGCGCCGGACATGCCCCGGGGCAGCCCCCATTACGAGCGCCTGCTGGTGCTGGTGGAACTCAAGGGCGGCAACGACGGGCTAAACATGGTGGTGCCCTATGCCGACCCCCGCTACGCCGCCCTGCGCCCCCGGCTGGGCTTAAAGCGCGAGCAGGTCCTGCCCCTGAGCGAATTCGCCGGCCTGCACAAAGCCCTGGAACCCCTCCTGCCCCTGTGGCGCGACCGCCAGTTGGCGGTGGTCCAGGGTGTGGGCTACCCGGACCCGGACCTGTCCCACTTCCGCTCCATCGACATCTGGGAGACCGCTTCCGGCGCCCACGAGACCCGCAGCGACGGCTGGCTGGCCCGGGCCTTCGCCAAGGCCCCGGTGCCCGCCGCCTTCGCCGCCGACGGAGTGGTGCTCGGCGCCGCCGACATGGGGCCCTTCGAAGGCCCGGGCAGCCGGGCCATCGCCCTGGCCAACGCCGACCAGTTCCTGCGCCAGGCCCGGCTCGCCCAGCCAGGCGGCGAGGCCGCCCGGGCCAATCCGGCGCTCGCCCACCTGCTCAAGGTGGAGCAGGACGTGAGCACGGCGGCCAACCATCTGGCCGGGTCGGTCAATGCCGTCCGCCTTGCCACCGCCTTCCCGGGCGGCCCCTTCGGCCAGGCGGTGAAGACCGCCTGCCAGCTGGTGGCGAGCAACGCCGGAGTGGCCTGCCTGCGCATCACCCTGAACGGCTTCGACACCCACCAGAACCAGGCCGGCACCCAGGCCGGCCTGCTGCGCCAGTTGGGCGAGGGCCTGGCCGCCCTGCGCGCCGGCCTCGCCGAGTCCGGCCGCTGGAACGACACCCTGGTGATGACCTATGCCGAGTTCGGCCGCCGTCCCAAGGAAAACCAGTCCGGCGGCACCGACCACGGCACCGCCGCGCCCCATTTCGTCCTCGGCGGCCGGGTAGCCGGCGGCCTCTACGGCGCCGCGCCGGCACTGGACCGGCTCGACGGCAACGGCAACCTGCCCTTCGCCGTGGACTTCCGCCAGCTCTACGCCACCGCCCTGGACACCTGGTGGGGCATCCCCTCCCGGGACATCCTGGGCGGGCGCTTCGCACCCCTGCCGCTGCTCGCTTGAACCGCAAGGCAGGGGAGGGCAGCGGTTCGCCCCGGCCCGTCTTCAGCGGCTCGTTCGCGCCGTAAAAGCGTCGGCCGGGTACGCCACGCCCATGCCCGCCGGGGCGGAGTGGTGGGCTAACAGGGTACAATCCGCCCCATGAAACTGCTTGCCCTGGACACCACCACCGAGGCCGGCTCCTGCGCGCTCTGGCTCGATGGCCGAGTGATCGCCCGGGACTGCCCGGCGGGACGCTCCCACTCCGAAACCCTGCTGCCCCTGACCCGGGACCTGCTCGCCGAGGCCGGCGTGCCGTTTTCCGGCTTGGACGCCATCGCCTACGGCGCCGGCCCGGGGGCCTTCACCGGGTTGCGGGTGGCCTGCGCCGTGGCTCAGGGCCTGGCCGTGCCCTTCGACCTGCCGGTGGTGCCGGTGGGCTCCCTGCTCACCCTGGCCACCGCCTGCGGCGCAGCCACCGGGGCGCAGCGGGTGCTGGCCCTGCTCGATGCACGCATGAACGAGGCCTATGCCGGCCGCTATGTACGCGGCGCCGATGGTGCCTTTCACCCGGAGCACCCGGAAGGGGAGGACCGGGTCGGTCCGCCCCAGGACATCGAATTGCCCGACCCGGCCGAGGGCTGGGTGAGCGCCGGCAACGCCCCGGCAGCCTACCCGGCCCTGGCCGAGCGCCTGGCCGCCGCCGCCATCCCCCACCACCCGGCGTTGCCCCAGGCCGCCACCGTGGCTGCCCTGGCCGCGGCCCGGCTGGCCGCCACGCCCCGGGCCGACTGGGGCCAGTTCGACGCCGCCCTGGCGGCGCCGGTGTACGTGCGCGACAAGGTGGCCTTCACCGTGGCCGAGCGGCTCGCCCAGGGAGGCAAGGCGTGAGCCTGGCGGCCGAAACCCGGGAGCTGGCACCCATGACCGAGGGCGACCTGGACGCGGTGCTGGCGATCGAGGCCGCCACCGCGGCTTTTCCCTGGCAGCGTGGCCATTTCGCCGATTCCCTCAAGGCCGGCTACAGCGGCTGGACCCTGCGAGTGGGCGGCCAGGTGGTGGGCTACGCCATGATCATGGCGGCGGTGGACGAGGCCCACCTGCTCAACATCGCCATCGACCCGGCCTTGCAGCGCCGCGGCCTGGGCCGCTGGCTGCTGGTACGGGCCATGGATGCGGCGCGCCAGTCCGGCATGTTTTCCATGCTGCTCGAAGTGCGGCCCTCGAACGAAGGCGCCCGGGCGCTCTATGCCGCCCTGGGCTTTGCCGAGATCGGCCGGCGCAAGGGCTACTACCCGGCGGCGGACGGCCGGGAGGACGCCATCGTGATGCAGCGCGCCCTGGTGGAGGTCCAGGCATGAAGCCGGTGCTGCTCTCCCGGGAAGCGATCCTGGCCGAAATGGGCATCGGCCCGGTGTGGGTGCCGCGCCAGGGCGGTGAGACGCCCGATGCCATGGCCGAAGCCGCCGTGAGCACTGCGCCCGAAGCGCCCGCCGCCCCTGAAATCCCTGCCGTCGACCGCCCCGCCCGGTCCTTCCCGGGCCGCCCCGCTGCGCCAGTGAACGCGCCTCGGCCCGCGGCCGAGGCTGCGCCCCGCGTGGCTACCCCGGTGACGATTCCCCCCGGCCTGTCCTGGCCCGAGCTGCGCCAGACGATTGCCGATTGCCGGGCCTGCGGGCTGTGCGAAAAGCGCACCCAGGCCGTGCCCGGGGTGGGGGACGAGCAGGCCGACTGGCTGTTCATCGGCGAGGGCCCGGGGGCGGACGAGGACGCCCAGGGCGAACCCTTCGTCGGCCAGGCCGGCAAGCTGCTCGATGCCATGCTGGCGGCCATCGACCTGAAGCGCGGCGAGGACGTCTACATCGCCAACGCGGTGAAGTGCCGCCCGCCCGGCAACCGCACCCCGGAGCCGGCCGAGATGGCCGCCTGCCGGCCGTTCCTCACCCGCCAGATCGAGTTGCTCCAGCCCAAGCTGCTGGTGTTGCTCGGCCGGGCCGCCGCCGACAGCGTGCTGGGCCTGGAAAAACCCCTGGCCGCCATGCGCGGCCGGGTGCACGAGTACCAGGGTATCCCGGTGGTGGTGACCTACCACCCGGCCTATCTGCTGCGCAACCTGCCGGAGAAGGCCAAGGCCTGGGAAGACCTGCTCTTCGCCCGGCGCACCATGGCCCGCCTGAAGGGGCACTGAACCCGTGACCCGCGCGGCGCCCCTTGCAGGATCGGCGCCGCGCCCCTACCTTGACGGCATGAGACTGGATCGGACCGATCCGCCGCTGCCGAGCCGTCCCCGTCATTTCGCCCATCGCCTTATCGCTTCTCCCCCCGGAGGTCCCATGCGTTTCCGCCTGATCGCCCTGTTCGCCCTGGCCGTGTCCCTGCTCTCGGGCTGCGGCTACAACGAGTTCCAGCGCCTGGACGAAGAGTCCAAGGCCGCCTGGTCCGAAGTGATCAACCAGTACCAGCGCCGCGCTGATCTGGTGCCCAACCTGGTGAATACGGTGAAGGGCTACGCCTCCCACGAGAAGGAGGTGCTGACCCAGGTGACCGAGGCCCGGGCCAAGGTGGGCAGCCTCCAGGTGACGCCGGAGCTGGCTAACAATCCGGAAGCCCTGGCCAAGTTCCAGCAGGCCCAGGGTGAACTGTCCTCGGCCCTGTCCCGGTTGCTGGTGGTGTCCGAGAACTATCCGCAACTCAAGGCCGACGCTGCCTTCCGCGACCTGCAAGCCCAGCTCGAAGGCACCGAGAACCGCATCACCGTGGCTCGCAACCGCTACATCCAGTCGGTGCAGGTCTACAACACGGCGGTGCGCTCCTTCCCCAACAACCTGACCGCCATGGCCTTCGGTTACAAGCCCAAGGCCAATTTCAGCGTGGATAACGAAAAGGCCATTTCCACGGCCCCCACCGTGGATTTCGGCGGCGCCAAGCCTGCCGCGCCTGCCCCCGCGCCCGCTCCTGCGCCGGCCGAAGCCCCGGCCAAGGCGCCGGGTGGGGCCGCGCCGGTGTCGGGCTACTGATTCGCCTGGTCGGACCATGGTCGCCAGCACAGGCATCACGTTGGGTTCTTTTCGCGTGGTCCGCCAAACTCCGCGCCAGTGCTTGATCCTGGCGTGGTGTCTGCTGATCGCCGCATGCTGCCTCGTTCTCCCGGGCTGGGCCGCGGAGAATGAGGCGGGGCGCGGCCTTGCGCCCATCCCGCCGTTGACCGCCCGGGTCACCGACACCACCGGTACCCTGCCCGCCGACCGCCGCCAGGCCCTGGAGGCCAAGCTGGCCGCCTTCGAGAAGGACAAGGGCGCCCAGATCGCCGTGTTGATCGTGCCCACCACCCAGCCCGAGGCCATCGAGCAGTATTCACTGCGGGTGGTGGAGGCCTGGAAGCTGGGCCGCACCAAGGTGGACGACGGCCTCTTGCTGGTGGTGGCCAAGAACGACCGGCGCCTGCGCATCGAGGTCGGCTACGGCCTGGAAGGAGCGGTGCCGGACGCCATCGCCAAGCGGGTGGTCAGCGAGGTGATCGCGCCCCGTTTCACCGCCGGGGATTTTCCGGGGGGCATCGAGGCTGGGGTGGATGCCCTGATCAAGATCGTCTCCGGCGAACCCCTGCCGCCGCCCGCCGCCAAGGCGCCGTCCGGGCAGGGGGCGGAAGGGGATCTGGAATCCCTGTTCGTGCTGGTGATGATCATGGCCCTGGCCGTGGGCCAGGTGCTGCGCGCCGTGTTCGGCCGCCTGTTCGGCTCCCTGGCCGTGGGCGGCGCCACCGGCGCCCTGGCCCTGCTGATCGCCGGCAGCCTGGGCATGGCGGCCCTGGCCGGCCTGGCCGCTTTCGTCTTTTCCCTGCTCGGCCTGAGCCCGGCCATGCTGCGCGGCGGCGGCCTGGGTGGGGGAGGCTTCGGCGGCTCCCGGGACGGCGGGTTTTCCGGCGGTGGCGGCCGTTTCGGCGGCGGTGGCGCTTCGGGAGGATGGTGAAGTGACGGTAACCCGCGTGTTCAAGCATCTGCTCGTCCCCGGCTGGTGGGGGCGGCGCCACTTTCCCTCCGGCAGCCTGGCGCGCATCGAGGCGGCCATCGCCGATTCCGAGGCGCGCCATGGCGGCGAACTGCGCTTCGTGGTCGAGACCGCCCTGCCGCTGGCCTACCTGCGCCGGGGCGAGGCCGGCATCCGGGAACGGGCCCTGGACCTGTTCTCCCACCTGCGGGTGTGGGACACCGAGGGCAACACCGGCATCCTGGTCTATGTGCTGCTGGCGGACCGCCGGGTCGAGATCGTAGCCGACCGGGGCATCCACGCCCGGGTCGGCGAGGCGGCCTGGACGAAACTGTGCCGCCAGATGGGGGAGGCCTTCCGCGCCGGCAATTTCGAGGCCGGTACCCTGGTGGCCCTGGCGGACATCACCGTCCTGCTCGAAGCCCACGTCCCGCCGCCGCCGGGCAATCCCAACGAACTGCCCGACCGTCCCCTGGTGCTGGGCTGACCGCTACGCCTCCGGTAGCGGAGGCGCTCAATCCCGATCTGAAGAATGCACGCCCGGCGCCCTGGATGGCGCACCCGGGCCGGTGCCGTGCCGGCTATAGGGGCCGGTCCGGCCGGGAACCGGTTTGCGTCTGGGGAGGGCGTCGGCGCCGAGGAGCCTGCCTGGCGATGTATTAATAAAATTAATACGTTGGGACAGCGGAAAATCGAAGGTCCGCGCCGGTTGCGGAGTTTGTCTTTTCGGCCGCCGGGAAACATGAAGAAAATTAATGTATTGGCCGGCGGCCGGCGGCCGGTGGCCGGGGCGGGGCGTGTCAGGTCGACTGGGGCGTGAGGGCTTCCTCGGCCCAGGCCAGGGCTGTCCGGTGGGCGTCGTTCAGGGTGGCGGCGTCCAGGCCGAGTTGGGCGGCCAGGTCGGCGGTCCGGGCCGCTTGGCCCTTTTCCACCGCCAGGGCGAGCATCAGGAAACGGGCGTAGGGGCCGGTATTGGTCAGCAGCACCTCGCTGACGTCTTCCGGCAGGCGCAGCTTTTCCAGGACCCGGGGCAGGGGCTGGGCCAGCAGCAGTTCGAACAGGGAGAGCAGGCCCACCAGGAACAGTTCGTCGCAGGCGCTGCGGGGCAGGGCGTCTGCCGCCGCGATTTCGAGGAAGCGGGCGCGGCACAGGGCGACTTCGAGCAGGGCCTCGTCCCGGTCCCGGGTCTGGCCGACGCGGAACATGGAGACGGTGAGCCAGCGGTAGAGCCGGTCCCGGCCGAGGACCAGGATGGCCTGCTCGATGCTCGCTACCGGGCTGGTGAGGCCGGCGGCGGGAGAGTTGGCCAAGCCCAGCAGCTTGAGGGCCACTCCAGGGTCTTTCTTGGCGATCACGCCGAGCTCGGCCGGGTCGGCGTCGCTGCGCAGCAGGTTGAGCATTTCGATGAGCACCAGCCGGCTCTGGTCGAGACGGCTTTCCTGCTCGTCCTGGTCCGGGGTGGTGAGGAAATCGCCCAGGCAGTAGTCGAAGCCCCGGCTGGCGACCATGCGCCGCTCGGGCCAGGCGTGCACGTCCTCGGCGGCCAGTTGCAGCCCGGGCCGGATCGCCTTGAGCTGGCGGGCCATCTTCTCGAAGGCTTGCAGCGGGTAGTCGCGCAGGGAAAGAAACACCACGTCGGCGGAAGCGGCGTGGAGCAGGGTGGCCGGGGCCAGGTCCACGCCGGCGAGGGCGGCCCGGGCGCCGCTGTCGCGCAGGCGCTGGATCACCGCGGCGCCGGTGTCGCTGGCGATGAAGCCGGCGGGTTCGCGGCGCAGATCGAGCAGGAACAGGGCGTGGGGCGCTACCAGGGGCAGGTGTTCGTCGCGCAGCACCGCGTCGGCGGTGATCGGAATCACCGCCAGGCGGCGCTGGGCGAAGGCGGCAATGCCGGCGTCGGCCAGGGCCGCCAGCAGCAGGGACGAGGCCCCCGGGGCGGTGTCCGACTGGTAGGTGAAACGGTAGCCGTACAGCCGGTTGCGCTCGTCCACTACTTCCTCGCGGCGCAGCAGGGCCTCGGCGGCCTGGCGGCGGGCCGCGTCGGGGGCCGCCGCAGGCATCGCCGCCGGTTTGCCGGGAGCGGGGGAGGGCGCGGAGGAAGGGGGGGCGTCGGCACCGTCGTCGCGGCGCTTGAAGAAGCGGCTGAAAAGCATTGGTTCCCTGATGCGCGTTATGCGCGTTATGGATTATTCCGGCGTCTGGCGCGCCGTATATGGTGAAACGCTAATTTTATGCCCCGCGCCGGTGCGTCGGGAGGAACTACGGCACGTTCCTTCCGGTGCGGGGCATGAGTAGCAGGCGGTCAGGCCATCAGCTGGCGCAGCACGTAGGGCAGGATGCCGCCGTGGCGGTAGTAGTCCACCTCGATTGGCGTGTCGATGCGGCAGGTGACGGCAATCTCCCGCGCCGTGCCGTCGGCACGGGCGATGCGCAGGCCCAGGGTCTGCTGGGGCTTGAGGGTGTCGTCCAGGCCGATCACGTCGAAGGTTTCGGTGCCGGTGAGGCCCAGGGACTGGATGCTGTCCTGGCCTTGGAACTGGAGCGGCAGCACGCCCATGCCCACCAGGTTGGCCCGGTGGATGCGCTCGAAACTTCTGGCCACCACCATCTTCACCCCGAGCAGCTGGGTGCCCTTGGCCGCCCAGTCCCGGGACGAGCCGGTGCCGTATTCCTCCCCGGCCAGCACGCTGGTCGGAATGCCGCGTTGCAGGTAGGCGCTGGCGGCCTCGAACACCGAGGTCTGCTGGCCGTCGAGCAGGGTGTAGCCCCCTTCGACCCGGGTGCCGTCCGCCTTGGGCGGCAGCATCAGGTTCTTCACCCGCACGTTGGCGAAGGTGCCGCGCACCATCACGTCGTGGTTGCCGCGGCGGGAGCCGTAGGAATTGAAGTTGAGGGGCGTCACCCCCTGGCCTTGCAGCCACTGGCCCGCCGGGGTGGCAGCCTTGAACGAGCCGGCCGGCGAGATGTGGTCGGTGGTCACTGAGTCCCCCAGCAGCAGCAGGGGCTTGGCTCCGGCGATGCCCTGGATCGTGCCCGGCTGCATGGAAAAGCCGTCGAAGAAGGGGGGCCGGGCGATGTACGTGGAGGCCGGCCAGCCATAGACCTGGCCGGTGGGGGCGGGCACCGCGTTCCACAGGTCGTGGTCCTTGGTGAAGTCGGCGTAGAGCCGCTGGTAGGTGGCCGGGTCCTGGGCATAGGGCAGCACGGCGTTGATCTCGTCGCTGCTCGGCCAGATGTCGCGCAGGTACACCGGCTGGCCGTCGCGGCCCGTACCCAGGGGCTCGGCTGTGAGGTCCACGTTGGCCCGCCCGGCGATGGCGAAGGCCACCACCAAGGGCGGCGATGCCAGGTAGTTGGCACGGATGCTGGGGTGGATGCGGGCCTCGAAGTTGCGGTTACCCGAGAGCACGGCGGCAGCCACCACGTCGTTGCCGGCGATGGCCTCGTTGAACTCCGGCGCCAGGTCGCCGGAGTTGCCGATGCAGGTGGTGCAGCCGTAGCCGGCCAAGGCGAAGCCCAGCTTGGCGAGGGGTTCCAGCAAGCCGGCTTTTTCCAGGTACTCGGTGACCACCCGGGAGCCGGGGGCCAGGGAGGTCTTGATGTGGGGCTGGACCGTCAGGCCCTTGTCCACCGCCTTCTTGGCCAGCAGGCCGGCGGCGATCAATACCGCCGGGTTGGAGGTGTTGGTGCAGGAGGTGATGGCGGCGATCAGCACGTCGCCGTGGTGCAGGCTGACGCCGGGCATGGCCGTGGCCACGGTCTCGCCCAGGGCCTGGGCGCTCTTGCCGAAGCCGTTGTCGGCCACCGGGGCGGAAAACAGCCGGTCGAAGGTGCTGCCCATCTCGGGCAGGGGGATGCGATCCTGGGGCCGCTTGGGCCCGGCCAGGGACGGCACCACGGTGGCCAGGTCCAGGGTGAGCACCTGGGAATAGTCGATCTGCCCGGCCCGGGGGATGCCGAACAATTCCTGGGCGCGGAAGTAGCCCTCGAACAGGTCGGCTTCCTCGTCGCTGCGGCCGGTGTTGCGCAGGAAGGCCACGGTCTTCTCGTCCGGGGGGAAGAAACCCATGGTGGCGCCGTATTCCGGGGCCATGTTGGCGATGGTGGCCCGGTCGGTGACCGACAGGCTGGCGGTGCCCTCGCCGAAGAATTCGACGAACTTGCCCACTACCTTGGCCCGGCGCAGCAGCTCGGTAAGGGTCAGCACCAGGTCGGTGGCGGTGACGCCCTCGTTGAGCTTGCCTTGCAGTTCCACCCCGACCACGTCCGGGGTGAGGAAGTACACCGGCTGGCCGAGCATGGCGGCTTCGGCCTCGATGCCGCCGACGCCCCAGCCGACCACGCCGACGCCGTTGATCATGGTGGTGTGGGAGTCGGTGCCCACCAGGGTGTCGGGGAAATAAACGCCGTCCTTGCCGCGCACGCCGCGGAACAGGTATTCCAGGTTCACCTGGTGCACGATGCCGATGCCCGGGGGCACCACCTTGAAGGTGTCGAAGGCCTGCATGCCCCACTTCATGAACTGATAGCGCTCGCCGTTGCGCTGGAATTCGTACTGCATGTTGCGCACCAGGGCGTCCGGGGTGCCGTACACATCCACCTGAACCGAGTGGTCCACCACCAGGTCCACCGGCACCAGGGGCTCGATGCGCTTGGGATCGCGACCCAGGTCGGCGGCCACGTTGCGCATGGCGGCCAGGTCGCAGAGCAGGGGCACGCCGGTGAAGTCCTGCAGCACCACCCGGGCGACGACGAAGGGAATCTCGTCGCTGCGGGGTGCGTTGGCGCCCCAGTTGGCCAGCTGGGCCACGTGCTCCTTGGTCACCTTGTCGCCGTCGCAGTGGCGCAGCACCGATTCCAGGACGATGCGGATCGACACCGGCAGCCGCGCGATTGCGGCAAATCCGGAGGCGGCGAGGGCGGGGAGGGAGTAAAATTGCCCGCTTCGGCCCGCCGGGGTCGAAAAGCGTTGCCGGGTGGCGGCGTAGGGGTTCGGCTGGGTCATGGCGTCTCCTTGTGGGATGTCGCGGAAAGGTTCCCGATCGGGAATCTTCGATCATAGTCCGACCCGGCGCGGTCTGCCGGGTTCCTCCGGACACGGCCTTCGGTCCTGCGGCCGGTGTCCAATCCCGAACATGCCAGTGTTTTTTTGCGCTTTTTTGGCGCCCGACGTTCACACCCCAACGCTAAAAAGCTATCATATATAAGACTTGGGTCCGCTACTCGCGGATGCCAGGGAGTTTGGACCTTCTCGTGTGAGGATTGAGCCGTGCTGGAAACCTATCGTGCCCACGTGGCCGAGCGCGCTGCGCTTGGCATTCCGCCCCTGCCGCTGACGGCGAAGCAGACCGAAGAGCTGATCGCGTTGCTGAAGAATCCGCCCAAGGGCGAAGAGCAGGCGCTGGTCGATCTGATCACCCACCGCGTGCCGGCCGGCGTGGACGACGCCGCCAAGGTCAAGGCCGCCTTCCTCTCCAAGGTCGCCAAAGGTGAAGAGTCCTGTGGCCTGATCCCCCGCGCCAAAGCTACCGAACTGCTGGGCACCATGCTCGGCGGCTTCAACATCAAGCCCCTGATCGACCTGCTCGGCGATGCCGAAGTGGGCGGCGTGGCGGCCGAGGGCCTGAAGAAGACCCTGCTGGTGTTCGACTACTTCCACGATGCGGCCGAGCTGGCCAAGGGCGGCAACGCCAACGCCAAGGCCGTGCTGCAATCCTGGGCCGACGGCGAATGGTTCACCTCCCGTCCCGAAGTCCCCGCTTCCCAGAAGCTCACCGTTTTCAAGGTCACCGGCGAAACCAACACCGACGACCTGTCCCCGGCACCTGACGCCTGGTCCCGCCCCGACATCCCGCTGCACGCCCTGGCCATGCTGAAGAACCCGCGCCCGGGCATCACCCCGGAAGAAGCCGGCGTGCGCGGCCCGGTCAAGTTCCTTGAGGAACTGCGCGCCAAGGGCAATCTGGTCGCCTACGTGGGCGACGTGGTCGGTACCGGCTCCTCCCGCAAGTCCGCCACCAACTCGGTGCTGTGGTTCACCGGCGAAGACATCCCCTTCGTGCCGAACAAGCGCTTCGGCGGCGTGTGCCTGGGTTCCAAGATCGCCCCGATCTTCTTCAACACCATGGAAGACGCCGGCGCCCTGCCGATCGAAATCGACGCCGGCCAGATGGACATGGGCGACGAGATCGAACTGAAGGTCGACCACGCCAACGGCAAGGTCACCGCCCTCAAGAACGGTGCCGTGATCGCCGAATCCCAGCTCAAGACTCTGGTGATTCTGGACGAAGTGCGCGCCGGCGGCCGCATCCCCCTGATCATCGGTCGCGGCCTCACCGCCAAGGCCCGTGAGGCCCTGGGCCTGGCCCCCTCCGCCCTGTTCCGCCTGCCCCAGAACCCGGCCGATTCCGGCAAGGGCTTCTCCCTGGCGCAGAAGATGGTCGGCCGTGCCTGCGGCCTGCCGGAAGGCCAGGGCATCCGCCCGGGCACCTACTGCGAACCGAAGATGACCACCGTCGGTTCCCAGGACACCACCGGCCCGATGACCCGCGACGAACTGAAGGACCTCGCCTGCCTCGGCTTCTCCGCCGACCTGGTGATGCAGTCCTTCTGCCACACCGCGGCCTATCCGAAGCCGATCGACGTCAAGACCCACCACACCCTGCCCGACTTCATCATGACCCGTGGCGGCGTGTCGCTGCGCCCGGGCGACGGCATCATCCACAGCTGGCTGAACCGCATGCTGCTGCCCGATACCGTTGGTACCGGCGGCGACTCGCACACCCGCTTCCCGATCGGCATCTCGTTCCCGGCCGGCTCCGGCCTGGTGGCCTTCGCCGCCGCCACCGGCGTGATGCCGCTGGACATGCCGGAGTCGGTGCTGGTGCGCTTCAAGGGCAAGCTGCAACCGGGCATCACCCTGCGTGACCTGGTCCATGCGATCCCTTACTACGCGATCCAGCAGGGCCTGCTGACCGTCGAGAAGAAGGGCAAGAAGAACATCTTCTCCGGCCGCATCCTGGAAATCGAAGGTCTGCCCGACCTGAAGGTGGAACAGGCCTTCGAACTGACCGACGCCTCCGCCGAACGCTCCGCCGCCGGCTGCACGGTGCACCTCAACAAGGAACCGATCGTCGAGTACATGAACTCGAACATCACCTTGATGAAGTGGATGATCGCCAACGGCTACCAGGATGCCCGCACCCTGAAGCGCCGCATCAAGGCCATGGAAGAGTGGATCGCCAAGGGCGAGCTGCTCAAGGGCGATGCCGATGCCGAATACGCTGCCGTGATCGAGATCGACCTGGCCGACATCAACGAGCCCATCGTCGCCTGCCCGAACGACCCGGACGACGTGAAGCTGCTGTCCGAAGTCGCTGGCGACAAGATCGACGAAGTGTTTATCGGCTCCTGCATGACCAACATCGGCCACTTCCGCGCCGCGGGCAAGGTGCTGGACGGCAAGTCCGACATCCCGACCCGCCTGTGGATCGCCCCGCCGACCAAGATGGACGCCATGATCCTCAACGAGGAAGGCTACTACTCGGTCCTCGGCAAGTCCGGCGCCCGCATGGAAATGCCCGGCTGCTCCCTGTGCATGGGCAACCAGGCGCAGATCCGCAAGGGTTCCACCGCCATGTCCACCTCCACCCGGAACTTCCCGAACCGGCTGGGCATCGACACCCGGGTCTACCTGGGTTCCGCCGAACTGGCGGCCGTCTGCGCCCTGCTTGGCAAGATACCGAGCGTGGCCGAGTACATGGAGCAGGTGAACGTGGTCAACCAGAAGGCCGCCGACATCTACCGGTACATGAATTTCGACCAGATCGCTGAATTCCGCGACGTGGCCGACACCGTTACCCTCTGATCCACGGGTAACGATGCAGAAATAAAACCAAAGGAAGTAGCGAGGAGGGAACGGCTCCGCCCACAAGGCGGGGCCGTTTTTTTTTCTGGAGGCTGGCCGGGCAAGAGTCGCAGCCGGTCGTGATTCAAGGCGCCCGGTCGATCAGCATCGCCATGCGCCGGGTCACGGCGGGTACCGCCAGGCGGTGGATGGGAAGCACCAGGGCCAGGTAGATCCGGCCCAGCCGGTTGTGGGGACGCACCAGGGTCGAGGCGCTCAGGGCCGGCGTGCCGCCATCGCCGCCGTTGTCGTCGAGCAGCAGGGAGATGCGGAAATTCAGGTGCCGGTCGTCGTCGCCGAGCACCGCTTCCCGGCCGTCCAGGGCCAGCAGGCGGAACAGGCCGATCCGCTGCCCCACCGTGAAGGGAGGTGCGATGGGCAGCATCGGCCCGGTGCCGGTCTTCAGGCCGAAAGGGCGCACCAGGACGTTGCGCAGTGCCGTCAGGCGCGACAGCCAGGGCGGCACCGTGGCGAAGAACAGGGCCATCAGGCCCTCGGCATCCAGATCGCCCCGGCGCACCGGCAGGGTGAAGGAATCCCGGTAAGAGTAGGCGGCCTGTTCGCCGTGGAGGCGGGAGGCGAGGGGAATGCGGTCGGTGAGTTCGGGCATGGCGGCCTCGGGCGGTTTGAAGGATGCGCCGGACTCTAGCGCCGGCCTCGCCTGGGCGTCTTGTAGCGAAACGACACGGGGATGCTGGGCCTGGCTACGCCCCGGCTTTCTGCTCGGCGCGGTGGGCCGGAGCGCAGCCTAGAAGCCGGCGCTGCCGAAAAAATCCACGATCTGCCGGCGTGAGAACAGGTAGGGCCATAGGGCCGGATCGCGCTCGGCGCAGCGGCGCTGCCATTCCCCCGGGG
Source organism: Oryzomicrobium sp. (assembly GCF_036820405.1). Classification (NCBI taxonomy): domain Bacteria; kingdom Pseudomonadati; phylum Pseudomonadota; class Betaproteobacteria; order Rhodocyclales; family Rhodocyclaceae; genus Oryzomicrobium; species Oryzomicrobium sp. Next base: position 63,348 of record NZ_DAISLS010000014.1, read on the forward strand.
AGTAGCCGGTGAAGTGGCGCATGTCCCGGCTCAAATGGGCCTGGTCGGTATAGCCCGCCTCGGCGGCCAGGCCGGCCCAGTCCAGGGAATGGCGCGCCCCGGCCAGGGCGGGGGTGTCGAGCAAGCGGGTGATCAGGGAACTGCAACGCAGTTGCTGCCGCACCTTGCGCCAGGGTTGGCCGAAGCTGGCGAGAAAACGCCGCTCGAACTGGCGCACCCCGATGCCGTGCTGCTCCGCCAGCGCTGCCACGGGACGGGCGTGCCAATCGGCCGGCAGCGCCAAGTCCGGGCCCGGCGCGGCGATGCTGCGGCTGCGGCGCACGAGAAAATTCTCGAACTGGGCCAACTGGGTATCCTCATCCGGCGCCGCCGCCAGGGATTCGGCCAGGGCCGCCACCTCGGCCCGGGGCGCCAGTTCTTCCAGGGCGAACAAGCCCTCGCAGACCGTATCGTTGGGTATGCCCAGCAGGCAGCGGAGCCCGCCCGGGCGCACTGCCGCCATCAGCACCCGGGTGCCGGGAGCGGCTGCGGCGAAGCGGGGTGTGCCGGTCCCGCCGCACAGGCATAGGGTGGGCATGGGTACGGGGCCGTCCGGCAGGTCGAGGCGGATGCTGCCGCGCAGCACCAGCAGGAAGATGGCGTGGATGCTGGCCGGCTTGGCATAGGGGCCGGCGGGCAGGGTGGTGACCAGCAGGTTCTGGATGAGGCCGGCCAGGGCGGGGGCTGGGGGACGCAGGCGGGTATCCATGGCGTCATGATACCGGTGCCCCCCGGGGGTGTTTCGCTCAAGGCGCGGATTCCGTTGGCGCCGGCGCGCTGCGGCGCACGGTGCCGCGGCTGCCGTCCACCTCCACCGTTTCACCCGAAGCGAGGGCGGCCAGGATGCCGGGCAGGTTGACCACCGCCGGGATGCCGAACTCCCGGGCGACGATGGCGCCGTGGGAAAGGTAGCCGCCGGTTTCCATCACCAGGCCACCGGCCTTGAGAAAGAGCGGGGTCCAGGCCGGGTCGGTGGAGGGGGCGACGAGGATTTCGCCCGGGGCGAGATGGATGCCGTCTTCCGGGCGGTGAATCAGGCGGGCCGCCCCCGTGGCGGTACCGCAGCCCACCGCGACGCCGGTCCAGCAATCCGCCCCGGCATTGCCCACGGCGGGTTCGGCGGGAGGTTGGGGGCGGGCTTCGGCGGCGCTGCTGAGGATCACTTCCGGTGGCGTCTGCGCTTCCCACTCGGCCAGGCGCCGCCGCCGGGCCGCCACCCGGGGGGCCAGGGCCTGGGCGCCGATGCGGCCCTTCAGGGCGTCGTCCAACTCGTGATGGGTGAGGTCGAAGACTTCCTCCCGGGAATGCAGCGTGCCCCGCTGCGCCAGTCGCCGGCCGGCTTCGAGCAGCAGGCGGCGACTGACTTCGGCGCAGGCGATGAAGGCGCTGCGGGCCCGTTCCCGGTCGCCGATTTCGTTGCGGGCAATGCCCACCAGCACCCGGGCCGCGAGCCGTTTTGCCCAGGGAAGCCCGCGCTGGAGCCGGGACCAGGCCGTCCGGGCCGCTTCATCGCGCCGGCGCGCGATGGCGCCCAGGTCCGCATCCACCAGGCCGGCCACCGTATCGAGCAGGTAGTCCGGACTTTCGCGGAAACGGGGGTTGCGCAGATAGCTTTCGTAAATGCCCCGGTGGCCGTAGCGGTCGAGGAAGTCGGCAAAGCCCCGGCGGAAGGGGCTGTCGGCGGGCAGCCGGGCCAGGTCCCAGGGGGCGCCCTGGCGGAGCCAGTCCCGGGCGGCGGGCTCGGCCCGGGCCGCACTGGCGAGGGCGGCGAGGTCGTAGCCCTGCTGGGCGCTGACGCTGGGCGGCCCGCCGGCCATTACCGCCGCCACGAGGGCGTGGCCTTCGCCGGGCAATTGCGTTTCCACCAGATTCACCAACTGGTACAGGTTGGCGCCGCCGGACCCTTGCAGGAAGGCCATGCCGATGCGGTTGCGGAAATAGGCGCGGTTGGCCGCGAGCCGTCCGGCCAGGGTGGCATCGGCCAGACCGGCCAGGTCGTCCTGGCGCCAGCGGCGGGCATCGGCGAAGGCCTGGGCGGCCTCGGCCTTGCCCTGCCGGCGCAGCGCCCGGGCGCCCACCAGGTAGCGCAGGGTGTGACGGACCCAGGCCAGCCGCCGCACCCAGGTGGCGGGCGGCACCGTGATTTCGGGCTGGTGGCCGCCCATCAGGCCGTTCATCTGCTTGGGCGTGATGCCGAAGCCGGCATAGCCTTCCCACTGCACCAGGGCGGCATTGATATAGAGCCGGCCGTCGAGGAGGGCGAAGCGCCGCGCGCCCGCCAGCAGGGGAAAGCCGGCGAGGCGATGGCCTTGTTCGAGCATGGTGTCCACCATGCCGCGCCAGTGGAACCAGTCCATGGCGTTCATGGGCAGGGGCGCCACGTCGCGGCTGTTGCCGTTGGTCCAGATGGCCGGCTGCCCGGCCAACTCCGGGTAGCAGTGCCAGGGCCGGGCGGTGACTGGGCGGGCCTGGGCGAGGTGGAAGCGCTCGCCGTCCCACACCCACTCGATGTCGAAACAGGGATCGGCGTAATCCAGGGCCTGAGCAGCATCGCGCAGCAAGCGGGCCAGTTCGACGGCGTGGGTATCGTCCAGCAGGGGGGCGGTATCGCTGCTCTCCGGCGGCAGCGTCTCGTGCCGGGTGCCGCCTCCGGGGGCCGGGACGACGCGGACGTTCTGCCGGGCGGGCTGGCGTTCGACGAGGATGAAGGCATCGTCGTCGCGCCGCTCTTCGAGGACGATCGTCTCGCCGTTCTCGCTACCGCCCACCAGGGCCTCGCCGAGGCCGCTCACCGCGTTGATCACGTAGCGGTCGTCCCGGCCGCTTCGCGGGTCGCAGGTGAAGGCGACGCCAGAAAGCCGGGCCGGGACAAGGGGCATCACCACGACCGCCATGGCGGCATCCGCATCGGCGATGCCCAGCCGTTGCCGGTAGGCGGCGGCATGGGCGGTCCACAGGGACGACCAGACGGCGGCGACGGCCCGGGCCAGGGCCGGGGCGCCGATCACGTTCAACTCGCTGCGGTGGATGCCGGCGAAGGACGCCTTTTGCGAATCTTCCTGGGGGGCCGAGGAGCGCACCGCCAGGGGCGTCCCTTCCCAGCCCCGCTTGCGCAGTTCGGCATCCAGGACGGCCAGCAGGGCGTCGGGGAGCGGCGGCGGGCGGGTGGCGTCGCGGGGCGCGCCGGTGAAGGCGTCAGCAAGAGCTGGGGCCGTGATGACGAAGCCGCCGGGCACCGGCAGGCCCAGTTGCAGGAGCTGGCCGAGTTGCCGTCCCTTGCCGCCGACCTGGGCGACCGGGGCCTCCGCGGCGGCGGCAAGATCCATCAGCGCGGCGATGGGGGATAGGGCAGGGGCGGCGTTCATGAGCGGACGTCCCCGGCGCAGCCGTCGAAAATCAAATCCACCATGGCATCCAGGGTGGCCTTGAGGTCGATCCCGGGAATCTGCAGCCAGCGCAGCAGGGCGCAGAGGTACATGAACTGGAGGGTATGGCCCAACTGCTCAGGCGATACGTCGCTGCGAATTTCGCCCCGGGCCTGACCGTCGGCGATGAAGCGGGCAAAGATCTGGTTCATGCCGCTGCGATCCTCCGGGCGGATCTCGGCGATGGGCTGGCTGAGGCGGTAGTGGATGTAGTGGGGCAGGTAGTCGCGCCCCCGCTCCGAGTAATCGGCGGAAAGGTGCAGGAACCGGCGCAACCGGGTGCGGGCTCCCAGGTCCGCGGGCAGGGCGGCGAGCAGGGTCGGAAGCTCCCGGGCCAGGTCCGCGTGCATGCGGGCCTTGACCAGGGCCTCCTTGACCGGGAAATGGTTGTACAGGGTGCCCTTGGCCACGTCGGCGGTGGCGGCGATCTGTTCCATGGTCACCTGGTCGTAGCCGTGGCTGGCGAACAGTTCGAAGGCAACCCGGACCAAGTGTTCGGCGGTCTGTTGGCGCTTGCGGGAACGGCGGCCGTCGGCCGAGGGCGTGTCGACGAGGGAGGGGGCTTGGGGTGAAGGTTCGGGGCGCATGGCGGCTGAAAATTTTGAACGACGTAAAAAATTATACGGCGTTCACTAATTTTTGCGCAACCACTGCGTAGGCGAGTCTGGGCGTGGCGTCGGTGTGGCGGCTGGAAAGGCCAAGAAGGATTTGGCTCAAGTTTTTTCAATAAATACCGATATATAGGAAACGGCCCGCGTTGGGTCTCATGACAAAGGAGAATGCCATGACGATTTCCTCCCTCGCCGGCAATGGTGCTGCTGCGATTCCTCAGGCTTCCCAGACGGGTAACGGCAATACCAGTGCAGCATCGGGCGCATCCACCGCGCCGGCCCAATCCCCGGGCGCCGGCGCGCGCAGTCAGTTGAACGTGCAGATCCTGAAAGCCTCCCTGGAAGTATCGATCCAGGCCGGCGACAATTCCCAGGCCGCCCTGTTCAGCGCCGCCATCGACAAGATCAACAGCGTACTGGCACCGGACCTGGGGCCCGATGCGGTACAGGCCGCCATGAGCCAGGACAACTCGCCGGAGGCCACGGCGGGGCGCATCGTCAGCCTGTCCACTGCCTTTTTCGACGCCTACGCCGCCAAGCATCCCAACCAGGACCCGGAAACCCTGGCACGCGATTTCGTAGACCTGATCCGGGGCGGCTTCGAGAAGGGCTTCGGCGAAGCCCGGGATCTGCTCAAGGGGCTGGGGGTGTTCAACGGCGATGTCGAGAGCGGCATCATGAAAACCTACGATCTGGTACACAAGGGGCTGGACGATTTCCTCACCGCCAAACTGGCCCTGCTGTCGGGCAATGGCAGTGGGTCGGGTAGCGGCGGCAATGCCTCAGAGACAACGGGCGGCGCCGCAAGCGGCGGCAGCGATAAGCCGGCGCTGGCAGCGTCCTAACCGCCAGGCGGCACGTCCGCCGTTGCGGTAAAACAAAACGGAGCATCGTGTATCGATGCTCCGTTTGTTTTGGGGCGCCTCAGCCTTCGTACATCCAGCGGCGGGTCAGGGGCAGGGGGCTGGGGTGGCCGTAGGGGGTGGCCAGAATCTGGTGGATGGCCATCCAGCCGTGGCGGAAGCCGTGGGCGCAGCCGGCCAGGTAGACGCGCCAGATGCGGTAGCGCTTTTCCCCGGCGAGGCGGCGGATTTCCTCGCCGTTGGCCTCGAAGCGCCGGGTCCAGTGATCCAGGGTGAGGGCATAGTGACGGCGCAGGTTTTCCACGTCGGCCGCTTCCAGTCCCGCCGCCTCAAGCTCGCGCAGGGCCAGGGAAATGTGGGGCAGCTCGCCATTGGGAAAAACGTAGCGGTCGATGAAGCGGCCGCCGCCCCAGGGGGTTTCACCGGAGCCCGGGTCGGTGGAGGTGATGCCGTGGTTGAGCACCACGCCGTCGTCGTTGAGCAGCTTGCGCAGGGTACCGAAGTAGCCGCGCAGGTTTTTCAGCCCTACGTGCTCGAACATGCCGACGCTGGTGATGCGGTCGAACTTGCCCGCCACGTCCCGGTAGTCGGTGAGAATCACTTCGCAGCGGTCGGCCACGCCGGCCTGGGCGATGCGCTCCCGGGCCAGTTCGTACTGGTGCTGGGACAGGGTGATGCCCACCGCCTTGGCGCCATACTTCTGCACCGCCCGCAGCACCAGGGCGCCCCAGCCGCAGCCTACGTCCAGCAGGCGGTCGCCGGGGCGCAGGCGGATCTTGGTCAGGATGTGGTCGAGCTTGGCGATCTGGGCCGCTTCCAGGGTGTCGTCGGGGGCGGTGAAATACCCGCAGGAATAGACCATTTCCCGGTCCAGCCAGAGCCGGTAGAAATCGTTGGAGACATCGTAGTGGTAGGCGATGGAGTCCGCATCCACCTTGCGCGAGTGGCGCACCGCATGGTGGATGCGGCCGTAGCGGCCGCGGGGGGCGAGGGCGTGGCTGGCGAGCCGGGTGGCGCCGTCGATCAGGGCGTGCAGCGGACCTTCCACGTCGATGTGGCCTTCCACGTAGGCTTCCCCCAGCCGGTCCAGGCTGGGGCGCAGCAGGCGGGTCAGGCCGGTGCTGTCGCGGATGTGCAGGGTGACGGCCGGATTGCTGCCCAGGGCGAAGCGGGTGCCGTCCCAGAGCGCGATGGCCAGCGGCAGGTCATGGCGGGCCAGGCGTTGGACGAAGTCGGGTAGTCGGTTGCGCCAGAACATGCTCTTCCTCCCAGGGCTGCGGAAGCGCATCGGCCCAGGGCGCCGAGTGCCTTCCCAAAAACCCTAAGACGTCGCCGGCGGTGGGGAAGTTGCAGCGGCGTCAGCCCTCGGTGCGGGGAGGGTGCCAGGCTTCGGGCAGGGCGTCGTTCCAGCCCCAGCGTGCCACCAGGGCGGCAAAATCGCCGGAAAGGGGGGCGCGCAGGACCAGGGGATGGCCGCTGAATGGGTGGATGAAGCGGGTTTCGACGCAGTGCAGGAGCAGGCGGTGGGCGCCGAAGTGTTCCTGGATCATGCGGTTGTGTCGGCCTTTGCCGTAGCGGGAATCGCCGATGATCGGGTGGGCGATGTGCTTCATGTGCCGGCGCAGCTGGTGCCGCCGACCGGTGAGAGGGGCGAGGGCCACCAGGGCGTAACGGCTGGTGGGGTAGCGGTCCACCGCGATGGGCAGCTCGATGGCTGCCAGCCGCCGATAGCGGGTGACGGCGTCCTGGCTGGCGCTGGCGGCCTGGCCGTGCTCGGCGTTGCGCCCCAGTTCGGGCGGGCCGTCGTCGCCGTCGTCCTGGCGACTGAGGGGATGGTCGATTTCGCCGGATTCCTCCGGATGGCCGCGCACCACCGCCAAGTAGGTCTTTTCCGCGTCCTGGCGGGCGAAGGCCTCGCCCAGGGCGCGGCAGTCCTCGGGGGAGAAAGCGAACAGCAGGATCCCCGAGGTGCCTTTGTCCAGGCGGTGCACCGGCCAGACCTTGCGGCCGAGCTGGTCGCGCAGCAATTGGACGGCGAAGCGGGTCTCGTGGAAATCGAGGAAGCTGCGGTGGGTGAGCAGGCCGGGGGGTTTGTCGATGGCGACCAGGTGCTCGTCCTGGTGGAGGATGGTCAGGCGCATCGGTCTGCGGCTATGTTCAGCAACCGCCCAGGCGGCGGCCGCTCAGGTGCTGCTGGATCTCGCCCATGCCCTGGATGGCCGGGGTGAAGCGCATGCGGCTTTCCAGCTCGAACCGGTCGGCACTGAACGTGCCAGAGGCTGAGCCGGCCATGGCCTGGCCGCCGCTGGTGCACGCCATGTCGTAAGAAAAAGTGCCGGCGCCGTTGCGGGCGTTGCTCACCTTGCAGGGATTCTTTGCGTCGCCAGGTGCGAGGTGCCGATGCTCGGCGATGTCCTTGGCGCTCAGGCAGCGCTGAAAGGTCTGGGCCGGCAGGTGGCCTGGAGCGCCGGGCATGGTCATCTCGACGTTGAATTCCCATAACCCAGGCTGCACATTCGGCTCGGCCGTCCCGGCGATGGCGGGCGGCGCCAGCAGGAGCATGGTGAGGCAGGCAAGGGAAACGATGCGGCGGGCGAGGGGCATGGCGGTCTCCGCTGGTGGGAGGTCGGATCGGTGGGGCCGGGGCGAGGCGGCATTGTACGCTCGGCGTGGCTGCTGCCTGGTACGGCCGACAACAAAAAAGCCGCCGGAAAACCGGCGGCTTTTCATGCGGCGACAGGCAGTCTTACTTGAGCATGTCGGCCACGGCGGCGCGCTCGCCTTCGAGCTCGTCGAGGGTCTTCTGGATCTTTTCCTTGGAGTAGGCGTCGATTTCCAGGCCGTCGATGACCTTGAAGGAACCGCCCTTGCACTCGCAGGGGAAGCCGAACACCACGCCTTCGGGGATGCCGTAGCTGTTGCCGGCGGGAGCGGGTACGCCCATGGTGACCCAGTCTTCGGAGCCGAGGGCCCAGTCGTGCATGTGGTCGATGGCGGCGTTGGCGGCGGAGGCGGCGGAGGACAGGCCGCGGGCGTCGATGATGGCGGCGCCGCGCTTGCCGACGGTGGGCAGGAACACGTCGTTGTTCCAGACAGCGTCGTTCACCAGGGCCTTGACGTTATCGCCGTTGGAGGTGGCGAAACGGTAGTCGGCGTACATGGTGGGGGAGTGGTTGCCCCAGACCACCATCTGCTTGAAGGAGGACACCGGGCGGCCGGTCTTGGCGGACAGCTGGGACAGGGCGCGGTTGTGGTCCAGGCGCAGCATGCCGTGGTAGTTGTTCGGGTTGGTGCGGCCGACCTTGATGGCGGCGGCGCGGGCGATGTAGGCGTTGGTGTTGCAGGGGTTGCCCACCACCAGGACCTTCACGTTCTCGTTGGCGTTCTCGGCGATGGCCTTGCCCTGGACGGTGAAGATGGCACCGTTGGCGGTCAGCAGATCGGCGCGCTCCATGCCGGGGCCGCGGGGGCGAGCGCCCACCAGCAGGCAGTAGTCGGCGTCCTTGAAGGCCACGTTCGGATCGTCGGTGGCGACCACACCGGCGAGCAGCGGGAAGGCACAGTCTTCCAGTTCCATGATCACGCCCTGGACGGCCTTCTGGGCCTGGGGCAGGTCGAGGAGTTGAAGAATGACGGGTTGGTCCTTACCGAGCATTTCGCCGCTGGCGATGCGGAACAGCAGGCTGTAGCCGATCTGGCCGGCGGCGCCAGTGACGGCGACGCGAACGGGGGCTTTGGACATGGTGCGACTCCTGTTAAGGCTGTCTATAAAAAAATGCTGCGTGGCGATTGCTGCATCCCTGGCCGGCAGGCGTGTTGCTGTGGGCGCGGGCGGGGCATGGGGGAGGGCAATTGTGCCCTTCCTGGCGTCGCCCGTCGACCCATGGGCGGTCGGGGTTCGTGAGCAGGGGGATATTAGGAATTAAGTGCTGATAAGTCAATGACCTATCATATGTCTTATATAAGATGTAAGAATAAAGTTTTAGAATAGACGTTCCCGACAATTTATGTTCAAATACCCGCCCATGAATCGTACGCCCACCGCGTCTCCGACCTTCTCGCCGCTCTACCGGCAGATCAAGGAGCTGATGATGAAGAGCCTGGAGGCCGGAGAATGGCAGCCGGGCGATGCCATCCCCAGTGAAACCGAACTGGCGGCCCGCTTCAATGTCAGCCAGGGGACCGTGCGCAAGGCCATCGACGAGATGGCCGCCGAAAACCTCCTGATCCGGCGCCAGGGCAAGGGCACTTTTGTTGCCACCCACGCCGATCCTCGCGCCTTCTTCCGTTTCCTTCGCCTGGTGCCCATCGACGGTGGCTTGCAGCCCCACGACAGCGAGCCTCTCGACTGCATCCGCGTCAAGGCCGGCGTCGACGCCGCCCGGGTGCTCGACCTGGAGCATGGCGCGCCGGTCACCATCGTGCACCGCTTGCTGCGCTTCGAGGGCGAGCCGGTGGTGGTGGATGAAATTTATCTGCCGGGCGAACTGTTCCCCGATCTTACCCTGGACGTACTCAAGTCCAGCGACAAATCCCTCTACAGCCTGTTCGAGTCCCGCTACGGCGTGCGCATGCTGCGCGCCGAGGAGCGCATTCGCGCCGTCGCCGCCGAGCGCGGCGTGGCGGAGCGGCTCCAGGTGCCGGAGGGCAGCCCCTTGCTGCTGGTCGAGCGCGTTACCTATACCTATGGCAACAAGCCGGTGGAATGGCGGCGCGGTTTCTACTCGACCCAGAAGCACGTCTACCTCAATGAACTGAGCTGAACGGGTGCGATGGCTAGCCGTCAGGACAGAGGTTTTCGGGGAAGGATATAATTTTCAGCTTGCCCGGCCCGGAAGGGGCGGGCGGGGTCCGCTGTTTCAGCGGGGAGTCTGCAACAAGAAGTAGCAGTAGCGCAGTAAGCGGGTCGGGCGGTCTGACCCGGAAGTGCCGGATGTTCCGGGGCTTCAAGATTCGGCCGCACTTAGTTTGAGGGATGAAGATACATGGCTGAGCTCACCATGAAGAAGAAACGTCCAAAGAACTTGGACCTCCTGACGATCAAGCAGCCTTTGCCGGCTGTCCTGTCGATTCTCCACCGCGTCAGCGGCGCAGGCCTGTTCCTGTTCCTGCCGGTGCTGCTGTGGCTGCTCCAGAGCAGCCTGGCTTCGCCCGAGTCCTTCGCCATGGTGAAGGGGCTGGCCGGCAACATCGTTGTCAAGGTCATCCTGCTCGGCCTGCTGTGGGCCTACTGCCATCACTTCTGCGCCGGTATCCGTTACCTGCTGCTCGACGGTCATATCGGCATCGAAAAAGAAGCCGCCCGCATGACCGCCAAGATTTCCTTTGCCGTCAGCCTGCTGGCGACGGTCATCCTGGGGGGGCTGCTGCTGTGGTAAATCGTATTGTTGTCGGGGCCGGCTACGGCCTGCGTGACTGGATCGCCCAGCGCGCCACCGCGGTCATCATGGCCGTCTACACCGTCATCCTGCTGGCGGCGGTCGTCGCCAACGGCGGCAGCACCTATGAAGCCTGGCACGGCCTGTTCGCCTCCGGCTTCATGAAATTCGCCACCTTCCTGGCGCTGCTTTCCCTCTTCTACCACGCCTGGATCGGCGTGCGCGACATCTTCATGGACTACATCAAGCCCACCGGCCTGCGCCTCGGCCTGATGGTTGTCGTGATCGCCGCCCTGGTTGGCTATGCCGGCTGGGCCGCCCAGATTCTGTGGAGACTGTAAGTGAATATTCCCGTTCATAAGTACGATGCGGTGATCGTCGGCGCCGGCGGCGCCGGTCTGCGCGCCGCCATCCAGCTGTCCGAAGCCGGTCTCAAGACCGCCGTGCTGTCCAAGGTCTTCCCGACCCGTTCCCACACTGTGGCCGCCCAGGGCGGCGTGGCCGCCTCCCTCGGCAACTCCGAGGAAGATCACTGGCACTGGCACATGTACGACACCGTCAAGGGGTCGGACTGGCTGGGCGACCAGGACGCCATCGAATTCATGTGCCGCAAGGCCAATGAAGTGGTGGTCGAGCTCGAACACTACGGCATGCCCTTCGACCGTCTGGACAACGGCAAGATCTACCAGCGCCCCTTCGGTGGCCACATGTCCAACTTCGGCGAGCGCCCCGTGCGCCGTTCCTGTGCCGCGGCCGACCGTACCGGTCACGCCATGCTGCACGCCATGTATCAGCGCAACGTCAAGGCCAACACCCAGTTCTTCGTGGAATGGATGGCCCTGGACCTGATCCGCGACGTGGACGGCACCGTGCTGGGCGTGACCGCTATGGAGATGGAAACCGGCGAGATCCACATCTTCCACGCCAAGGCCACCCTGTTCGCCACCGGCGGCGCCGGCCGCATCTTCCACAGCTCCACCAACGCCTTCATCAACACCGGTGACGGCCTCGGCATGGCGGCCCGCGCCGGCATCCCGCTCGAGGACATGGAGTTCTGGCAGTTCCACCCGACCGGCGTGGCCGGTGCCGGCGTGCTGATCACCGAAGGGGTGCGCGGCGAAGGCGGCATCCTGCGTAACTCCTCCGGCGAGCGCTTCATGGAACGCTACGCCCCGAACGCCAAGGACCTGGCGTCCCGCGACGTGGTGTCCCGCGCCATGGCCACCGAGATCAAGGAAGGCCGCGGCTGTGGTCCCAACAAGGACTACGTGCTGCTCGACATCACTCACCTGGAACCGGCCACCATCATGAAGCGCCTGCCTGGCATTCGTGAAATCGCCATCCAGTTCGCCGGCGTGGATCCGATCAAGACCCCGATCCCGGTGGTGCCGACCTGTCACTACCAGATGGGCGGTATCCCCACCAACTACTCCGGTCGCGTCGTGATCCCCCAGGGCGGCGACTATAACGTCCCCGTGACGGGCTTCTACGCCGCCGGCGAATGCGCCTGCGCCTCGGTGCACGGCGCCAACCGCCTCGGCACCAACTCCCTGCTCGACCTGCTGGTGTTCGGCAAGTCCTCCGGCGAGACCATGGTCGACGACATCAAGGCCATGCCCGCCTCGCACCGCGAGCTGCCCAAGGACGCCGCCGACCTGTCCCTGGCCCGTATCGCCCGCCTCGACGGCCAGAAGTCCGGCGAGAACGTGCATGAAGTCCGTCTGGCCATGCAGCGCACCATGCAGGGCCACGCCGGCGTGTTCCGCTTCAAGAACCTGCTGGCCGAGGGCGTGGAGATGATTTCCCAGGTCGAAGAGCGCGTGAAGCGCACCGAGATCAAGGACAAGTCCCAGGTCTGGAACACCGCCCGCACCGAAGCGCTGGAGCTGGAGAACCTCATCGAAGTGGCCAAGGCCACCATGGTGTCCGCCAACGGCCGTACCGAATCCCGTGGCGCCCACGTGCGCGACGATGCGGTGGATACTCCCGAGCATCCCGATGGCCGCAACGACCAGGAATGGCTCAAGCACACCCTGTGGTTCCGCGACGGCAACCGTCTCGACTACAAGCCGGTGAACATGAAGCCCCTGACGGTCGAGACGATCGCCCTGAAGAAGCGCGCCTACTAAGGAGTTCCAGATAAATGGCTACCGTGAAGTTTTCTATCTACCGCTACGATCCGGACAAGGACGACAAGCCGTACATGCAGGATATTTCGGTCGAGCTGGAGCCCACCGACCGCAAGCTGCTGGACGCCATGGTCAAGCTGAAGGCCAAGGATGATTCCCTGGCATTCCGCCGCTCCTGCCGCGAAGGCGTGTGCGGGTCCGACGCCATGAACATCAACGGCAAGAACGGCCTGGCCTGCCTGACCGACATGGACAGCCTGGCCCAGCCGATCGTGCTGCGTCCGCTGCCGGGCCTGCCGGTGGTGCGCGACCTGATCGTGGACATGACCCAGTTCTTCAAGCAGTACCACTCGATCAAGCCGTACCTGATCAACAACGATCCGGCACCGGAACGCGAGCGGCTGCAATCCCCCGAAGACCGGGAAGAGCTCAACGGGCTGTACGAGTGCATCCTGTGCGCCTGCTGCTCGACCTCCTGCCCGTCCTTCTGGTGGAACCCGGACAAGTTCGTCGGTCCCGCCGGCCTGCTGGCGGCCTACCGCTTCCTGGCCGATACCCGCGACCAGGCGACCAACGAGCGTCTCGACAACCTCGAAGACCCGTACCGCCTGTTCCGTTGCCACTCCATCATGAACTGCGTCGATGTCTGCCCGAAGGGTCTCAACCCGACCAAGGCCATCGGCAAGATCAAGGACATGATGGTTCGCCGCGCGGTCTGATCGGACGAATTCCGTGAGTCTTACGCAAGAGGAACTGAATCGCCTGCGCTGGCGTTGCGTGCGCCGGGGCCTGCTCGAAGTGGATATCACGCTGGAAAAATTTCTCGACGAGAAGTTCTCCAGCCTGAACGACGAGCAGGTCCAGGTGTTCGTGGAGCTGGCAGACATGGACGATCACGAGCTCTGGGGGCTGATCAACGGCACCCTGGAGCCGGCAACACCGCAAGAGGCCGAAGTACTGGCCATGTTGCGCAAGTAGGGATCAGGCGGAAGAGGCCGGCGCCGCGCCTAGGCAAGGCGCTGGCTCCTTCGCAGGGTGCAGTGCAGACTTCCTAACAGGGACAGAAACATGAGCGAACGCAAGGCTATTCTCACGATCGAAGGCAAGGACCCGGTCGAATTCCCCATCATGTCGCCGACCCACGGCAACGACACGATCGACATTCGCACCCTCGGTGGCAAAACCGGGCTGTTCACCTACGACTCCGGTTTCCTTTCCACCGCCAGCTGCAAGTCCACGATCACCTACATCGACGGTGACAAGGGCGAACTGCTGTACCGTGGCTTTCCCATCGAGCAACTGGCCGAGCAGTGCAACTTCCTGGAAGTCGCCTACCTGCTGAAGAACGGCGAACTGCCCAACAAGAAGCAAAAAGAATCCTTCGAAGAGACCATCAAGCAGCACACGATGGTGCACGAGCAACTGGCCAAGTTCTACAGCGGCTTCCGCCGCGACGCCCACCCGATGGCCGTGATGGTCGGCGTGGTCGGTGCCCTGTCCGCCTTCTACCACGACGCTGCGGACTTCTCCGACGCCGAGCACCGCAACATCAGCTTCAACCGCCTGATCGCCAAGCTGCCCACCATCGTGGCCATGGCGTACAAGTACAACACCGGGCAGCCTTTCATGTACCCGCGCAACGACCTGGGGTACACCGCCAACTTCATGCACATGATGTTCGGCACCCCCTGCGAAGAGTACAAGCCGAACCCCGTGCTGGTCCGCGCCCTGGACATCATCTTCACCCTGCACGCCGACCACGAGCAGAACGCCTCCACCTCCACGGTGCGTCTGGCCGGCTCCTCCGGCGCCAACCCCTTCGCCTGTATCGCCGCCGGCATCGCCTGCCTGTGGGGCCCGGCCCACGGTGGCGCCAACGAGGCCTGCCTGAACATGCTGGAAGAGATCGGTGACGTGTCCCGCGTGCCCGAGTTCATCGCCCGCGCCAAGGACAAGAACGACTCCTTCAAGCTGATGGGCTTCGGTCACCGCGTGTACAAGAACTTCGACCCGCGCGCCAAGCTGATGCGCAAGGTGTGCAACGATGTTCTGAAGGAACTCGGCCTGGAGAACGACCGCCTGTTCAAGCTGGCCATGGAACTGGAAAAGATCGCCCTGGAAGATCCGTACTTCGTCGAGAAGAAGCTCTACCCGAACGTGGACTTCTACTCCGGCATCGTGCAGAAGGCCCTCGGCATCCCGACCTCCATGTTCACCTGCATCTTCGCCCTGGCCCGCACCGTGGGCTGGATGACCCAGTGGGAAGAGATGATCACGGACCCCGAGTACAAGATCGGCCGGCCGCGCCAACTGTACGTCGGCGCCGCCAAGCGCGACGTCGTGCCGCTGGACAAGCGTGCATAAGTAAAGGGAAAGGGGCGCCCGTCGCCCCTTTTTCACAACATACTGCCCAGTATCCCCCGTGGCGTGTCGCCGCGAGGATGGATGTCCGGGACAGGTAAGCAACACTCAAGCAAGACAGACGCACACCAAGGTGATCGCCATGATGATGGAGATGTTTGGCAATTCCTACCTCTTCGGCGGCAACGCGCCGTTCGTTGAGGAACTCTACGAAAACTACCTGGAGAATCCGGGTTCCGTGCCCGACGAGTGGCGCGACTACTTCGACAAGCTGGTGCAGATGCCCGGGTTCGCCACCCGCGACGTGCCCCACGCGCCGGTGGTGGCCGCCTTCGCCGAACTGGCCAAGCAGAGCTACCAGCGCCCTGCGACCGCCCAGGCGGACGACAAGAAGCAGGTTGCCGCGCTGCAGCTGATCAACGCCTACCGCTTCCTCGGCAACCGCTGGGCCCAGCTCGATCCGCTCAAGCGCCACGACCGTCCCGAAACCCCGGAATTGGAGCCGGCCTACCACGGCTTCACCGAGGGCGACCTGAACCAGACCTTCAACAGCGGCTCCTTCGCCGCCGTGGGCGACCAGGCCACCCTGAAGGACATTCTCGATGCGGCCAAGGAGACCTACTGCTCCTCCGTCGGCGTCGAGTATATGCACCTCACCGCCACCCAGGAAAAGCGCTGGATTCAGGCGCGTCTGGAGCCGATCCGCGGCAAGGGCAAGTATTCCGCCGAGGACAAGAAGCGCTTCCTGGAGCGCCTGACCGCGGCCGAGACCCTGGAACGCTATCTGCACACCCGCTACGTCGGCCAGAAGCGCTTCTCCCTGGAAGGCGGCGACAGCCTGATCGTGGCCATGGACGAGCTGCTCAACGTGGGTGGTTCCAAGGGTGTCGAGGAAATCGTCATCGGCATGGCCCACCGCGGCCGCCTCAACGTGCTGGTGAACACCCTGGGCAAGGCTCCTTCCATGCTCTTCGCCGAGTTCGAAGGCAAGAAGGCCTCCGATCTCTCCTCCGGCGACGTGAAGTACCACAACGGCTTCTCGTCCGACGTGGGCACCCCGGGCGGCCCGGTCCACCTGACCCTGGCCTTCAACCCGTCCCACCTGGAAATCGTGAACCCGGTGGTCGAGGGCTCCGTCTATGCCCGCCAGCGCCGCCGCGGCGCCGAAGGCAAGGCCAAGGTCGTGCCGGTGCTGATTCACGGCGATGCCGCCGTGGCCGGCCAGGGCGTGAACCAGGAGATGCTCAACTTCTCCCAGACCCGCGGTTACGGCACGGGCGGCACGGTGCACATCATCGTGAACAACCAGATCGGCTTTACCACCTCCGATCCCCGCGACCTGCGCTCCTCCCTGTACTGCACCGACGTGTTCAAGATGGTCGAATCCCCCATCTTCCACGTCAATGGCGACGACCCCGAAGCCGTGGCCCTGGTGACCCAGCTGGCCCTGGAATTCCGTCAGGAATTCAAGAAGGACGTGGTCATCGACATCATCTGCTTCCGCAAGCTCGGCCACAACGAGCAGGACGAGCCGATGGTGACCCAGCCCCTGATGTACAAGAAGGTTCAGGCGCACCCCGGCACCCGCAAGCTGTACGCCGAGAAGCTGCAGACCCAGGGCGTCATCGCCGAGGGTCAGGCCGACCAGATGATCAAGGACTACCGCGCCGCCCTGGACGACGGCCGCCTGGTGCACAACCCGGTGCTGGCCAACTTCAAGCGTGAGTTCGCCAACGACTGGACCCCGTACCAGACCAAGAAGTACCTGGAAAACGCCGACACCTCGGTGCCCCAGACCGAACTCAAGCGTCTGGCCAAGGCCCTCACCACCATCCCGGCCAACTTCACCCTGCACTCCCGCGTGCAGAAGATCGTCGAAGACCGCCGCTCCATGGGCGAAGGCAAGCTGCCGGTGGACTGGGGCATGGGCGAGAACCTGGCCTACGCCACCCTGCTGGCCCAGGGCTTCGGCGTGCGTCTGTCCGGCGAGGACGTCGGCCGCGGCACCTTCTTCCACCGCCATGCCGTGTTCCACGACCAGAACCGGGAGCGCTGGGACGCCGGCATCTACCTGCCCCTGGCCCACCTGCAAGAGAAGCAGGGCTACTTCCAGTGCTTCGACTCGGTGCTGTCCGAAGAGGCCGTGCTGGCCTTCGAATACGGCTACGCCACCGCCGAGCCCAACGAGCTGGTGGTCTGGGAAGGCCAGTTCGGCGACTTCGCCAACGGCGCCCAGGTGGTGATCGACCAGTTCCTGTGCTCCGGCGAAGCCAAATGGGGCCGCCTGTGCGGCTTGGTGATGCTCCTGCCTCACGGCTACGAAGGTCAGGGCCCCGAGCACTCCTCCGCCCGCCTGGAACGCTACCTGCAGCTCTCCGCCGAGCAGAACTGGGAAGTCTGCGTGCCCTCCAACCCGGCCCAGATCTTCCACCTGCTGCGTCGGCAGATGGTGCGCAAGCAGCGCAAGCCGCTGGTGGTGATGTCGCCCAAGTCCCTGCTGCGCCACAAGGAAGCCGTTTCCACCCTGGCCGAGCTGTCCAAGGGCAAGTTCCAGCCGCTGATCGGCGAAACCGATGCCAGCATCGACCCGAAGAAGGTGACCCGCGTGGTGGCCTGCTCCGGCAAGATCTACTACGAGCTGCTGGCCGCCCGCCGCGAGCGCAAGCTGAACAACATCGCCCTGATCCGCGTGGAACAGCTCTACCCGTTCCCCGACGCCCAGTACGCGGCCGAGCTGAAGAAGTACCCGAAGGCCAAGGAAGTGGTGTGGTGCCAGGAAGAGCCGACCAACCAGGGGGCCTGGTACGCCACCCTGCATCACTTCGAGCGCGGCCTGCAGACCGGCCAATCGCTGTGCCTGGCTGCCCGCCCGGCTGCCGCGGCCCCCGCCGTCGGCTACCTGGCCAAGCACAACGAGCAGCAGAAGGCCGTGATCGACGCCGCTCTCGGCAAACTCAAGTAAGAAGCGACAGCACCCATACGGGATGACACGGAGAATAAAATGATCATTGACGTCAAAGTTCCGCAACTCTCGGAATCCGTTTCCGAAGCGACCCTGGTTTCCTGGCACAAGAAGGAAGGCGAAGCGGTCTCCCGCGACGAGAACCTGATCGACATCGAAACCGACAAGGTCGTGCTCGAGCTGCCCGCTCCCGACTCCGGCGTGATCGTGAAGCTGATCAAGGGCAACGGCGACACCGTCGTTTCCGGTGAAGTGATCGCCCAGATCGACACCGAAGCCAAGGCCGGTGCTGCTGCGCCCGCCGCCAAGGCCGAGGCCCCTGCCGCCAAGGCCGCTCCGGCGGTGGCCGCCCCCGCTGCAGCGCCTGCCGCTGCTGGCGTGGCCATGCCCGCCGCGCGCAAGATTCTGGACGAAAAGGGCATCGCCGCCGGCGACGTGGCCGGCAGCGGCCGCGGTGGTCGCGTCACCAAGGAAGATGCCCTGGCCGCCCAGGCCAAGCCTGCCGCCGGCCCGGTGGTCAATGCCGCCGTCAAGCCGGTGCTGCCGACCCCGCCGGTGGCCGTGAATCTGGGCGACCGCCCGGAACAACGCGTGCCGATGACCCGCCTGCGCGCCCGCATCGCCGAGCGCCTGCTGCAGTCCAAGAACGAGAACGCCATCCTGACCACCTTCAACGAGGTGAACATGGCGCCCGTGATGGCCCTGCGCAAGCAGTACGGCGAGAAGTTCGAGAAGGCGCACGGCGTGCGTCTGGGCTTCATGGGCTTCTTCGTCAAGGCGGCCGTGGCCGCCCTGCAGAAGTACCCGATCCTGAACGCCTCGGTGGACGGCAACGACATCGTCTATCACGGCTACATCGACATCGGTATCGCCGTGGGCTCCCCCCGCGGTCTGGTGGTGCCCATCCTGCGTGATGCGGACCAGATGTCCATCGCCGACATCGAGAAGAAGATCGCCGAGTTCGGCGCCAAGGCCAAGGACGGCAAGCTCACCATCGAAGAGCTGTCCGGCGGCACCTTCTCCATCTCCAACGGCGGCGTGTTCGGTTCCATGCTGTCCACCCCGATCATCAACCCGCCCCAGTCCGCGATCCTCGGCATTCACGCCACCAAGGACCGCGCCGTGGTCGAGAACGGTCAAGTGGTGGTCCGCCCGATCAACTACCTGGCCATGTCCTACGACCACCGCATCATCGACGGCCGCGAAGCCGTGCTGGGCCTGGTGGCCATGAAGGAAGCCCTGGAAGATCCGGCCCGCCTGCTGCTCGGCGTCTAAGCCCCGGCCTTCAACCGCATCAACGCAGAGACCGCAGGGGCCCGGGCCAGAGAAACCAAGCTCTGACTCCGGGCGCCGGCGGTCTCGGCGCATCACGAGGTACCTCACATGTCCAAACAATTCGACGTTCTCGTCATCGGCGGCGGCCCCGGCGGCTACGTGGCTGCCATCCGTGCCGCCCAGCTGGGCTTTTCCGTGGCCTGCTGCGAATCCAATCCCTACGCCGACCCCAAGGGCGAGCCCCGCCTCGGCGGCACCTGCCTGAACGTGGGCTGCATCCCCTCCAAGGCCCTGCTGCACACCTCCCACCTGTTCGAGGAAGCCGGTCATTCCTTCGCCGATCAGGGCATCTCCGTCGGCACGCCGAAGATCGACGTGGCCAAGATGATGGGCCGCAAGTCCCAGGTGGTGACCCAACTCACCTCCGGCATCAAGGGCCTGTTCAAGAAGAACAAGGTCACCCAGCTCAACGGCCACGGCAGCTTCGTCGGCCAGGGCGCAGCCGGTTGGCAGGTCAAGGTGGGCGACGAAGTGGTCGAGGCCAAGCAGGTCATCATCGCTACCGGCTCCAAGGCCCGCCACCTGCCAACCATCCCGGTGGACAACAAGATCGTCTGCGACAACATCGGCGCCCTGGAAATCGACGGCGTGCCGAAGAAGCTGGCCATCATCGGCGCCGGCGTGATCGGCCTGGAAATGGGCTCCGTGTGGCGCCGCCTGGGTTCCGAGGTGACCGTCCTCGAAGCCATGCCCGACTTCCTCGCCGCCGCCGACCAGGACGTGGCCAAGGAAGCCCTCAAGGTGTTCACCAAGCAGGGCCTGAACATCAACCTGGGCGTCAAGATCGGCGACGTCAAGGTGACCAAGAAGGGCGTGTCCATCGCTTACACCGACAAGGACGGCAAGGCCCAGAAGCTCGATGCCGACCGCCTGATCGTCTCCGTCGGCCGCGTTCCCAACACCGACGGCCTGAGCGCCGACAAGGTGGGCGTTAAGCTCGACGAGCGCGGCTTCGTCCAGGTGGACGGCCACTGCCAGACCGGCGTTGCCGGCATCTGGGCCGTGGGCGACGTGGTGCGCGGCCCGATGCTGGCCCACAAGGCCATGGAAGAGGGCGTGATGGTCGCCGAGCTGATGGCGGGTCAGGCCGGCCACTGCAACTTCGACACCGTGCCCTGGGTCATCTACACCAGCCCGGAAATCGCCTGGGTCGGCAAGACCGAGCAGCAGCTCAAGGCCGAAGGCGTGGCCTACAAGGTCGGCAAGATCCCGTTCCTGGCCAACGGCCGGGCCCTGGGCATGGGCGACCCCACCGGCTTCGTCAAGATGCTGGCCTGCGCCGAGACCGATCGCATCCTGGGGGTGCACATCATCGGTGCCAACGCCTCCGAGCTGATCTCGGAAGGCGTGGTGGCCATGGAGTTCGGCGCCGCCTCCGAAGACCTGGCCCGCATCTGTCACGCCCACCCGACCCTGTCGGAAGCGGTGCACGAAGCGGCCCTGGCCTGCGACAAGCGTCCGCTGCACTTCTAAGTACGGCCGGCTCCCGGCCCAGGCCGGGGGCTGTCTTGCGCCTCAAGGCACAACGGGCGGGTTCCTTAGGGAACTCGCCCGTTGTCCGTTTGGGAGGGGGGCTTGCGCCTCCCGTCCGTAGCCCCGGCCGGATCAGCCTTCCGCGGTTTTACGCCGGTTGGCCGGGCGGGGGACAGCCTTTTTACCGGCCGAAGCGGCCTGGCCGTTGCCGCTGGTTTTGGGTTTTGCCTGAGGTTTTGCCGCCGCGGGGACGGTACCGCCATCGCCGGCCACGGTGCTCACCGTGCGCCGGGCGGCCGGGCGCTGCCGGGCAGACGGGGCATCGGCGGCGGCAATGGCTGGCTGGGGCTTGGCTGATTTGGCCGGGGGGAGGGGAACGGGCTCGTTCAGCACCTCCGCCAGGCGGGCCAGGCGGCGCAGGAAGGTGTTGCCCTGGTCGCTGCCCAGGTCGCCCCGGGCCTCGGCCAGAGTGTAGGCGGTGGACAGGGCGCGCTGGCGGTCCGCCCGGGTCGGCAGCAGGCCGGGCAGGGCGGCCAGGGCCCGTTCCTCGTCGAGCAGGACCAGGAAGGCCTGGCGCTTCACCGCCGCCTTGAGATTGGCGAGGGTGGGGAGCTCGGGCAGGCCGGCTTCGTGGATGCGTTCGCGCAGCAGGTTGAAGGGCCGCTCGTCGAAGCCGCCCAGGTCGGGCTTGGTGAACAGGATGGCCCGCACCAGCCCTTCCAGGGGCGTGCCGTGCTCGAAGGAGCCCTCCAGGGCGTGGCGCTTGAGGCGGCGGAATTCCTCTTCCATCCAGCTGTGGGCCTGCTCCGGGCGGCGGCTGGCGTAGGAGCCCATGCCCACCAGGGCCTTCAGCATCGGCGATTCGTAGATCAGCTGGAAGAGTTTTTCCTGGAGCGAATCCCGGCTGTCCCGGTAAGCGTCCCAGGCGACCTCGATCTGGGCCGATACCTGCTTTTCCAGGCCGACGAAGGGGTTGTCCTCCGCTGCCGGGCGGCGCTGGTGATGCACCAGGCCGGCCAGGGGGCGCAGGGGCCAGAGCAGCGGGTTGGCGTCGGAGAACCACCAGCGCTCGGCCCGGGCCGGGTTGAAATTGCGGCTGGCCTCGGCGGTGATCTCGTTGCTCAGGCTCTTCACCACCGGGGAGACGAAGGTGTCGTAGAGGCCCTGGTTGGCCACGGCGACCCGCTTGACCACCTCGAAGGCTTCCTCGTCGTCCCGGCCGTCGTCCAGGGCCAGGATGTCGTCCAGGGTGCGCGGGGCGAAGCGCACCAGGTAGCGGCCCTGGACGTATTCGCGGCCCGGCATTTCCGGGTGGGTATCCTCGATGATTGCCTCGTACAGTCCCGGGGGCAGGGTGTCGATCAGTTCCAGGGTGCCCACCAGCTTGTCGGTCTCCTTGCGCGCCACGGTGGCGGACACGAAGATGCCTAGATGCCCGATCTGCTCGTGCAAGCAATAGACGATGGTCTGCTCGTTGAGGCGGATGTCGTCCACGCTCTCGTAGAGGTCGGGAATCCAGTTGAGCGCCTGTTGGGGCGGGGTGATGTTGTCGCCCCAGGAGGCGAAGACGATGATCGGCGAGCGGATGTTGCGCAGATCGATACGGGTGCCGCCATCGCTGGTGACCACCTGGCCGGTGCTCAGCCGGTTGCCGACGAACAGGTTCTGGGTGATCCACTCCATCTCCTGCTTGTTGAGCAGGTAGTGGCCGCCCCACCAGCGTTCGAATTCGAGGAAGCGCTCCCGCTCCGAATCCACCTTGGCGAACAGATTGTAGAGCTTGCTCCAGTAGGTGTTGGCCGGGTTGAGCTGCTCGAAGTTGTTCACCAGGTAGGCGCCGTCGAAGCGGCCGTTGCCCAGGTCGCCGGCCAGGGAGGCCAGCCAGGTGCCGCCGAGCAGGCCGCCGGAATAGCGCATCGGGTTCTTGCCGCGCACCCCGGCCCAATACGAGACGGGAGAACCGGCCAGCAGGATCGGCCCCACCAGGTTGGGCGCCGCTGCCGCAAGCATCATCAGGGCCCAGCCGCCCTGGCAGTTGCCAATGACGAAGGGCTTGCCTTCGGCATCCGGGTGCAGGGCGTTAACTTTTTGCAGGAAGGCGATCTCGGCCCGGGCCACGCATTCGATGGTCTGCCCCGGTTCCGGCGTGGGGAAGAACATCACGAAGTAGCAGGGGTGCCCCTGGCGCAGGGCGATGCCGATCTCGCTGTCGATCTTGAAGCCGCCGATCCCCGGCCCGTGGCCGGCCCGGGGGTCGATGACGACGAAGGGGCGCTTGGCCGGGTCGGTAGCCGGGCAGTCGGCGGGGGGATGGATGCGTGCCAGGGCGTAGTTGGCCGGCTGGGGCAGGGTGCGCCCGTCCATCACGATGTCGTAGTCGAATACCAGCACCGGCGGCTTGCCCGAACGGGCGTGGGCCAGGTACTGGTTGCCCCGTTCGCGCAGCGCGTCGAGGGTGAGGATGTGGCGCTGCCAGCGGTCGTGGCTGTATTCCAGGGCGGCGGCCAGGGTGCGGGTGCCCGTGGCGGCAAGCTGTTGCAGGCTGGTGACGGTGGCGGCGAAAGGGACGGTGGGGGACATGCTGGGGCCTCCGCGACAGAAGTTGATCGGTCGGGTGTAGTTGTTGTGTTGCAGTGCAGCATAGAACTCCGGGCGGGGAGTTGGCAAGTCGCAGAACGTTCAGAACGTGACGGCAGGTTGGGCCTGACGGGGCGCTTCGACTAAAATCGACCCTTTCGCCTGCCGCCGCAGAAGCGAGGCGCCGCCCGCCCGCCGCAGGCCGTTACCGCCTAATGCACGCCATGCCGCATCGAATTCTTCAGGTTTCCGAACGGGGCATGCTCGACCGTTACGAGCAGCTCCTCGCCACCAAGGGCTACAGCGCCGATCCGGCCCAGCGGGCCGCCGCCGAGCGCCTGCAACAGCTTTACAGCGAACTGCTCACCTTCAAGGCCAAGCGCCGCTCGGCGGTGCGCAAGGTGATCCATTCCCGTCTGGCGGCGCCCCGGGGCGTGTATTTCTGGGGGGGCGTGGGTCGGGGTAAAAGCTTCCTGATGGACTGCTTCTTCGAGTCCGTGCCTTACCAGCGCAAGCGCCGTATCCACTTCCACGCCTTCATGCAGAAGGTGCACCGGGAGCTGGAGACCCTCAAGGGCGAGGCCGACCCGCTGGAAAAGGTGGCGGCCCGCATCGCCGCCGCCACCCGGCTGTTGTGCTTCGACGAATTCCACGTATCCGACATCGCCGACGCCATGATCCTGGGGCGCCTGCTCACCGGGCTCTTCTCCCGGGGCGTGGTGCTGGTGATGACCTCCAACTACCCGCCGGACAACCTCTATCCCAACGGCCTACAGCGCGCCAACTTCCTGCCCACCATCGACCTGCTCAAGGACAGGCTCGACGTGCTGGAAGTCGAGGCCGGCATCGACTACCGGCTGCGCGCCCTGACCCAGGTGGACATTTTCCACGTGCCCGCCGATGCCGACGCCGAGGAGCGGCTGGCCGATGCCTTCAAGTCCCTGGCCGGCGAGCCGGGCAAGAAGGGCGGGGCGATCGAGGTGCTGGGCCGGGAGATTCCCACCCGGCGTCGCGCCAATGGCGTCATCTGGTTCGACTTCGAGGTCCTGTGCGGCGGCCCCCGTTCCCAGAACGATTATCTGGAACTGGCCCGGGCCTACCACACCGTGCTGCTCTCCGGCATTCCCCGCCTGACCCCGGCCCAGGCCAACGAGGCGCGGCGTTTCACCTGGCTGGTGGACGTGCTCTACGACCACCGGGTCAAGCTGGTGGCCACCGCCGCGTGCGAGCCGGAGCAGGTCTACACCGCCGGCACCCATTCCGGCGAATTCTTCCGTACCGTCAGCCGCCTTACCGAAATGCGCTCCCAGGAATACCTGGCCCTGCCACATCTGCTCGATGGCTGAGTGGCTGAGGACAGGTAACAAACCGATACAACTCGGATATGGGCGGGATACGTCTCGCCCTTAACCTGCAGGCTCCTGACCCGTTTCCGCAAGGAGCCGCCCATGAAAACCTCACTCCGTCCCCTCATCCTGGCCATTTCCATCGGTGCCCTGGCCCTCAGTGCCGCCGCCGGTGCCATGCCCCACGACGGCGATCACGGCATGCCGCCTTTTGCGGCGCCGTTCGCCAAGCTGCACGATCAGCTCAAGCTGACGCCCCAGCAGGAAGCCCTCTGGGCCAAGGCCGATGCCGCCGCCAAGACGGCCCGGGAAGAAGGCCGCAAGCGGCACGAGGAAATGCACGCGCGCCGCGCCGAACTGAAGAAATCCCTGGCGGCGGGCGATGCCGACCTGCACGCCCTGGCCAAGCGCCACGACGACGAGATGGCCGCAGCCCAGCAGCGCATGCGCGACCTGCGCGACCAGTGGCTGGCGGTCTATGACAGCCTGGACGCGGGCCAGAAGCGCCAGGTCCAGACCTTCATGGCCGAGCGGCTCGACCGCAAGGGCGGCCCCGAGCGTGGCCATGGACAGCGCGGTTCCCGCCGTCCCGGCGACGGCGCCCCGGCTGCACCTGCTGCACCTGCCACTTCGGCTCCCGCCGCCCGTTGAGGACGCCCATGTCCAGCCCCGCCCGTATCCTGATCGTGGACGACGACGAGCAGATTCGTGAACTGCTCTGTGCCTACCTGGCCCAGTTCAACCTGGACCCCCTCGGCGTGGGCGATGGTCCGGCGATGCGGGAGGCCCTGGCGGAGCACGACTTCGATCTGGTGGTGCTCGACGTCATGCTGCCCGGGGAGGACGGCCTTAGCCTGTGCCGCCAGTTGCGCGACACCTCGCGCCTGCCGGTGGTGATGCTCACCGCCCGGGGCGAGGCCAGCGACCGCATCGTCGGCCTTGAACTGGGGGCCGACGACTACGTGGTGAAGCCCTTCGAGCCCCGGGAACTGGTGGCCCGCATCCGCACCGTGCTGCGCCGGGTTGCGCCCGAAGGCGCCGCCGCCAAGGGGCTGGCCGAAGCGGTCGGGGAGGGCGGCGGCGAGGAAATCGGCTTTTCCGGCTGGCGGCTGCACCGGGTGCTGCGCCAGCTGGTGTCCCCCGGCGGCGAGGTGGTGCCGCTGTCCAATGCCGAATTTCGCCTGCTCTGGGTCTTTCTCGAACGGCCGAAGCGGGTCCTGTCCCGGGACCAGCTGCTCGACGCCGCTCGGGGACGGACCATGGAAGCCTTCGACCGCAGCATCGACCTGCTCGTCTCCCGGCTGCGCCAGAAGCTCGGCGAGGACCCCCGGGACCCGCGCCTGATCATGACCGTGCGTGGCGAAGGCTACCTGTTCGCCAGCGCCGTCAGCGGTGTCGGGGAAACCCGGTGATCCGCCGGGTCTGGGCCCGCCTGGCCGCCCGCCGCTGGCTGCCCCAGACCCTGTTCGGCCAGCTGTTCGCCGTTCTTCTGGCGGGCATCCTGATCAGCCACATCCTGCTCTCGCTGCTGGTCTTCTCCGTGTTCGACCAGTTCCGGCCGGCGCCTGTAGGTCCGCCGGAGCCGCCGCCCCTGGCCGGCGTTCCCGGGCCGCCCCCGGTGATGCCGGGCCGCCCGGACGCTCCACCGCCGGATACGCTCCAGCCCCATGAGCGACGCGAGCCTCCGGCCCGCCATCCGCCCCGGCCGGGCTTTCCGCCGATTCACCACCTGGGCTACTGGCTGGGGGTGCTGGCCCAGATCGGCGCCCTGGCCCTGGGGGCCTGGTTCGGCGCCCGCACCCTGGCCCGGCCGATCCAGCGCCTGGGCGAGGCGGCCACGCGCCTGGCGGAAAACCTGGAAAGCCCACCCCTGCCGCTGGAAGGCACCCTGGAGGCGCGCCAGTCGGCGGACGCCTTCAACCGCATGCAGCAGCGCATCCGCCGCCAGGTGGCGGAGCGCAACCGTTTCCTGGCGGCGGTCTCCCACGACCTGCGCACCCCCCTGACCCGCATGCAGCTGCGCGCCGAGCGCATCGCCGACGCGGACCTGCGAATCCAGCTGCGCCACGACATGACGGAAATGGCCGCCATGCTCGACGCCACCCTGCAAACCCTGCGCGACGACGCCCGGCGCGAGCCGCCGGTACGCCTCAACGTCACGGCCCTGGTCCATTCCCTGGTGGACGACCTGCAGGAGCAGGGCAAGCCGGCCAGCGTCAGCGGCGAGGCCGGTCCGGTGGAGGCCCAGCCGGTGGCCCTGCGCCGCTGCCTGGCCAACCTGCTGGAGAACGCCATCCGCTACGGCGGCCAGGCCCGGGTGCTGCTCGGCGAGGCCGGCGACAAGGTGCGCATCGAAATCCAGGATGACGGCCCAGGCATTCCCGAGGCGTTGCTGGAGCAGGTGTTCGAGCCATTCTTCCGCGTCGAATCGTCCCGCAGCCGGGCCACCGGCGGCGTCGGGCTGGGCCTTTCCATCGCCCGGGAAACGGCTCGCCAGCAAGGCGGCGACCTGGTCCTGCGCAACCGCCCCGAAGGCGGCCTGTCGGCCTGCCTGGAGCTGCCCTGGGCCGGAGCGGCAGACACGACGGAGAGTTCTCAGCTGGCTTGAGCGGCACGGTGGCGGGTGTGGGGCAGGGCAGGGATGGCGGGTGCTTCCCGCGCCGCCGGCACTTGTCCCGGTCGGTCCGGCGGGCCAAGATAGGCTGAATGCCGGCCAGGGGGCCGGCGCTTTCATCTGCCCGCCTGCCGGAGTTCCCATGGGTCGCCTGACCGTTTTCCTGCTTGCCTTGGCTGTTGCCTGGTCGCTCGCCCTGCCGGCGTCGGCCCAGGAGGTGGAGATCATTCCCCTCCGCCACCGTTTGCCCGAAGAGGTGGTGCCCCAGTTGCGCCCCTTCGTCGAACCCGGCGGCGTGCTCCAGGGCGCCAATAACCAACTCATCCTGCGGGCCTCCCGGGCCAACCGGGAGGAGATCAAGCGCCTCCTGGCCAGCCTGGACCGGCCCCTGCGCCGCTTGGTGATCCATGTCAGCCGCGACCGTCAGGACAGCGAGGCGCGTCAGGAGGCCGGTGTGTCGGGTACGGTGGTGCTCGGCGACGGCACCGTGAAGATCCGCGAGCCCCGTCGCTTGGCTGAGGGGGCCAGCGTCAGCCTGGGTGCCGCCAGTAGCGCGTCCCGCGTCACCGCCGGGGTGGTGGCTGGGGAAGGGCGGCGCAGCGAGCGCAGTTTGCAAACGGTGCAGGTGGTGGAAGGCGGGCAGGCCTTCATCCAGGCGGGCCAGTCCGTGCCCCTGCCGCTCACTCAGGTGGTGGCCGGCCCGGGCGGCGCGGTGGTGTCCCAGAGCGTGGTCTGGCAGGACCTGGGTCAGGGCTTTTACGCCGTGCCGCGCCTGGCGGGGGACCGGGTGACCCTGGACATCAGCCCCCAGGCCAGTCGGCCCGGCAGTTACGGGCCGGGCAGCGTCCAGGCCGAGCGTCTGAGCACCACCGTATCCGGCCGGCTCGGGGAATGGATCGCCCTGGGCGGCAGTGTTCAGGAAAGCAACGCCCAGGGGCGGATCAATGGGACGGTGAGCAGCCGCGCGGCCAGCAGCGGCGGCACCCTGTGGCTGAAGGTGGAGGAACTGCCCTGACCCCGTGCTGCCGACCGGCAGCGCTGCGCCGTTTTCCGGATCAGCAGGCGCAAATTCTGTTGCCGCCGGCCTGGCGGGCCTGTTCCAGGGCGTCGCCGGCCCGGGCCAGAACCGTTTCGCGGGTATCGGCAGGCCAGAACGCAGTGATGCCGCCGGTGAGAACCATCGCCCCGTTCTCGGCCGGCAGGGCCGCCGCGCTGCGGCGCAGCCGTTCCAGGCTGCCGCTGCCGGCCTGGAGAGCCTGTTCTGGCATCAGGACCAGAAAAGTATTGTCGCCCCAGGAGGCCATCGTGTCCGCGCCGCGTAGCTCCGCACGCAAACGCCGCGCCACGTCATCCGGGGCCGTGCCCGGGTCGTTGGCGGCGAGGGGCGAATCCGACGTCTCCAGCCGCAGCAATCCCAGGCAAAATTCGCCGCCGTAGCGCCGCGCCCGGGCAATCTCGCCATTGAGGATGCGTTCGGCCAGAAGGGCCGAAACGTCGGCCACCGACATGTCCACCAGTCCCACCAGGATGCCGCCCAGCCCTCCGGCATGGCTTTGCACCGGCAGGGCGCGGATGCGGACCCAGCGGCCCATTTCCCCGGGGCCCAGGCGAGCGAACTCTTCGTCCGTGGCCTGGCCCGTGGTGCGCACGATTTCCAGCGGATTGCGTTCGGCGGGCAGGGGATTCCCTTGGGCGTCGAACAGGGCCCATTCCGGCGCCGGCAGGGGCCACATCAATTCGGCCGCCGACCGGCCCAGGATGGCCAGGCCGGTGCCGTTGGCGTGGAGGAGGCGGCCATCCGCCGGATCGACCAGCAGGGCGCCCACGCCAAGCATGTCGAGGAGGGCGCAGTAATCGCCGACCCGGTGGATGTGCAGCAACGAGGCTTGATTGTAGGGGGCGCTCATGGCGAAGGAGGAAAAAAACCATGACCCATTCACTGTAGAAGCGGCCTCGGCGGGGGGCAAGCGAGGGCCGGGCGGCATGGCGGCGCCATGCTAAAATCACCGGTTTCATCTTTCACGCCCGCACTTTCCCGATGCGTTACCTTTCCACCCGCGGCCAGGCCGCCGAGCCTTCCTTCTGCGACATCCTCCTGGGCGGCCTGGCGCCGGACGGCGGCCTGTACCTGCCGGAAGAGGCGCCCCGGGTCACCCGGGCCGAGCTGGATGCCTGGCGCCAGCTGTCCTACGCCGACCTGGCCTTCGCCATCCTCTCCAAGTTCGTCACCGACATTCCGGCGGACGACCTCAAGGCCATCTGCCGCAAGACCTACACCGCCGACGTCTACTGCTACACCCGCAACGGCGGCGCGGCGGCCGAGATCACCCCGCTGACCAAGCTGGAAGAGGGCTTCTACCTGCAGGAACTGTCCAACGGCCCGACCCTGGCCTTCAAGGACATGGCCATGCAGTTGCTCGGCAACCTGTTCGAGTACGTGCTGGACAAGCGCGGCGAGGCGATCAACATCCTCGGCGCCACCTCCGGCGACACCGGTTCTGCCGCCGAATACGCCATGCGCGGCAAGCACGGCGTCAAGGTGTTCATGCTCTCGCCCCACGGCAAGATGAGTGCCTTCCAGCGCGCCCAGATGTACTCGCTCCAGGACGCCAACATCTTCAACATCGCCGTGCGCGGCATGTTCGACGACGCCCAGGACATCGTGAAGGCCGTCTCCAACGACGCCGCCTTCAAGGCCCAGTACAAGATCGGCGCGGTCAACTCGATCAACTGGGCCCGGGTCGCCGCCCAGATCGTCTATTACTTCAAGGGTTACTTCGCCGTCACCGCCAACAACGATGAGCAGGTGGCGTTCTGCGTGCCCTCGGGCAACTTCGGCAACATCTGCGCCGGCCACATCGCCCGCCAGATGGGCCTGCCCATCGCCAAGCTGGTGCTGGCCACCAACGAGAACAACGTGCTCGACGAGTTCTTCCGCACCGGCGTCTACCGGCCGCGCAAGACCGCCGAGACCTTCGTCACTTCCAGCCCGTCCATGGATATTTCCAAGGCTTCCAACTTCGAGCGCTTCGTCTTCGATCTGGTGGGCCGTGACCCGGCCGTGGTGCGCGACCTGTGGGCCAAGGTGGATGCGGGCGGCGCCTTCGACCTGAACGGCACCCCGCACATGGGCAAGCTGGCCGGCTTTGCCTTCGCCTCCGGCGCCAGCAGCCACGCCGACCGCCTGGCCACCATCCGCGACGTGTGGGAAAAGCATGGCGTGATGATCGACACCCACACCGCCGACGGCGTCAAGGTGGCCCGGCAACACCGCCAGGCCGGCATCCCCATGGTGGTGCTGGAAACCGCCCAGCCGGCCAAGTTCGCCGAGACCATCGAGGAGGCCCTGGGCCGTGCCCCGGTGGTGCCCGAGGGCCTGCAAGGGCTGGAGAACCTGCCCCAGCGCGTCGAGGTGATGGACGCCGATACCGACGCGATCAAGCGCTACATCGTCGCCAACCTGGGCTGACGGGGCAGGGTGCCGCACCTCGCGGCCGGTACCGAAACACCCGGTCAGCCTTGATCTTCAAAGGGAAAGCCCGCTATAATCGCGGGCTTTCCTGCTTTCTCACCTTGCCCGACCGTACACGCATGGCGGCGGGCTTCGATCCACAAGGAGAATTCATGCGCCATTACGAAATCGTTTTCATCGTCCATCCGGACCAGTCCGAACAGGTCCCGGCGATGATCGAGCGCTACAAGTCGCTCGTGACCTCCCAGAACGGCACGCTGCACCGCCTGGAAGACTGGGGCCGCCGCCAGATGGCCTACCCGATCCAGAAGGTCCACAAAGCCCACTACGTGCTCATGAACATCGAGTGCAATGGCGAGACCCTGGCCGAACTCGAACACGCCTTCAAGTTCAACGACGCCGTGCTGCGCCACCTCGTCGTGAAGATGAAGCACGCGATCATCGCTCCTTCTCCCATGATGAAGGAAGAGAAGTCCAAGAACCTGCTGAACGGCGAAAAGGCCGAGGGCGCTGCCCCCGCCGAAGCCGCCCAGCCGGCTGCCTAACGCATTCAAGCAGGATCATTGTCGGACACGGCTTCCCCGCCTGACACCGCTGCGGCCAACCGAATAGTGTTCGCCGGCAGCCTTTCCGAAAAGAAAGCGCTGCGTTACACCCCGGCCGGGGTGCCAGTGGTCGAAGGACGCGTCACCCACGCCTCGGAACAGATCGAGGCCGGGCTGAAACGCAAGGTGGAATGCGAACTCGGCGTGGTGGCCCTGGGCGAGACGGCGAAACTACTGAACGCCGCCCAGCCCGGGCAGAACCTCCGGATTACCGGATTTCTCGCCGCCCGCAGCCGCAACAGCCGACAACCCGTCCTGCATGTGATCACGATCGAATTTTTGGAAGGAAACGAAAATGCCCAGACCCTTTGGCAAGCGTAACGACGACAAGAACAAGAAGCGCCCCCAGCGCGGCGGCCTGTTCAAGCGTCGCAAGTTCTGCCGCTTCACCGCCGAGAAAGTCGAACAGATCGACTACAAGGACGTTGAAGTGCTGAAGGACTTCATCGCCGAAAACGCCAAGATCATGCCCGCCCGCCTGACCGGCACCAAGGCCGGCTACCAGCGCCAGCTGTCGCTCGCCATCAAGCGCGCCCGCTTCCTGGCCCTGATGCCCTACACCGACAACCACGCCTGATCGGGAGAACGAAACATGCAAATCATTCTGCTCGAAAAGGTCGTGAACCTCGGCAACCTGGGCGACGTGGTCAAGGTCAAGGACGGCTATGCCCGTAACTACCTGATCCCCAACGGCGTTGCCCGCCGCGCCACCCCGGACGCCCTGGCCCAGTTCGAAGCCAAGCGCGCCGAGCTGGAAAAGGCCGCCGCCGAGAAGCTGGCTGCCGCTCAAGCCGTGGGCGAAAAGCTCGCCGGCCTGATGGTCCAGATCTCCCGCAAGGCCGGCGTCGACGGCCGCCTGTTCGGTTCCGTCACCAACCACGACGTGGCCGAAGGCCTGCAAGCCCAGGGCTTCGCCGTGGAAAAGCTGATGGTGCGGATGCCGGAAGGCGCCCTCAAGACCATCGGCGACTTCCCGGTGGACGTCGCCCTGCACACCGACGTGGTGGTGCAGGTCACCGTCTCCGTGCTCGGCGAGCACTAAGCCGGTTCGGGTGCCGCGGCACCCGGCAAACTGCTTCGGCACGAATGCCGTCCAGCGCAAGCTGGGCGGCATTTTGCTTTGTGGCCGCCTGAGCAAAATGCCGCCGGCCCCGCCGACCGGCAGGGTAAAATCGCCCCCTCGTTACTCTTTCCACCGAATTCTGGCCGCCGCTGTGAACAGCCCCACCCGCACCTTCAAACGCAAGTCCGACGTCTCTCAGTCCATCGATCCGGCCCTCGCCCAACTGCGCGTGCCGCCCCACTCCATGGAGGCGGAACAGTCGCTGCTGGGCGGCCTGCTGCTCGACAACCAGGCCTGGGACAAGATCGCGGACAAGGTGAACGAGAGCGACTTCTACCGGGACGAGCACCGCCGCATCTTCCGCCACATCGCCGGCCTGATGGAAAAGGCAAAGCCGGCCGACGTGGTGACGGTGTTCGAATTGATCGAAGCGGCGGGCGAGTCCGAGCAGACCGGCGGCCTGGCCTACCTGGGGGAGCTGGCGGCCAACACCCCGTCCGCCGCCAACATCGGCCGCTATGCCGAAATCGTCCGGGAGCGGGCGGTGCTGCGCAAGCTGGTGAGCGTGGGCGATGAAATCTCTACCTCGGCCCTCAACACCATGGGCAAGGACGCCAAGACCCTGCTCGACGAGGCCGAGGCCAAGGTGTTCGCCATCGCCGAGGCCGGCAACCGCCACCAGCAGGGCTTCGTGCACATCAACCCCCTGCTCAACCAGGTGGTGACCCGCATCGAGGAACTGCACGACCGGGAGAACCCTTCCGAGATCACCGGGGTGCCCTCAGGCTTCCTCGATCTAGACAACAAGACCTCGGGCCTCCAGCCCGGCGACCTGATCATCGTCGCCGGCCGTCCCTCCATGGGCAAGACTGCCTTCGCCCTGAACATCGCCGAGCACGTGGCCGTGGAAGAGCGTCTGCCGGTGGGGGTGTTCTCCATGGAAATGGGTGGCGCCCAACTGGCCCAGCGTATGCTGGCCTCGGTGGGCCGCCTCGATTCGCACCGGCTGCGCACCGGCCGCATCACCGACGACGAGTGGGGCAAGTTCACCTTCGCCCTGGGCAAGATGCACGAGGCGCCGCTGTACATCGACGAGACCGGCGGCCTCAACCCCATCGACCTGCGCGCCCGGGCGCGCCGCCTGCACCGCCAGTACGGCAAGCTCGGCCTGATCGTGATCGACTACATCCAGCTCATGTCCTCGGCCCGGCCGGCCGACAACCGGGCCAACGAAGTGTCGGAAATCTCCCGCTCGATCAAGTCCCTGGCCAAGGAGCTGGAAGTGCCGATCATCGCGCTCTCCCAGCTCTCTCGTAAGGTGGAAGAGCGCACCGACAAGCGCCCGATGATGTCCGACTTGCGCGAATCCGGCGCCATCGAACAGGATGCCGACGTGATCCTGATGATGTACCGCGAGGAATATTACAAGCAAGACACCCCGGACAAGGGCATCGCCGAGGTGATCATCGGCAAGCAGCGTAACGGTCCTACCGGCACCGTGCGCCTGGCCTGGCAGGGCGAATACACCCGCTTCGGCAACCTGGCCCAGGGCGGCTTCCGCGATTCGGAGAACTGATCCCGGGTTGCCCGGCGGTATACGTTCCCATTCCACGACGGCCCGGCCTTGCCCGGGCCGTTGCCGTTTGGGGTAGCCCGGAAACCCGCGCCAGTGCTTGCGCTACGCAAAGCCTGCCTGGAGAGGGGCGCCAATGCTGGCGCTACGGGCATGCTGCCAGGAAACCCTTATGGGGCGCGGCTCTTCAGAGCCACTCCGTCAGTGCGTTGTTCCCCGGCGCGCTCCCGGCGCCAGGCGCAGACGATGCACGCAGAAGCGCTCCTGCCCGTCGCTCCAGCAGTCCTCGGCCAGCCAGCCGGCGGCGTGGGCCAGGGCCTGGAAATCGCCGCGGCAATACTTGTGGGAATTCTCGGTGTGGATCGTCTCGCCCGGCGTGAAGTCGAAGCGCCGTCCGCACAGCTGCACCCGCTGGGTCCGGCGGCTGACCAGGTGCATCTCGATGCGGCCCAGGTCGGCCCGGTAGCGCGCCTGGTGGGCAAAGCCGTCTACGTCGAAGTCGGCCCCCAGTTCCCGGTTGATGCGCACCAGAAGGTTGAGGTTGAAGGCGGCGGTGACGCCCTGGGCGTCGTCGTAGGCGGGCAGCAGCACCGCCGGGTCCCGGGTGCAGTCGGTGCCGATCAGCATGCGGGCACCGTCCCCCAGGGCCGCCGCCATCAGGCGCAGGAAGGCGACCACGCCGAAGGGCGACAGGTTGCCGATGGTGGAGCCGGGGAAGAAGCCCAGGCGGGGCCGTTCCGGCGCTTGCAGGTCGTCGGGCAGGTCGAAGGGCAGGGTGAAGTCGGCTACCAGGGGCACGATGTGCAGGCCGGAAAATTCCAGGGCCAGGGCCCGGGCCGAGTCCAGCAGGAACTCCTCGGCCAGGTCGAGAGGCACGTAGGCATGGGGTTCGGCCAGGGCGCGCAGCAGCAACGGCGTCTTGCGGCTGGAACCGCTGCCGATCTCCACCACCACGGCGGCCGCCCCCACCGGGCGGGCCATGTCTCGGGCGTGGGCTTCGAGAATGCCGATCTCGGTGCGGGTCGGGTAGTACTCGGGCAGCCGGGTGATCTCCTCGAACAGCTCGGAGCCGCGCTGGTCGTACAACCAGGCGCTGGAGATGCGCTTTTGCGGCAGGGCCAGCCCGGCGAGCACGTCGGCGGCAAAGGCGCCGGCAGCGGGGCCCCGGGAGGCGGTGGCGTTCAAATCAGTGGTATTCATCAAGCGTCCTCGGCCAGGCGCAGGCCGGCAAACTGCCAGCGCTGGTGGGGGTAGAAGAAGTTGCGATAGGTGGCGCGCAGATGGCCGGCCGGGGTGGTGCAGGAGCCGCCGCGCAGCACGAACTGGTTGCACATGAACTTGCCGTTGTATTCGCCGATGGCCCCAGCCGCAGGGCGGAAGCCCGGGTAGGCGACGAAGGGGCTGGCGGTCCATTCCCACACGTCGCCGTACATCTGGACCAACCCCGGTCCGGCAGCGTCGGGGGCCGCCAGGGGGCGCAGGGTGCCCCGGTCGGCCAGGTTGGCCCCCTCCAGCGCGGCCTCAGGCAGGCCCTGGGCGGCCACTTCCCACTCGAACTCGCTGGGCAGCCGCTTGCCTGCCCAACGGGCGTAGGCATCGGCCTCGTAGAAGCTGACGTGGGCCACCGGAGCGGCCGGGTCCAAGGATTGCAGCCCGGCCAGGGTCATGGCCCGGGGCGCCTCCCCGGGGGCAGGCTCGCCGTTCCAGTGGAGCGGGGTGGTCCAGCCCTCGGTCTGGACCGTCTTCCAGCCGTCGGAAAGCCACAGGGTGGGAGTGCGGTAGCCACCG
This sequence comes from Oryzomicrobium sp., assembly GCF_036820405.1. Classification (NCBI taxonomy): domain Bacteria; kingdom Pseudomonadati; phylum Pseudomonadota; class Betaproteobacteria; order Rhodocyclales; family Rhodocyclaceae; genus Oryzomicrobium; species Oryzomicrobium sp. The sequence goes on from NZ_DAISLS010000014.1 coordinate 98,962, forward strand.
TCGGCGATGAAGTCGCACCACTCGGCGTTGCACACCGGGCGCGAAGCGAGGCGGAAGGGGCGCAGCAGCACCTCGTGGCGCGGCCCCTCGCAGTCGTAGGCAAAGCCCTCACCATCGTGGCCGACCCAGTGCCGGCCGCCGTCGAAGGGAATCCAGGCAGGCGAGCCGGGCGCCGTGGCGGGGGCGGACGGCGGCGCGGCGTCCCGGTAGGCCGGATGCAGGGGGTTCTGGGCGAACAGGTGCAGCAGGTCGGTGAGCAGCAATTCCTGGTGCTGCTGTTCGTGGTGCAGACCGAGGACGACGCGCCGGGCGAGGGCGTCCGGCACTGGATCGGCCAGCAGGCGGGCCATGGCGTTGTCCACATGGGCGCGGTAGCCCTGCACCTCGTCCAGGGATGGCCGGGTCAGCAGTCCCCGCCGGGGGCGCGGATGGCGGGCGCCGACGCTGTCGTAGTAGGAGTTGAACAGGTAGCGGTAGCGGGCGTCGTAGCCGCGGTAGGCAGGGGCCGCGCCGGCCAGGATGAATTCCTCGAAGAACCAGGTGGTGTGAGCCAGGTGCCACTTGGCCGGACTGGCATCGTCCATGGATTGGACCGTGGCATCCGCATCGGACAGCCCCTCGGCCAGGGCGAGGCTGCGGGCGCGCACCGCGGCGTAGCGGCCTGCCAGGTCACAGCCGGAAGCATCGGCGGGCGCGGGCATCATCGACATCCTTCCTGCGGCGGCGGAACGGCTTTTCACCTTAGGCGAGCCAAAGGGCTTTTGCCAGGCGCTCGTTGCAAGCGGGCAGCGTCATATCTCGGTAACAACGGCAGGCCACTCTCGGTGCGTTGCAGGTCGACGGTGTGAATCGTTTAAATCCGAGGTCGCGATGGCTGAGACGATATTCTGCTACTGCTGCAGGTTGAAGCATCCCAAGGACCAGATGCGTCTGTACCCGACCAAGCGCGGGCCGCGTTGGCGCTGCCTGCGCAGCATCGAGGGAGCGAGCCGGAGCATCGCCGAGCGCGACGCGTTCGGCCAGCAGCAGACGGTGATCAACAGCGAACAGGCGCGCCTCCACGCTCAGTACTCGCTACGCCTGCGCCACGGCGACGCCGCCCGTTAGCCCCGGCACCCGCCGCAGCCGGGAGTCCGGTTTGCCTGGATGGGGAGTCAGGTGGCCGGGCCTTGTTCTAAGGGTCGGTGGCCGCTGCGGGCATCGCCCTTTGCCGCCCGGAAATCTCGGCTCACCGGACTGTTTTTCTTCAGAGGGTGGGCGAAGGTCCGCGCCAATAAAGGCGTTTCGAGGTGGCTGCCTGGAGAGCCTCGCCAATACTCGATCTTCAGAGGGCATGCCTCAAACCCCGCGACTGGCGCGGGGTTCGGCCATATCGAAAACTACGGTTGGGAAAAATCAGCCCCGGGCGGGCTTCCAGCCCGGGTGGGCGAAGTAGCGGCCATAGGCCTGCAAGGCCTTCGCCACCTTGACGGCGCCGTCGTGGCGGGACGTGCCTTCCTGGCTTTGCATGACCTCGGCGCCGGCCAGCAGATCGGCGATCACCAGGTGGAGCATGGCATCGGCCTCGGCGCCGAGCTTGCAATGTTCCACGGCGTAGGCCACTTCCTTGTTCACCGTGGCGGCAAGGGCGGCGTAGTCGGCGTCGCTGAAGCGCTCCTGGTGGATCCGGGGCAGGGCGTGGGCCATGGCGCCGTTGATGCGCCCCATGGCGCCGCGCAAGGGGGCATCGGTCTGCCATTTCTTGCCGGCGTTGAGGTGCAGCAAGGCCGGGGCTTCGGCACTGCCGTGGTCGTGGGAATGGCCATGGGCCTGAGCCTGGACGGAAGAGGAGAGGGTGAGCAGGGCGGCCAGGAACAGGGGCGTGGCGGGTAGTTTCATCGTGAAGTCTCTCGGAGATGTGAAGGGCCGAGACCTGGATCGGGGCCGCGGACGAAATACCCGAGCATTTTTGTCGGCTACTGCTTAAACCAACCTTAAGCCAAGGGGCTGGATTTGATGCCGCTCATAAAAGCCCACAAGTGCGGATTCCCCGCCTGCCTGGCGCGCGGTCCAGGGGGAAGGCGATGCCTCCTGAAGGGGGTGTTTCCGGATGAACCTAAATCTCAGGGCCTGGCCTAACACCCGGCACAAAATCTGTCTTCACGGGATCGCTGGCACCGAATCGCGGTACGGTGCGGTAACGGTCCCTGACCTGGAGCAAGCCATGGCGCAACGCGTGCTGGTGACCGCCGGAGCCTCCGGAATTGGGCGCGAGATTGTCCGGGCGTTTGCCGCGGGCGGTGCCCGGGTCTTCGTGTGCGACATCGACGCCCAGGCGCTCACGGTGCTGGCCGGTGAAATCCCCGCCGTGACGGTCGGCATCTGCGATGTGTCGAAGCGGGCCGAGGTCGAGCGCATGGTGGCGGACTGCGCACAGGCCTTGGGCGGCCTCGACGTGCTGGTCAACAACGCGGGCATCGCCGGCCCGACCGCGCCGGTCGAGACGATGGACCCCGATGCGTGGGAAAAGGTCATGCAGGTGGACCTGACCGGAACCTTCAACGTCACCCGCTGCGCCATTCCCCACCTGAAACAGTCCAGCGCCGGTGCCATCATCACCATGTCATCGGTGGCCGGGCGTTTCGGCTACGCCAACCGCAGCCCGTATTGCACGGCCAAATGGGGACTGATCGGATTCACCAAGACGCTGGCCATCGAGCTGGGCGAATACGGGATTCGCGCCAATGCCATCCTGCCGGGCGCGGTGGACGGACCCCGCATCCAGCGGGTGTTCGAAGGTCGTGCCCAGGTGAGCGGCCGGCCCCTGGAGCAGATCAAGCAAGAGGCGATGGCCGTCCAGTCGCTCAAACGATTGGTCGATCCGAAGGACATTGCCGCATTGGCGGTATTCCTGGCCTCGGATGCCGCAAAGTCGATCTCCGGCCAGATGCTGCCGATCGACAACGACATGCAGCAGGCCAGTTGACCCTGCCACGATTCAAGGACACCAGCGATGAGCACGACGACCGCAACGACCGCAACGGCTGCGGAGCCTGTCCTGCAGCATCTCGACCGGCTGCTTCCCGACCTTGAGGCCTTCTACAAGGACGTGCACGCGCACCCCGAGTTGTCGATGCAGGAGACGCGCACGGCCGAACGGGTGGCGGAGCGGCTGCGCGCCGCCGGGTATGAAGTGACGACGGGGATCGGGAAGACCGGTGTGGTGGGCCTGCTGCGCAACGGCGACGGGCCCACCGTGATGTTGCGCGCCGACATGGACGCACTGCCGGTCGAGGAGGCGACCGGCCTCGACTACGCCAGCAAGGAAACGGCCAAGGACCGGGAAGGCAACACGGTGCCGGTGGGGCACATGTGCGGGCACGACATGCACGTCGCCTGGCTCGTGGGGGCGACAGCCCTGTTCGCCCAGGCCAAGCCGGCCTGGCGGGGAACGCTGATGGCGGTCTTCCAGCCCGGGGAAGAGACCGCGGAAGGGGCGCAGGCCATGATCGACGACGGCCTCTTCACACGCTTTCCCAAACCGGCGGTCGTCCTCGGGCAGCACGTCATGGTGGGGCCGGCCGGTGCCGTGGCCGGACGCACCGGCGCCATCACTTCGGCGGCGGACAGCCTGCAAATCCGCCTGTTCGGTCGGGGCGCCCACGGATCGATGCCCCAGGCCAGCATCGATCCGGTGGTGATGGCGGCCGCGACGGTGATGCGCCTGCAAACCGTGGTGTCCCGCGAAGTCGCCGCGGCGGAGGCCGCCGTGGTTACCGTGGGGGCATTGCAGGCGGGCACCAAGGAGAACGTCATCCCCGACGAAGCGATCATCAAACTGAACGTCCGGACATTCGACGAGGGGGTGCGCAAGCGGGTGCTGGCGGCGATCGAGCGGATCGTCAATGCCGAGGCCGCCGCATCGGGCGCCCCGCGGCCGCCGGAGATCACCACGCTCGATCACTACCCGCTCAACGTCAACGACGTGGAGGCGAGCAAGCGGGTGGTCGAGGCGTTTCGCCGGCACTTTCCCGCCGAGCGGGTCCGGCAAACCGGGCCGGCCCCGGCCAGCGAGGATTTCGGATCGTTCGGCACCGAGTGGCACGTTCCGTCCGTCTTCTGGTTCGTCGGCGGCACCGATCCCGAGGTCTATGCCGCGGCCATGAAAGCGGGGCGGCTCAACGAGCTGCCGGTCAACCACAGCCCACTCTTCGCGCCGGTCATCCACCCGACGCTGCGGACGGGGGTCGAGAGCCTGGTCGTCGCCGCCCAGGCGTGGTTTTCGGAGCAACTGCAACAGGCGCCCGCCTAAGCCCGCGTGATCGCCGGGTCGTCCCGGCCAGCGGCCTCATCGGGCGCCGTGGGGAGAACCTGCGATGTCGCTTCTGCTCGTCCTCGATCTTGCCGGCACCTTCGTTTTCGCCCTCAGCGGCGCCACCGCCGGCGTGGAGCGGCGGCTCGACTTGTTCGGCATCCTGGTGCTCTCCTTCGTCGCCGGAAACTTCGGCGGCATCACCCGCGACCTCCTGATCGGCGCGGTGCCCCCGGCCGGCATCGGCGATTGGCGTTATCTGGCGGTGTCGCTGCTGGCGGGGGGGGTCACCTTCTACCGCTATGCGGCGGTGGATCGGCTGCGCTCCCCCGTCCTCATGTTCGATGCGGCGGGGCTCGCGCTCTTCGCTGTCTCGGGGGCGCACAAGGCGCTCATGTTCGGGCTCAATCCCTTCATGGCGGCGTTGCTCGGCATGCTCACGGGCATTGGCGGTGGCATGGTGCGCGACGTCCTGCTGGCCAATGTCCCCACCGTCCTGCGCGCCGACATTTACGCCACGGCTGCGTTGGCCGGTGCGGCCGTGGTGGTGGTGGGCGAACTGCTGAAGCTTCCCCCCACCGTCACGACCATCGTCGGCGCATTGCTGTGCTTCGGCCTACGCCTCATGGCCCTGCGCCGCGGCTGGCACCTTCCGGTTGCCCGGCCCGAACGGTCGCCCGACCAACAACAGTCCCAGGACTAGGCATGCCCTCGTCTTCCCCGTTTCCCGGGGAGCCCCACATGCCATCAGGTCGTCCTGATACGGTGCTTGTACGGGGGGCGATTGACGGAAGAGGTTGGCATCCGCTAGGCCGACGAAGGCGTTCAGGACCCGGGGCAGGAACCGTGCTTAAGAGATTGAGGGAGCGCCCTCAGGCCCCTTCGGCGTACTCGATCACCAGCTGGGGGCTGGAGATGCCGTTGTACTCGTTGACGGTGAGGCGGTAGGCGGCGCGGATATGGTCGCCGGCGTCGTCGGTGGAGTTGAAGCGGATCGCTTCCAGCCGGGTGTTGCCCTTGCGCAGGGTCAGCTTGAGGTGCTTTTCCTTGAGCACGCGGCGCTGTTCCACCACGAATTCGTCCTGGAACAGGGGCGGGGGGAAGCCCTGGCCCCACACCTCGCCTTCGAGCAGGCGGGCCACGTCCAGGTTGAAGAAGCCGGAATCCAGGCCGCCGTCGGTTTCCAGGGTGCGGGTCAGTTCGGCCTCGGTCAGCCATTCATCGGCGACCCGGGCGAACTGGTCGCGGAATTCGTCGAAGCGTTCCTCAGGGATGGTGGCGCCGGCGGCCATGGCGTGGCCGCCGAATTTGACCAGCAGGCCCGGGGCGCGTTTGGACACCAGGTCCAGGGCGTCGCGCAGGTGGAAGCCGGGGATGGAGCGCCCCGACCCCTTGATCTCGCCGTTCTCGCCCCGGGCGAAGGCGAACACCGGGCGGTGGATGCGGTCCTTGATACGCGAGGCCAGGATGCCCACCACGCCCTGGTGCCAGTCCGCATCGAACAGGGCCAGGGCGGCGGGAATGGCGTTGCCTTCGCCTTCCAGGCCGCCGGCCTCCAGTTCGGCCAGCCGCTCCAGGGCCTGTTCCTGCATGCCGGCCTCGATCTCGCGCCGTTCCCGGTTGAGCTTGTCCAGTTCCTGGGCGATGTTGAGCGCCCGGCCCGGGTCGTCGGTGATCAGGCATTCGATGCCCAGGCTCATGTCGGAGAGGCGCCCGGCGGCATTCAGCCGGGGGCCGACGACGAAGCCCAGGTCGAAGGCGGACAGGCGGTTCAGTTCCCGGCCGGCGGCGGAAAACAGGGCGCGGATGCCGGCGCACAGCTTGCCCTGGCGCATGCGGGCCAGGCCCTGGGCCACCAGGATGCGGTTGTTGCGGTCGAGCTTGACCACGTCGGCCACGGTGCCCAGGGCCACCAGGTCGAGCAGGTTGCCAAAATTGGGTTCGGGCCGGTCGACGAAGAAACCCCGGTTGCGCAGCTCGGCGCGCAAGGCCAGCAGCACGTAGAACATCACCCCGACCCCGGCCAGGTTCTTGGAGGGGAAGGCGCAGTCCGGCTGGTTGGGGTTCACGATCACCTCGGCCTCGGGCAGGGTCTCCCCCGGCAGGTGGTGGTCGGTGATCAGGGTGGCGATGCCCAGCTCCCGGGCCCGCTCCACCCCGGCGATGCTGGCGATGCCGTTGTCCACGGTGACCAGCAGGTCCGGGTTGCGCTCGGCGGCCAGATCCACGATCTCCGGCGACAGGCCGTAGCCCAGGGTGAAGCGGTTGGGCACTAGGTAATCCACCGTACCGCCCAGGCTGCGCAGGCCACGCACCGCCACGGCGCAGGCGGTGGCGCCGTCGCAGTCGTAGTCGGCCACGATCAGGATGCGGGCTTCTGCCTCCAGGGCGTCGGCCAGCAGCGCGGCGGCGTCTTCGGCGCCCTTCAGGGCCTTGGGCGGCAACAGGCCGGCCAGGCCGTAGTCCAGGTCGCCCTTGGCGGCCACCCCCCGGGCGGCGTAGATGCGCGCCAGCAGCGGGTGCAGGCCCGATTGTTCGAGGCTCCAGACGAGTTTTTCGGAAACGGGGCGGGTGACGATGCGGGTCATGGCGTGGGGTGTCGGGTCGGTGTCTGGGGCAGGATGCGTGGGAGCGGCTGGGGGCTTGGCGTGGGTGGATGAGATCAGGCGCCCGGCCCTTCCGGATTGAGTTCCACCCCTTCGGCCTGCCAGGGGGCGGCGTAGGTGGCCAGGGCGGCGGCGGGCAGGGGGCGGCGCCAGAACTTCCAGCGGTCGCCGGGAACCAGGGTCCAGCTCACCGTGGCCCGGGTGGCGGGCACGGTCAGGGTCAGGCCGGTGAGCTGGCCAGCCCACAGGGCGGCCAGGGCCGGGGCCAGCCAGGCGGCCTCCACGGCGGGCAGGGCGCGGCGCCAGGCATCCCGGTCCTGGTACAGGGCGGCGTCGAACAGGCTGTCCAGCACCACCAGCCCCCGGCCGGCGGCGGACGCGGCCTCGGTGGTGGGCAGGGCGGTGAAATCGTCGGGCAGGGCGGCAGCCCGGGCCGGGCCGGCCAGGCCCCGGGCCAGGGGGGGATCGGCCCAGAGGTGGGTGAGGGCGGCCAGGGGGGCGGAAGTATTGGCGGCGGCGGAAAAGTCCGGTGCCGCCGGCAGGCCGTAGCCCCACAGCCACAGGCTGTTGACCGGCAGGTGGCCGGCGTCTTCGCGGCGGGCGTTGGCCGGGTGGGTGTGCAGGGCCATCTGGGCGTCGCTCACCACTCGGGTCAGGGCCGGCGGCAGGTCGGCGGCGGGCTGGCGGCCGTCGAGGCGGCGGCCGGCCACCGCCGACAGGGGCAGCACCGGCGGCAGACCGAGGGTGGTATCGAGCAGGGCTTGGGGCAGCCAGGCGTACCAGCGGTCGGGGGCCGGGGCGGCAATGCGGATACCGTCCGGGGCGAAGTAGTCGTTGAGCCCGGCCACCAGGGCTTGGGCGTCGGCGTCGTCCAGGGCGAACTGGCGAGCATCGGCCACCACCACCTGCTGCTGGATGAAGCGCAGGTGCACCGGGTCGGCACAGACCCAGGCGCCGGGGGACTGGATCGCCGGCAGGGGAGCGGCTTCGCCGGCCAGCCGGGCGGCGGCGGGGGAACGTTCCGCCTCGGCGCCATGGCCGGCCTGGAGGCGCTTGGCCAGCACTTCTTCCCAGGCCGGCGGCCGTTGCCGGGGATGGTCCACGGCGCTGCGCCGTCCCCGGGCCAGAACCGTGCCCAGGGCGGGCAGGGCCAGGTCGGCGTAGATGGCGGTGTCGCGGCGGTCGGGCCAGAACAGGTCGGGGACGAGGATTTCCAGGTGCATGGCGGTGCTGCGTGGGGCCGTGGCAGGGCGGGAGGGGATATCGGGACGCGGGGGTTGCCGGCGATGCCGAATACCGGCTGATATCGGCGGGGATGTGTCCGCAGAGTCCATGGAGCCTGCGAATTGGCCGGGTCCCGCAGTGGGTCCGGGTGGCCCGGGGGGAGGGCGGAGTGTAGCATAGCGTCTTTTCCGGGCGCCCCTGCCGGCGTGGCGCCGGACGCCGTAACGCCAGGGCATCTCACCCGGCGCCACGGCTCGCGATTTCCAGTTGTACAGCCCGTTCCCGCTCACTGCATCCACTACCTTTCCGCCAATTTCCGTGTCCTCCCTTCCCTACGAGTTGCTCATCGGCCTGCGCTATACCCGGGCCAAGAAGCGGGGCGCCCGGCGCAACCGCTTCGTCTCGTTCATCTCCGCCATTTCCATGGCCGGCATCGCCCTCGGCGTGGCCGCCTTGATCGTGGTGCTGTCGGTGATGAACGGCTTCCAGACGGAACTGCGCGAACGCATCCTCGGCGTGGCCTCCCACATTCAGATCGAAGGCATGGACGGCCAACTGCCGGACTGGCCCCGGGTGCTGGAAGAGGCCCGCCGCCATCCGGATGTGAAGGGGGCGGCCCCCTTCGTCCAGGCCCAGTCGATGCTGACCTTCGGCGAGGAGGTGCGCGGGGTGGTGATCCGCGGCGTGCTGCCCGACATGGAGGGCCAGGTGGCGGACTTTGCCAATCATTTGAAGAGCGGCGCCCTGTCCGATCTGCGGCCCGGCGAGTTCGGCATCGTCCTTGGCAGCGAGGTGGCCCGGGCACTGCACGTCTTCGTCGGCGACAAGGTGACGGTGATCGCGCCGCAAGGCTCGGTGACCCCGGCCGGGGTGGTGCCCCGGCTGAAGACCTTCCGCGTGGTGGGCATCTTCGAGGTAGGCATGTTCGAGTACGACTCGGGCCTGGCCCTGATCAACTTGCAGGATGCCCAGACCCTGTACCGGATGGGCGACAACGTCTCGGGTATCCGCCTCAAGCTCGACGACCTGTTCCAGGCACCCCGGGTGGCCCGGGAGGTGGCCCGGATGATCCGCACCGACGCCTACCTGACCGACTGGACCCGCAGCCACGCCAACTTCTTCCGCGCCGTGCAGATCGAGAAGAACATGATGTTCATCATCCTGTCCCTGATCGTCGCCGTGGCCGCCTTCAACATCGTCTCGACCCTGGTCATGGCGGTCACCGACAAGCAGGCGGATATTGCCATCCTGCGCACTCTGGGGGCCTCGCCGCGCAGCATTATGGCCATCTTCATGGTCCAGGGCGTGCTGATCGGGCTCGTCGGACTGGCCATCGGCGTTGCCGGCGGCGTGGCCCTGGCGCTCAACATCGACGTGGTGGTGCCCTTCATCGAGCGGATCACCGGCATCCAGTTCCTCTCCAAGGAGGTGTATTACATCTCCCAGCTGCCCTCGGAGCTGCAATGGCGCGACGTGACCACCGTCACCATCGTGGCCTTCGTCCTGGGCATCGTCGCCACCCTTTACCCCAGCTACCGGGCCTCCCGGGTCAATCCTGCCGAGGCGCTGCGCTATGAGTGATGCCGTTCTGACTTCCGCCCCCCAAGCCCCCCATGCCGCCGCCGAGGCGGTGATCGAGGCCCGGGGGCTGTCCAAGATCTTCAACGAGGGCAAGCTGTCGGTGCCGGTGCTGAGCGGCATCGACCTGACCGTTGCCGCCGGCGAGACCCTGGCCATCGTCGGTGCCTCGGGTTCGGGCAAGAGCACCCTGCTGCACCTGCTCGGCGGCCTGGATACGGCCAGTGCCGGCGAGGCGCGCTTGAAGGGCCGGCTGTGGGCCGGTATGGGCGAGGCGGAACGGGGCGACTGGCGCAACGCCCACCTGGGCTTCGTTTACCAGTTCCACCACCTGCTGCCCGAGTTCTCCGCCCTGGAGAACGTGGCCATGCCCCTGCTCATCCGCCGCACCGAGCGGGCCGAGGCCGAAGCCCAGGCCAGGACGGTGCTGGAGGCCGTGGGCCTGGGGCACCGCCTTGCCCACACCCCGGGCGAGCTGTCCGGCGGCGAACGCCAGCGCGCCGCCCTGGCCCGGGCCCTGGTGACCCGGCCCGCCTGCGTGCTGGCCGATGAGCCTACCGGCAACCTGGACCGGAGCACCGCCGACCAGGTGTTCAACCTGATGCTCGACCTGGCCCGGAGCCAGGGCACTGCCTTCGTGATGGTGACCCACGACCTGGAACTGGCCGGGCGCTGCCATCGCCACCTGCGCATCAGCGACGGCCGCCTCGGCTGAAAAACGTTTCTGCAAGCAAGGGCAGCCCCCATCCGCCGCGTCCCGGCGGCGGATGGGGGCTGCCTGCCGTCCCGTGCGGGCGCCGAGCCGGCTGGCCTTGTCGCAAGCACCGTGGCCGCCGCACCCCGGCCCGGCAAATTTCCCTGGCATTCTTTCGCCGTCTCCCGACTTGCGCCACTGTGGCGCGTGACGCCCCGGATCTCCGGCAGCGGCGTCCATTTGCGCTATTAGGCTGGGGCGTCCGGGGCAGGTAGAATCCCGGCCACTTTTACAGTAGGGTTATTTCCCCAGGCGTACCTGAATGGAATTCAACGGCCATTTGCAGGTCATATTCCAAAGCGCTGGTTCCCTACCCTTGTGGCCCGCTCCGACAGGAATCCCATGAAGACATTTTTTGGTCCCGCCGTCTGGTTGATGAACCGGTTGTCCTACCCGCGCAAGTTCCTGTTGCTGGGCGGGGTGGTGTCGGTGGCCGTGCTGCTGCTGCTGTTCAACCTTTATTCGACCCTGAACGGCCTGATCGACCTGTCCCGGCGCGAACTGACTGCCCTGGACACCCTGCGCCAGAGCCAGTCCCTGGTGAAGCTGCTGCAGCAGCATCGGGGCCTGTCCTCGGCCGTGCTGAACGGCAACGAGGCGATGAAGGACGCCCGGGCAGCCAAGGAGGCCGAGGTGGGCGAGGCCCTGGTCCGCACCGAGGGGGCCCTGGGCCCCGGGCTGGCCGGCGAGGAGGGATGGCGGCAGATCAAGGATGGCTGGAGCCAGCTGCGCAGCGGCGGGCTGGCCCTGGCGCCGGCGGACAACCTGGCCCGCCATACGCGCCTGGTGGACGAAGCCCTGGTCTTCCAGGTGGCGGTGGCCGATGCCCAGGGCCTGACCATCGACCCGGACATCGATTCGTTCTACTTGATCGATACCATCGTGAACAAGCTGCCGGCGGCCCTGGAGCGCCTCGGCCAGCTGCGCGCCCGGGGTACCGGGATTCTCACCCGCAAGGAAGTGAGCGATAACCAGAAGGTGGAACTGGTCGCCCTTCTCGCCGACCTGGATGCCCAGGTCAAGCACTACCGCATCCAGGTGGCCAAGGCGCAGAAGGCCAACGGGGCGGTGAAGGGCCTCCTCGGCGATTCGCCCCAGGCCTTGATCGCCGCTGTGGACGCGACTACCAAGCTGGTCCGCGAGGATATCCTGGCCGGGCACTTCGCCACCCCGCCCAAGGCGTACTACGACCAGTTGACCGGAGTGATCGACCAGGGCTACCAGCAGATGTTCGCCACCCTGATGCCGGCCACCGAAACCCTGGTCAAAACCCGCATCGCCCGCGCTCAGCACAGTCTCTATGCGGCCCTCGGCATCCTGGTGCTGGTGGCCTTGCTGGCTGCCTACCTGGCGGCGGGCACCTACCTGTCGGTGATGCGGGGGCTGACCGATTTCTCCAGGGGCGCCCAGCTCATGGCCGAGGGCGACCTGACGGTGCGCGTCAGCGTGGCTACCCGGGACGAATTGAAATACCTGGCGGAAGGCTTCAATGCCCTGGGTGAGGGGTTTTCCAAGCTGATCCGCAAGGTGCAGGAAACCTCCGGCCAACTGACCGCATCGTCCCGCCAGGTGGCCGAGTCCTCGGCCCAGATCACCGAGGCGACCCAGCAGCAGAGCGACGCCGCTTCCAACATGGCGGCCGCCGTGGAAGAAATGACCGTGGGCATCGACCACATCAGCCACAGCGCCACCGAGGCCCACGGCCTGTCGGCCCAGGCTGGCGAGCTTTCCGATGCCGGCGCCGGCAAGGTCCAGGCGGTGGTGGCGGAAATCGAGCGGGTGGCCGAGTCGGTCAGCGGTTCGGCAAGGGTGATCGAAGACCTCGGACGCCATTCGGAAGGCATCTCGGCCATCGTCAATACCATCAAGGAGATCGCCGACCAGACCAACCTGCTGGCCCTCAACGCCGCCATCGAGGCGGCCCGGGCCGGCGAGGCGGGCCGGGGCTTCGCCGTGGTGGCCGACGAAGTGCGCAAGCTGGCCGAGCGCACCGCCCACTCCACCCAGGAAATCGGCGAGATGATCGGCGCCATCCAGAGCGGCACCCGGGAGGCGGTCGGCAGCATGCAGGGGGGCGTGGAGCGGGTGGACCAGGGCGTGCGCCTGACCAGTGAGGCGGGGGAGGCCATGGGCGAGATTCGCGCCAGCTCCCAGCAGGTGGTGACCATGACCAACGACATCGCCGTCTCGCTCAAGGAGCAGAGCGCCGCCGCCACCGAGATCGCCCGCAACGTAGAGCGCATCGCCCAGATGGCCGAAGAGACCAGCGCCGCCGCTGCCGGCAATGCCGACACCTCGGCCCAGCTGCAATCCCTGGCCCTGGAGATGCAGGAGGAGGTGCGCCACTTCAAGCTGTGATTCCGTCATTCCGTCGGAGGCCGTTGCCGAACGCAAGGCCTGGCGCGGCGTTCCGCAATGCCGGCTTGAAACCCTGTGCCCCATCCGGGGCTTCGGGTCGCGTCAAACAAAAACCGCTTGGAAACAAGCGGTTTTTTGCTTTTGAGCGTTGGCGCGGCGGCGATTGTCGCCGGGCAAATCTGATCTGGATAAAAGACGCTGTCGGGAAGCGTTCTTAAAATCGACAATAACGTTGCCCGTTCGCTGTAGTGCCATCGGAAGCGATGGGCGGGCGGCGGGGAAAACGAATCAAAGCAAACAGAAATTCTCGGGGGATCGTTCCATGTCGTTATTTCTCGCGCCTGCCGTGGCACTCATGAACCGCCTGCGCTATGGGCGCAAATTTGCCGTGATCGGCGTCGTGGCCCTGGCGGCCATCGCCATCGTCTTTGCCGGCCTCTTCATCCAGTTGCGCCAGGTCATTACTCAATCCCAGCTCGAACTGGAGGGCATCGAACTGCTCCAGCCCTTTGGCTCGGTGATCCAGGCCAGCCAGCAGCACCGGGGCCTGTCCGGCGGAGTGCTGGGGGGCAACGGGGCGCTCAAGGCCAAGCTCGACCAGCGCACCGCCGACATCGCCCGCGTCCTGGGGCAACTGGATGGGCGCCTGCCGCCGGAACTGCGCGGCAGCCAGCGCTGGGCGTCGATTCAGGAGCAATGGCAGGCGATCCAGGGAGACGGCCTGTCCTGGGTGGCGAGCGAGAACATCGCCGCCCACACCCGGCTGATCGACAGCCTGCTGCTGATGCAGACGGACGCAGCCGACCATTTCCGCATCACCGTGGACCCGGACATGGGCAGCTATTACCTGCTGGAGACGGCGGTAGTGAAGCTGCCCTCCATGCTCGAACGGCTGGGTCAGACCCGGGCCCAGGGCACCGCCATCCTGGCCAAGAAGCAGATCGTCGACGCCCAGAAGGTGAGCCTGGGGGTCCTGGCCGCCCAGGTGCGGGAGACTCTGCGCTTCCTCAATTTCAACCTGGACAAGGCGGCGGCCCTCAACCCCCGGGTGCGGGACACCCTGCTCGCCAGCGCCAAGGACATTTCCGCCGGGGCCGAGGAAGTGGTGGGCCTGGTGAGCCAGGACCTGCTGACCGGCGCCCTGAACAACGATTCCACCGCCTTCTACGAAATGGTCACCAAGGCCATCGACAAGGGCTACACCCAGTATTTCGACACCCTGCTGCCTACCGCCCAGCAACTGATCCGAGTCCGCATCCGGCACGCTGAGGAAACCCTGGCGATCGCCGTGGCGGCTACGGTCCTGCTCGCCTTGCTGTTCTCGTACCTGGCCGCCGGGGTGGCCCGGGCGGTGGGCGAGAGCATCGGCACGGTGGCCGACGGGGCGCGGCGCATCGCCGCCGGCGATCTGGGCGCCCGGGTCGAGGTGAAGAGCCGGGACGAGATGCACGCCGTGGGCGAGAGCTTCAATCAGGTGGCCGATTCCTTCGCCACCCTGGTGCGCAACGTGCAAAGCAGCGCCGGCCGCCTGGCCGAGGCGTCGGAAGGACTGGCCCGCTCCAGCCGGGAGATTTCCCTGTCCACCCAGAGCCAGAGCGAAGCGGCGTCGTCCATGGCCGCCTCGGTGCAGCAGATGAGCGTCGGGGTGGATCACATCAGCCATAACGCCGACGCCACCCGGGCCCTGTCCGCCGAGGCCGAGACCATGTCCGGCCAGGGGACGGAGGTGGTGGGCGGCGTGGTCCGGGGCATCGAGGCCATCGCCGAGGTGGTGCACCGCTCGTCCTCCGCCATGGCCGATCTGGGGCGCCACTCCGAGGGCATCACCGCCATCGTCAATACCATCAAGGAAATCGCCGACCAGACCAACCTGCTGGCCCTCAATGCCGCCATCGAGGCCGCCCGGGCCGGAGAGGCCGGGCGCGGCTTTGCCGTGGTGGCCGACGAGGTGCGCAAGCTGGCCGAGCGCACCGGCCACTCGACCCAGGAAATCGCCGCCATGGTGGACGCTATCCAGAACGGCGTGCGGGAGGCGGTGATTGGCATGGACGAGGGGGTGGCCCGGGTCGGCGACGGGGTGCGCCTCACCGGCGAGGCCGGCGACACCATGGTGCGGCTCCAGGGGGGCGCCCGGGAAGTGGCGGGGAAGGTGGAGGAAATCACCGACGCCCTGCGCGAACAGAGCGCCGCCGCTCAGGAAATCGCCCGTAACGTGGAGCGCATCGCCCAGATGGCCGAGGAAAACAGCGCGGCGGTGGCTGAGAACGCCGGCACCGCCGGGGAGCTGGAATCCCTGGCCGAGTATTTGCAGGGCGAGGTGGGGCGTTTCCGCTTCTGAGGCGCCCCCGCGGCGCAGGCGGGTCCGCTGTCCGGTTGAAGCGGGTCCGCGCGGGTGAGCGCGCCTCAGGCGCCGTGCCAGCGCCCCCAGCCCAGCACCAGCAGCACCGCCAGTGCCAGCCACACGGCGGTGGCGGCCCCCAGGGCGGGGATCAGGGGCAAGCGGTCCAGCAGTACATACAGGGACCCCAGGTAGCCCAGGTAGGGCAGAACCGCCCACAGGCCGAACAGCACCGTGGCCTTCAAGTCGGCGGTGCCGCGTTCGCTGCCGACGATGTAGTGGGCGATCAGGGCGAAGGTGGGGAAGAGGGGGACCAGGCCGGCGATGTAGTAGTTGCGGGTCTTGGCCAGCAGCGCGATCAGCAGCACCACCACGGCGCCGAGCAGGGCTTTGAGGGCGAGGGCCATGCGGATTGTCGGAGGGTTTCCGGGGTCAGGCGATCATGGCGATCAGGGCTTCTTCCAGCTCGATGCGCCCCACCGGGCTGGCCATGGCGATCAGCACGTGGCCGGGCTGCAATTCGAAATCCTTGGCCGGGTTGAACATCCACTCGCTGCCTATGCGCACCGCCAGCAGTACGTACTCGGAGCTGCGCAGGGCCAGCTTGCCCAGGGGGGTGGAAGTGAAGCTAAGGGGCACCGGCACTTCCTCGACCCGCAGGCGCTTTTCCGACTTGAGCATTTCGTCGAGAAAGGACACCACATTGGGCCGCACCATCAGCGAGGCCAGGCGCATCCCGCCGGTGGTGTCGGGGGCGAAGATGGCGTCGGCGCCGGCCTTCTTCATCTTCTCGACGTTGCGCGCCTCCTGGCAGCGGGCCACCACCCGCAGCCGCGGGTTGAGCTGCTTGGCGGTGATGATGATCATCAGGTTGCGCGAATCGTCGCCGGTGACGGCGAACACCCCGGCGGCGGCGCCGATGCCGGCCTTCTCCAGCACGTCGTCGTCGGAGGCGTCCCCGTGCAGGGCGAGCAGCCCGGGGAATTTCTCCCGGTTGGCGGCCAGAGTCTCGCCATTCTCCTCGAGGGCGACGAAGTGCCGGTTGGTGCTTTCCAGTTCCCGCCCTACGTTGCGCCCCACCCGGCCGAAGCCGCAGACGATGTAGTGGTCCTTGAGCTGGCGGATCGTCTTGTCCATGCGTTTTCTCTTCAAAGTGCCGTTCAGGTCCGATTCCAGCACCATCACCGTCACCGACGAGAACAGGAACGACAGGGTGCCGGCGCCGAGCATGCCGATGAACACGGTGAACATCCGCGCCGGCGGATTGTCCGTCATCTCGATGATTTCACCGAAACCGATGGTGGTGACGGTGATGAAGGTCATGTAGAAGCAGTCGAACCAGCTGTAGCGGCCGCCGGTCAGAAGGTGGTAGCCGAGGGTGCCGATGACGTGCACCAGGGCGAACAATGCCAGGGCGCCCTGCAAGTAGCGCAGCACGTTGCTCGGTTCGCGTTGCGAGGCCATGGGCGGAAGAGGGGGAGGTGAGGGCGGTCGGGGCGATTCGGCTCAGGAAGAAGACGCGGTGCGATGCCGCGCGCGGCGGGCGTGCCAGGCACGCACCAGATAGTAGCGCCAGCCGGCGCGCACGATAGCGTATCCCGATGCCGCCAGCAAGGCGGCCAGCAGCACCAGCCCCACCCCCAGGGGCTTGCCCAGGGCCAGGGCCCAGTGGGCCATGGCCTCGACCCAGGCGAGCAACTGGCCGCCGTCGAATTCCGGCGGGCTGACGAAGGTGGCGCTGCCGTCCCCCAGCACCAGCCGGCCCAGTTCGAAGGCCACCAGGTAAAGGGGCACGATGGTAAAGGGGTTGGTGTACAGGGTGGTGAACAGGGCGAGGGGCAGGTTCACCCGCAGGAAGACGCAGCAGATGGCCGCGCCGAGCATCTGGAAGGGGCCCGGGATCAGCCCGCAGAACAGGCCCACGGCGATGCCCCCGGCGGCCGAGTGGCGGTTGAGGTGCCACAGGCGGGGGTGGAGCAGGGTGCCGGCGAAGGGGCGCAGCCAGCGGTTGCCGTGGACCGATTCGTGGTGGGGCAGGAAGCGTTTGAAGATTTTGCGCATGGCTCGGAAATAGTAGCGAGAAAACGGGCGGGAAGCCGGACAAACCGTGGACGGGGGCTTTCCGGGGCGTTGCCGATCGGGGTGGCGCCGCTTTGGCGGCCCAGGCATGGAGCGGGCTTTCTGGTTTAATTGAATGTCATGAGACTGGCGTCCCTATTCTTTGCCCTGGGCGTGCTGCTGCTCCAGGCCCAGCCCAGGTTGCCCGGCTGGCCCTGGGGGCTGCTGTTGCTGCTGTCCGGCGCGGGCGTGCTGGCGGCGGCGTGGCAGACCCGGGGTGCCGAGGCCCGCCGCCGCGCCCTGGGCCTGACGGCCCTGGCCACCCTCCTGGCCGTCCTCGGTTTCTCCTGGGCCGGCTGGCGGGCCGACGACGCCCTCTCCCGCCAGCTGGCGGCAGCGGACGAGGGGCGGGATTTCGTCGTCACCGGCATCGTCACCCGCATGCCCCAGGCCATGTCCTGGGGCGTCCGCTTCGAGTTGGAGGTCGAGCAGATGCAGGGTGCCGGCCTGTTGGGAAAAGAGCCGGGGCCCGCCGTCATGCCGCGTCGCCTGTCCCTGGGTTGGTGGGAGGCGCGCCGCGCCGACAGCCTGGCGGGCCGGGACGCCCGGTCCACGCCGGAGCTGCATTCCGGCGAACGCTGGCGCATGACCGTGCGCCTCAAGCGCCCCCACGGCCTGCGCAACCCGGGGGGCTTCGACGCCGAGGCCTGGATGGTGGAGCGGGGCATCGACGCCAGCGGGGCGGTGCGCCTGGTGCCGGTGCGGCTGTCGGCCTTCGTCGCCCGGCCGGACACGATCATCGAGCGGCTGCGCGAAATGGCGCGGGACCGTTTCCTGGCCGTCCTGCCGCGGCCGGACTACCCCTGGGGCGGTATCCTCGCCGCTCTGGCGGTGGGGGACCAGCAGGCGGTGGATAGCGGCCAGTGGCGCGTCTTTGCCCGCACCGGCACCACCCACCTGATGTCCATTTCCGGCCTCCACGTCACCCTGGTGGCCGGGCTGGTGGCGGCCCTGGCCGGCGCCCTGTGGCGCCGCCATCCCCGGGCCCCATTGCTCCTGGCGACGCCCCGAGCGGCGGCCTTGGCCGGCATGGTGGCGGCCCTGGTCTACACCTTGCTGGCCGGCGCCGGCGTACCGGCCCTGCGCACCCTGATCATGGTGGCGGTGGCCGGCCTGGCGGTGGTGTGCGGACGGGCCACCCGGGTCAGCCGGGTACTGGCGGCGGCGCTAGTGGCCGTGCTGGTGCTCGATCCCTGGGCCGTGCTGGTGCCGGGGTTCTGGCTTTCCTATGGTGCCGTGGGGGCGCTGCTCTACGTGGGCGGTGGGCGGGTCGAGCTTGCCCGGGACGAAGAGGGCGGCACCACCCGGACGTGGCGCGGCCGGATGCGGCTGGCCCTGGCCCGCTTCGGCCTGGCCCAGTGGACCGCCACCCTGGCGACCCTGCCCCTGGTCCTCTTCTTCTTCCAGCAATTCTCCCTGGTGTCGCCCCTGGCCAACGCCGTGGCCATCCCTGTGATCAGCTTTGTGGTCACGCCCCTGGCCCTGCTTGCGGCGCTGCTGCCGGTGGACAGTCTGCTGTGGCTGGCCCATGCCGTGCTGTCTCCCCTGATGTCCCTGCTCGTCTGGCTGGCGGATCTCCCCCTGGCGGTGTGGTCGCCCCCGGCGCCGCCGATCTGGAGCATGGCCCTGGCGGTGGCCGGGCTGCTCCTGCTGCTGGCGCCCCGGGGGCTGCCCGGGCGGCTGGCCGGCGCCTTGCTGCTGCTGCCCCTGGTCACCTGGCCGGTGCCCCGGCCCGGCGCGGGAGAGGCCTGGGTCACCGTGCTCGACGTGGGCCAGGGGCTGGCGGTGGTGGTGCGCACGGCCGGCCATGTGCTGGCCTACGACACCGGCCCGGCTTGGGGCGAGACCGATGCTGGCGAGCGGGTGGTGGCGCCCTATCTGCGTACCCTGGGGGTGGGGCGGCTCGATGCCCTGGTGGTGACCCATTCCGACCGGGACCATTCCGGCGGCGCCCTGTCGGTGCTGCAGGCCTTTCCCACCGCCTGGCTGGTGGACACCCTGCCCGAGGCCCACCCCGCCCATGCCTTCGGCGTGCCGCGGGACCTGTGCGAGCACGGGCTGGCCTGGGAGTGGGACGGGGTGCGCTTCACCGTCCTCCATCCGCCCCGGGAAGCCGTGGCGCCGGGCATCAAGCCCAACCGGCAGAGCTGCGTGATGACGGTGGATGCAGCCGGGCGACGCCTGCTCCTGGCGGCCGACCTGGAAATCCCCGACGAGGCCGCCGTGCTGCGCCGGGGCGGCCCGGAACTGCGCGCCGACGTGCTGGTGGCGCCCCACCACGGCGGTGCCAGCGCCTCGTCCCCGGCGTTCGTCGGGGCCGTGCGGCCGGACCAGGTGGTGTTCTCCGCCGGCTACCGCAACCGTTTTTCCCATCCCCGCCCCGAGGTGGTGGAGCGCTACCGGGAGATTGGCAGCACCGTGTGGCGGACCGACCAGGACGGCGCCGTCACCTTCCGCCTGGGAGTCGATGGGGTGTCCGGCAGCTCCGAGCGCCAGGACCGGCCGCGTTACTGGGCGGCCCGCCAGGAAATGTCAGGAATGCCGAGATAGCGACGATTGTTGCCGCGTTAGGTGTGAAATTTTCCCTAAGCCCCGCTGCCGTAAGGACTTTTTTTCTTGTCCACAGAATCTGTGGATAACTTTGTGAATAAGACGGGGATGAATGCCCTAAGTCGCCTCGGGGCAAGGGTTTTTGTTACTTTGCCTAGAAACCGGGCTGGAAAATTACTTATTTAAAAACAGCAGGTTAATATAATTTTCTGCTTGGCAAGGGGTTTTTGTGACGGGCGGACAAGTTTTGTTACAGGAAATGTCGAGGTGTGCATAAGTCAAGCCCCGGGGCGCACTTTTTTTGTTCCGGCGGGCCTTGACAGCCGCGTTTGCCCTTGTCCGCTGGAGGGGCATGGCGTGCGGGGTCATCCTCATTGGTTATCATGCCCCCTGTCCTGTTTTACGGAATCGATTACGCCATGTCCGTCCTGACCCCGCTGCATCGCTGGTGGACACGTTTCTCCGGCCGCACCGAGCCCCTGGTGCCACGCCAGCGAAGCGTGCTGTGCGCCGATCCCCATGGCCTGCACCGCATGGCCTACACCGAGTGGGGCGATCCGGCCAATCCCCGGGTGGTGGTGTGCGTCCACGGCCTGACCCGCAACGGGCGCGACTTCGACGAGCTGGCCCGGGCCCTGGCCGCCGATTACCGGGTGGTCTGCCCCGACGTGGTGGGGCGTGGGCAGAGCGACTGGCTGACGGAGCCGGCCGACTACGGCTTCCCGACCTACATCGCCGATATGGTGACCCTGATCGCCCGGCTCGACGTGGAGTCGGTGGATTGGGTCGGTACCTCCATGGGCGGGTTGATCGGCATGCTGCTGGCGGCCCAGAACAAGGCGCCGATCCGGCGGCTGGTGCTCAACGACGTGGGGCCGGTGATCACTGCCGAATCCCTGCAACGCATCGGCCAATACGTGGGCAACGCCCCGCGCTTTGCCAGCCTGGCCGATGCGGTGGCCTATGTGCGTACCGTGTCGGCCCCGTTCGGCAATCTCAGCGATGACCAGTGGCAAGCCCTGACCCGACATTGCGTGCGCCAGGGCGAGGACGGGAACTGGACCATGGTCTACGACCCGGGCATCGGCGCGCCCTTCCGCAACGGCTTCGTCTATGCGGACGTGAATTTATGGGGCTTCTACGAATCCCTGCGCCTGCCGGTGCTGGCGATCCGGGGAAAGGAATCGGACCTGCTCACCTCTGAGGTGCACCAGGCCATGGGCGCCCGGGGGCCCCGCGCCTCGCTGGCGGAAGTCGCCGAAGTGGGGCACGCCCCCATGTTTACCGACGCCGGCCAGATTCGGCTGGTGACCGATTTTTTGCTTCAGGAGTGAGGATGAAGGTCGACACGAACATTTCCGCCCGGACCCTGCGGGTCGCGGTGCGCGACCTGGAACTGGAAGTGGGCTGTTGGAGCCCGGCCGGCGCCCCCGCCGGGGCGGATCTGGTGCTGCTGCACGAAGGGCTGGGCAGCCTGTCGCTGTGGCGCGATTTTCCCGAGCAGCTCGCCGCGGCCACCGACCGCCGCGTCTGGGCCTGGTCGCGTCAGGGCTACGGGGCTTCGGGCCACGACCCGGTGCCGCGCACCCCGGACTACTTGGAAATCGAAGCCCGGGACTGGCTGCCCGCCACCCTGGTGGCCCTGGGCATCGAACGTCCGGTGCTGGTGGGCCATTCCGACGGCGGGTCGATTGCGCTGCTGCACGGCCTGCTTTTCCCCGGCGCCCAGGCGGGGGTGATCGCCATCGCTCCCCACAGCTGGGTCGAGGAGGAATCCCTGGCCGGCATCCGCATCGCAGGCCAGTCCTGGCGCGACAGCTTGGGCAAGGCAGGGGGCTTCCAGGCGCGCCTGGCGCGCCATCACGGAGACGCCGACCGGGTTTTTTCCGACTGGCACGATACCTGGCTGTCGCCCCCGTTCCGCCATTGGGATATCCGCTCGCGGCTGCACACGATCGCCTGTCCGACCCTGGCGGTGCAGGGACGCCAGGACGAGTACGCCACTCTGGGCCAGATCGAAGTGGTGCGCGATTCGGTGCCGGGCGCCGAGATGGCGGTGATCGAGGACTGCGGCCACTCGCCCCACCGGGAGCAGCCGGCGGCGCTGATCGCCATTCTGCGCACGTTCCTGGCCGGAAAACCCTGATTCCTGGTCAGGGAATTTAGTGCGACACCTGGAAATCTGACTGTAATCTGACGAAAATTGCTTCAAAAACCCGGTTTCAGGGCCCTGGAGTGGGCCGTGCCGGGTTTTTGGCGGCTTTTTTCGCTTGATCCAGCGCAAAAAACGGCGATTTTTGCCATTTTTTACACGCGCCATATTGCAGTGCGCCAGAGGCTTTACGATAATTATTCTCAGTTGCAGTCCGAGCAAGCTTGCCAGAACCGTTCCGCCGGTCGCCGCAAGCCAGCTCAACACCAAATAAAACCAACTGGGAGTTCGATATGCGCTGGCGTTCCTTGCTCGATAAAACCGTTTTTGCCCTGGCTGTTTCCTGTCTCGCCTCCGTTTCCGCCCACGCCGTGGAATACCCGATCGGCACCCCGCAGCAGCGGGCCGGCATGGAAATCGGCGCGGTCTACCTGCAGGCCGTGACCATGGAGCCGGACGGCATGATGCGCAAGGTGGAGGAATCGGACATCCACCTGGAAGCCGACATCCACGCCATGGGCGGCAACCCCAACGGTTTCGAGGAAGGCGCCTGGATTCCTTACCTGGTGGTGAAGTACGAGGTCACCAAGATCGGCACCAGCCAGAAGGTGAGCGGCGAGATGATGCCCATGGTGGCCAACGACGGCCCCCACTACGGCGACAACATTAAGCTGTTCGGCCCGGGCAAGTACCACGTCAAGTACACCGTGATGCCGCCCTCCGCCAATCCCCATTCCCACTTCGGCCGCCATACCGACCGCCTCACGGGCGTGCGCCCCTGGTTCAAGCCCTTCGATGTGGAGTACGAGTTCACCTACGTCGGCGTGGGCAAAAAAGGCGGTTACTGAGCCATGTCCGCCCGATCCCTGTGGCGGCCCGCTCGCGTGGCCGCGATGGTAGCGCTCGCCCTTTCGCCGGCGGTCAGCCAGGCCGATACCGACCCGGAAGTGCGCAAGCTTCTGGAAAAATTGACCCAGCGCCTGGACCGGCTGGAAAAGCGCAACGCCGAACTCGAAGCCGAGCTGAAGGCGGCCAAGACCGCGCCGGCCCGGGCCGTGGCACCGGCATCCGCCGCGCCCGCGGCCACCGCCAGCCTGGAAGCCCGGGTGAAGACCCTGGAGGAGCAAAGTGCCCGGGTGAATGACGGCCTCAACCGCGAAGACGTGAGCGAGAACGAGCCCGAGCTGACGGCCCGCCTCAAGGCGGTGGAATACCAGTCCCTGGGCATGCTCAAGCAGGCCCGCATGGCCGAGGCCCTGGATGGCATCACCGCCGGCATGAGCCTGTCCACCGTGGCCCAGCGTCCCAGCAACGGCAGCGGCCCGGCCGGCTCCGACCTGGTCGGCAAGTCCAACAACAGCCAGCTCAACTACCGGGGCGACGTCTATGTGACCTTGCCCCTGGAGAACATCGGCGACATCGAGAGCCGCATCTTCGCCCAGTTCCGCTTCGGCCAGGGGTTCGGCCTGAACGACCTGTACAGCTTCTCCAAGCCCAACGCCACGGCCTTCCGCGTCACCAGCCTGAGCCCGGACGACTCGGTGGCGATCCTGGGGCAGGCCTGGTACCAGGCCACCATTCCGTTGCCCTACGGCGGCTTCAAGCCCCATTCCAAGGAAAGCCTGGAGATCACCTTCGGCAAGATGGACCCCTTCGTCTTCTTCGACCAGAACGCGGCCGCCAACGATGAGACCAAGCAGTTCCTCAACACCGCCTTCGTGCACAACCCGCTGCTCGATGCCGGCGGCGACATCGGCGTCGATGCCAACGGCTTCGCACCGGGCTTCCGCGTCTCCTACTCCAACAGCGTGAACAAGCGCGAGGTGTGGCGCCTGTCCGCCGGCGTGTTCGGTGCCGGCAAGGGGGCCAACTATTCCCGCTTCTTCTCCTCGCCGCTCCTGATCGTCCAGGCCGAAACCCAGCAGCGCTTCTTCGGCGGCCTGCTCGGCAACTACCGCCTGTACTACTGGCGCAACGGCCAGGCGCCGACCTTCGAGGACACCGCCGCCCACCGCTCCGGCTGGGGCCTGTCGGTGGACCAGCGGGTTGGGGACACGGTGACCCTGTTCGGCCGCTACGGCCAGCTGGTGCAAAATACCGGCGCCCGCTTCGACCGGGCCCTGACCGTTGGGGCCGAGTTCAACGGTTCCACCTGGAACCGGGGCGGCGATTCCCTGGGCATCGGCCTGGGCATGATGCGGGCTGCCAGTTCGTTCCGCAGCACCTCCAGCCTGATCGACATCGACGGCAACGGCGTGCCCGACTATGGCTTTGCCGCCACCGGCAGCGAGCGCCTGGTCGAGTTGTACTATCGCTACCGCATCAACAAGCAGTTCGAGCTGTCGCCCGACCTGCAATACATCGCCCGGCCCGCCGGCAACCCCGACGCCAAGGGCATCACCTTGATCGGCTTGCGCGCCCAGCTCACTTATTGATCTTGAGGTTTGCCCGTGAAAACCGTGTCGCTATCACTATCGCAACCGTTCCGCCGCCTGGCCCGGCAGGCCGCCGCCCTGGCGGCCCTGGCCTGCATGGCGGCGGGCGCCCCGGCCCTGGCCGATGAACTGCCCACCTTCAACCTCGTCATCCGCGCTGGCAAGTTCTACCCCGACGTGATCGAGGTGCCGGCCAACACCAAGTGGAAGCTCACCATCCACAACGAGGGGCCGGGGGCCGAGGAGTTCGAGAGCATCGAGCTGCGCAAGGAAAAGGTGCTGGCCCCCGGGGCCAGCAGCTTCCTCGTCTTCGCGCCGATGAAGCCGGGTACCTACAAGTTCTTCGGCGATTTCCACCCGGAAACCGCCCAGGGCAAGATCGTCGCCAAGTAATGCGGCCGCAGGTGCGGCCGTTCGCTTTCGTATATCGCAGTCTTCGCAGTTGGAGTTCGCATCATGGGAAATGCCCTGTTCATCGTCTGGCGTGAGAGCCTGGAGGCCATGCTGGTGGTGGGGGTGCTCTACGCCTGGCTGGCGCGCAACGCCCCCGAGCGCCTGCGCGCCCTGTGGGCCGGCACTGCCGGCGGCCTGGCCCTGGCCGGCGGTCTGGCCTACGCCATCGTCAGCGTCCAGGACGAGCTTTCCGGCGAGGCGGTGGAATGGTTCCAGACCGGGGCCCTGCTGCTCGCCGCGGTGCTGATCGCCCAGATGGTGCTGTGGATGCAGAAGCACGGCCGGCACATGAAGAAGAGCATCGAGGCCGACGTGGCCGCCGCCGCCGAGAAGTCCGGCGGCCTGGGCATCGCCCTGGTGGCGGCCCTGGCCATCGGCCGCGAAGGTGCCGAGACGGTGATCTTCCTCTACGGCGTCGGCCTGGAGCAGGGCAGCGCCCTGACCACCCTGGGCGGTGCGGCCATCGGCCTGGCCTTGGCGGCGCTCACCGCCTGGGCGGTGAGCCGGGGCCTGCGCGGCCTCACCTACGCCACCTTCTTCCGCGTCACCAGCCTGCTGCTGCTGATGTTCGGCGCGTCCCTGCTGGTGGCCGGCGTAGACCGCCTGGTGGGGGCCGGCCTGCTGCCGGCCCTGGTGGATCCGCTGTGGGACACCTCGGCCCTGCTCGACGACGGCGCTGGCCTGGGCAAGCTGCTCTACGCCGTGGTGGGCTACCGGGCCATGCCGTCCCTGTCCCTGGTGCTGGCCTACGCCGCCTACTGGGCGGCGGTGTTCCTGGTCGGCCGGATCGGGGGGGGGGCGCCCAAGCCGGCGGCAGCGCCGGCCCGGGAGAACGGCCGTGGCTAGATCGGCGACGATCCCCATCGTCCCGGTGGCGTCAGTGGCGCCACCTTCTCCCCGGTCACCCCTGGCGACCACCTTCCTCGGCCGCCTCGGTGAGGCCATGCGCCGCCACCGCCGCGTCATCCTGGCCATCCAGTGGGTGGTCATCGTCGTTTACGTGGGCCTGGTCACCGTGCCGGCCTTCATGCCCCTGCCGGAAACCGGCGCCACCATCGTCTCCAACCTGACCCTGGCCGCCCAGTTCGCCTTCTGGGGCATCTGGTGGCCCTTCGTCATCTTCACCACCCTGTTCGCCGGACGGGTCTGGTGCGGCGTGTTCTGCCCCGAAGGGGCCCTGGCCGAGCACGTCAGCCGCTTCGGTCTCAACCGGCGGGTGCCCAAGTTCATCCGCTGGAGCGGCTGGCCCTTCGTCGCCTTCATCCTGACCACGGTCTACGGCCAGCTGGTGAGCGTCTACGAATACGCCCAGGCAGCCTTGCTGGTGCTGGGCGGTTCGACCCTGGCGGCCATCGCCGTGGGCTTTCTCTACGGCCGGGAAAAGCGCGTCTGGTGCCGCTACCTGTGTCCGGTGAGCGGCGTGTTCAGCCTGCTCGGCCGGGTGGCGCCGCTCCAGTTCAAGGTGGATCGCCAGCTGTGGCGCGAGCACCGGCCCAATTTCCGCCTCGAATGCGCCCCCCTGGTGGACGTGAAGGGCATGACCGGCTCGTCCGACTGCCACCTGTGCGGTCAGTGCAGCGGCTTCCGCGAGGCGGTGCACCTCACCGCCCGGCTGCCCGGCAGCGAGGTGGCCCGGCTGCCCGACGGCGAGGTGTCGAAGTGGGACGCCCGGCTGGTGGTGTTCGGCATGCTCGGCGTGGCGGTGGGGGCCTTCCAGTGGAGTTCCAGCCCCTGGTTCGTCATGGTCAAGCAGGCCCTGGCCGAGTGGCTGGTGGAGCGCAACTGGTTCGGCCCCCTGGAATCGGACATCCCCTGGTGGGTCCTGACCCACTATCCGGAAGCCGGTGATGTGTTCACCTGGCTCGACGGCGGCCTGGTGCTCGGCTACATCGGCTCCATGGCCCTGGTGCTGGGCAGCTGGATCAGCCTGTGGCTGGCGGTGGCCGGCCGGATCACCGCCACGGCCGGCGAATCCTGGCACCACGCCGCCCGGCGCCTGGCCTACACCTTGACGCCCCTGGCCGGCCTGGGCATCTTCCTCGGCCTGTCCGCCCTGACCGTCACCCTGCTCAAGGCCGAGGGCCTGCGCTTCCCCTGGCTGGGCAGCGCCCGGGGCGTGGTGCTGGCCATCGGTGTGCTGTGGAGCCTGGGCCTGGCCTGGCGCCAGTTGCACCATCGCAAGGCCCCCCTGCCACGCCTGGCCGCCGCCCTGGCCTGCGTAGCCGTAGCTCTGGCGCCGGTGGCGGCAAGCTGGATGCTGCTGTTCTACGTCTGGTAAGCGTGTGGGTCCGTTCCCCGGACGCTCTCCGGATTTTCCAAGCAGGTTGCGATGAACCGCCCGGCATTGTCCGGGCGGTTTTTTTCATGCCGGTTCATGTCAATTGCCCCGGCAGGCGGGGCTGGTCAGGGCCAGGTGCGCCCAGGCGCGGTCGATTTCGCCGGTGCGGGCGGCGCAGGGTCGGCGCCCGGCGGTGAGCACCACGCTGTAGGGCAGGGCCTGGGGACGGTCGCCGAAGCGGGCCAGCACTCCGGCCGGATTCGACGGCGCCGTGAGGGCCAGCACCGGCGGCAGCAGGGCTTGGCGTACCGATTCCGGTGCCGCCAGGGTTTCGGAGGGGCGTTGGACCGCGACGGCGATCACCCGCAGCCGACCCTCCCTGGCAATGGCCGCCAGTTCCGCCATTTCGCGCACGCAGCCGGGGCAGTCGCTGCGCCAGAAGTTGACCAGGGTCGGCGCCGGAGCCAGGGCGGACAGACGCACGAAGCCATCGTCGCCGGCCAGTTCGAAATCCAGGGAGGTGGCCGGGTCGAGGGCGGCGGAAGCGAGGGCGGGGAGGCTGGCGAGCAGACAGGCGGCGATCCGGTTGCGGGCCCGGCCCCATCGGGGCCGGGAGGTTCCTGTGGTAACGCCCTGCCGCATCGAAGGGGAAATGGGCACGGTCAGAGGGTGAATTTCACGCCGGCATAGAGGAAGCGGCCGCGGTTGGGGCCCCACAGATGGGTGACGTCCAGGCTGCCGTTCCGGTCGATCCAGAGAAAGCTCTCCTTGGTGGCCTGGCGGTAGTCGAACAGGTTGTCGGCCCCGGCGTAGGTGCTCCATTGCTTGTTCACCCGGTATTCGGCGCGCAGGTCCACGGTCCAGAAGGTCGGGCTCTTGTCGCGCTTGGGCGTGCCGTCCAGGTTGTAGCGCGGGTTGTTGGCGTAGTCGTAGAACTTGGCCAGGTTCTGGCTGCCGGTCCAGGTGGCCCGGGTAAACACGTCCCACGGACCGCTGGCGTAGTCGAGGCGGAAATAGGCGCGCTCTTCGGGGCGGGCGAACACCAGGGTGCCGGGGGTGAAGGTGTAGTGGTATTTCTCGACGCCCACCGTGCCTTCCAGGGTCGTGGTCAGCTTGTGGGTGAGGGTGAAGTCGCCGCCGACCACGGTCACCGGGGTGGTGGCCGAACTGAACACGGTGATTGGGTTGCCGGATGCGTCGGTATGGTTGGGGTCGAGCAGGGCCATGTTGTAGATGCGGTTCCACGACAGGTTGCCCGACCAGGCGGTGCGGTCCCCGGCGTAAGCCAGGGTGTAGGTGGCGTTGTGGGAGACCTCGGGTTTGGTCACTTCGCGCACGATGCGCACCGTGTCCAGAATGCCGTGATCCTGCTCGAAGAACGAGGTGGGGGCCCGGTAGCCCTTGCCCACGGCGAAGCGGCTGTTGAGGTGGTCGGTGTGGTTCCACAGCACGTTCAGGCGCGGGCTGGTGATATTGCCGAACACGTTGTGGTGATCCACCCGGACCGACCCGTTTACTTCCACGGCGCCGTCGAAGAACGGGCGGTAGGCTTGGAAGAAGGCGCCCGGGGTGCGATAGACGTAGTTGTCGATGCCGTTGTTGACTTCGCCGGCTGCATCCGCGCCCCGGCTGGAAAGGTCTTCGTAGCGATAGTTGAGGCCGGCGGTGACCAAGCTGCTGCCCAGGGGCTGCTGGGTGCTGGCTTCCAGGTAGTACTGGGTCTGGTCGGCCTTGTAGACGGCCTTTTCGTAGAACGAGTCCTGCTTGTGCCGGGCATAGCCGACGGCTAGGCGCAGGGTGCCGTCGCCCAGGCCGCGGGTGCCGCTGGAGACGAACTGGGTACGGTCGGTGAAGATGATTTCCGACATGCCGGCGCGGCCGTTGTCGTAGGGCACCAGGGCCCCGGTGGAAGGATCGATCCAGCCGTCGGGGGAGGGGGAGCCGTGGGGGCCCTTGGACCAATCGAAGGGATTGCCCGAGCCATCCGCCTTGACGCCGCCGTAGTCCTTGCCCATCGCGCCGCCCATGCGTTTTTCGCTGACCACGTCGAAGCGGCCCCGTACCTTGAAGCCGCCCCAGTCGTCACCGAAGAAGCCCAGGCCGCCCATGTCGCGCTGGTAGCCGGTGTACTGGGAAATGCCGCTGCCCACTGCATCCACCGTGTTGTGGCCGGTATGGCTGGCGCTGAGGGTGACGGCGCCGCCGTCGAACATCCGGGCGCCAAACAGGTTGGTCTGGTTGTGGCCGTAGCTGCCGAACTGCTGGTTGGCGATGAACTCGTTGGCGGTGGGTCGCCGGGTCACCAGGTTCACCGCACCGGCCAGGGCCTCGGGCGCGATCAGGCTGGCGCCGGCGCCCCGGGAAACGTCGATCCGCTCCAAGCCCCCCAGGCTGACGCTGTCCAGGCCGTAGGCGGAGGAGACGGACGAATAGATGGGAATGCCGTCGATCAACAGGGTGGTGAAGCGGCCGGGCAGGTTGTTGAGCACCACATTGCGCACGTTGCATATCGAGCATTCGGTCTGCACCGCGATGCCGGGACGCTTGTCCAGGGCCTCGGTCAGGCTGGTGGCGCCGCTGCGCTCGATGTCCCGCTGGGAAAGGCTCTCGGTGGCAACGATCTCGTCCCGCAGAATCGCACGCCCGGTGCCACGGCTATTGGTTACGGTCACCTCGCCCAGTTGCTGCTCGGCAGCGAGGGCCGACGCAGCGGGAATGCAGGCGAAGGCCATGGAGACGGCCAGACTGAGCGGGAGGGGCGAGGTGGGGAACGGGCGGTGTGAGCGGGTCATGGCGTGGAATGTGTAATGAGTTCTGTTGTTGTGCGCAGATTTGTATCGAATCTGTTGCAAAACATAATAATACGAATTGTTCTCAATACACAATAGGTGCAACTTTGTTGCGTTTATTCTGGCCGTGCCGCGGCCGAATCCGGGAAGGGCGACGTAGAAATGGAAACGGCCCGCAGGAGCGGGCCGTGGAAGGCAGGGAAAGGGCTAGGGTTAGTGCCCACAGGGGCAGGTTGCCAACCTGCGCAATGGTGTGCCGATGGGGCTGAGAGGTTTTCAGGATGAAAAATTGGCCGGCATCAGGAGCGGGGTCAGGGGCGGGAAAAGCACCGGGCCCACGATTGCGGGCCCGGTGGCGAGGAAAAGCGAGCCTTGTATCTTTCGAGCTCGGACCGACTCAGTCCTGCACGAAGCGCATCGACAGGTCCAGGGCGAGCACGTCCTTGGTCAGGCCGCCGATCGAGATACGGTCCACCCCGGTTTCGGCGATGCCGCGCAGAGTGTCGAAGTTGACGCCGCCGGAGGCTTCCAGGACCGCTCGGCCGGCGGTGCGGGCCACGGCCTCGCGCATCTGCTCGTTGCTGAAGTTGTCGAGCAGCACCATCTCGGCGCCGGCGGCCAGGGCTTCGTCCAGCTCGGCCAGGTTCTCCACTTCCACCTGGATGAACTTGCAGCGCCCCTCGGCACCGGCTGCCACCTGGCGGGCGGCGGCCATGGCGGCGGTGATGCCGCCGGCGGCCATGATGTGGTTTTCCTTGATCAGGATGGCGTCGTAGAGGGCGATGCGGTGGTTCTCGCCGCCGCCGCAGCGCACGGCGTATTTCTGCGCCAGGCGCAGGCCGGGCAGGGTCTTGCGCGTATCGACGATGGCCGCCTTGGTGCCGGCCACCGCCGCGACGAAGCGGGCGGTCTTGGTGGCGACGCCGGAGAGCAACTGGAGGAAGTTCAGCGCCGAGCGCTCGGCGGTGAGCAGGGCCGGGGCATTGCCGCGGATCTCGCACAACACTTGGTTGGGCGCCACCCGGTCGCCGTCGGCGGCGTGCCAGACGATCTGCACGCTGGGGTCCAGTGCGGTGAAGCAGCGTTCGAACCAGTCCCGGCCGGCTAGCACCGCGTCTTCTCGGGAGATCACCGTGGCGCGGCCGGGGCGGCTGGCGGGCACCAGGGCGGCGGTCAGGTCGCCGGGGCCCACGTCTTCGTCCAGGGCGGCGGCGACGTTGCGGTCGATGACGTGGGAAGGGGGCAGGGCCGCGGCCAGGGCGGCGGAGGCAGCACGGGACATGAGGTGCTCGGCGGAGAGTGACGGGAAGGCGGGCATTCTACCCGCTCCGCCGCGTCACGCGGGGTTGGACGGGCGCGGCCCGGGCCAGGCGGCGGGCCAATCGGCGCTATGGTCCAGGTCCACCAGGCAGCCCGGGTCGTTCACTTCGACGAGGCGGGTGTCGGATTGCAGGATCAGGTGGCGCGCTCCCTGGTCGCCGCTCAGGGACGACAGGTCCGTTTCGAAGTTCCGGGCGAAGGCTACCGGGTGCCCGCGCCGGCCTTGGTACACCGGGGCGGCGACTGCGGCGCCCTTGCGCAGGGCTGCCGCCACCGCTCGGCTGGTGTCCGGGTGGATGAAGGGCATGTCGGCCAGGGCCACCACCCACCCCAGGGGATCGAAGGCCAGGCTGCGGCGGATGCCGGTGGACAGGCTGTCCCCCAGGCCCGGCTCCGGATCGGTGGCCACCGGCACCAGGGCGATGCCTTCATGGCCGAGCAGCACCGAGGCCGGCGAGCCGGGGCGTACCACCGCTAGCACCAGGTCGCAGGCGGTCCGCAGGGACTGGGCCGCCGCCAAGGCCACGGGGGTACCGCGGTCGGCGTGGGGCAGGTTGTAGGGCAGGGGTTCGAGAAGTTTTTCTGCACCATAGCGGCGGGAATAGCCGGCGGCGAGCAGGATGCCGATTATCGGCCGGAGGGGCGTGCGCACCGTGGTGCGGCGGGGGCGCTCGTGGCTCGTAATGGGCGGGGCCATGCTGACTACCTCATGAACGTTGGCCGCAAAGGGCGGTGGGATAGGGGGCCGGTGCCATGTCGGCGCCTTCGGCGGGGGCGGTTCCGGCGCTTTGTTCCGGGGTGCCCCGGGCGGTGGCCACAAGGTCGGCGGCGATGGCCACGGCGATCTCGGCCGGGGTTCGGCTGTTGATGGGCAGGCCGATGGGGCCGTGTAGCCGCGCCAGTTCGGCTTCGTTGAAGGCGAAGTGCTCCATCAGCCGGGCCCGGCGCAGAGCCTGGCTGCGCTTGGAGCCCAGGGCGCCGACGTAGAAGGCTGGCGAGCGCAGGGCTTCAAGCAAAGCCAGGTCGTCGAGCTTGAGATCGTGGGACAGGGCGACGATGGCGCTGCGCGGGTCGGGGCGGAAGGCCTGCACCACGTCGTCCGGCATGTCGGCCAGGGGGGCGATGACGGCGATGCCCGGGGCGCCGCCGGCCTGCAATTCGGCCCAGGCGGTGCGGGCCTCGGGGCGCGGGTCGCACAGGGTTATCCGGTAACCGAGCAGGGCGGCCATGGGCACCAGGGCGGCGCTGATCTGGTTGGCCCCCACCACCAGTAACCGCTGGCGCGGGCCGTAGGTGGCGGAAAAACCGTCGGTCCAGGCGAAAAAGTCGGCAGCGGTGCCTGGGGCCGGGGCGTCGTCGAGTAGGGGCGGCGTGCCCAGGCGTACGGTACGCCGCACCAGCCGGCCGGCGGCGAGGCGTTGGCGCCACTCGGCCAGGTGGGCCGGTGGCACTGCCGGTTCCAGGGCGATGGACAGGCGGCCGCCGCAAGGCAGCCCCCAGCGCACCGCGTCGGCCTGGTCCACCCCGTAGTGGCGCAGGGCCGGCCGGGCGACCTGGCCGGCCCGGATGGCCTCGGCCAGGTCGTCCTCGACGCAGCCGCCGGACACCGAGCCGACCTGGACGCCGTCGCCGCGGAAGAAGGCCACCGACCCCACTGGCCGGGGGGCGGTGCCGAAGGTGGCCACCACCGTGGCCACGGTGACGGCCTCGCCCTGGGACGCCCAGCGGACGGCGGTTTCCAGGGCGGCCTCGTCGGGATCGAGGAGGGGCGCGGGGTTCATGGGGTGATCCTTGGAAACCCGCGTCAGGCCTTGATCAGCGGCAGGTCGGTGGTCCAGGTGCCGGTCAGGCTGGCCAGGGCGTTGGCCACCGCCGGGGCGATCACCGGGGTGCCCGGTTCGCCGACCCCGGTGGGGGCGCCGGCCGAGGGCACGATGTGCACGTCGATGTGGGGCATCTCGTCGATGCGCAGCACCCGGTAGGCGTCGAAGTTGCGCTCCCGCACCGCTCCCTTGTCCACGTGGATGGCGCCGTACAGGGCGCCCGACAGGCCGTAGCCGATGCCGCCTTCCATCTGGGCCCGGACCACGTCCGGGTTGATCGCCAGGCCGCACTCCACGGCGCAGGTCACCTTGTCCACGGTAAAGCTGCCGTCGCCGCGCCGGGTGACTTCGGCCACCTGGGCCACCATGGTGTTGAAGGATTCGTGCACCGCCACGCCCCGGGCGCGCTGCTCGCCGGTCTTGCCCGGGGCCAGGGGCGTGCCCCAGCCGGCCTGTTTGGCGGCCAGTTCCAGGGCTGCCAGGTGGCGCGGGTGGCCGGCCAGCAGGGCGCGGCGGCCGGCCACCGGGTCGGTGCCGGCTTCTCGGAACAGGCGGTCGAGGAAGGTTTCGGTGGAATAGGCGGTGTGGGTGGCGCCGACCGAGCGCCACCACTGCACCGGCACCGGCTGGGTGGGGGAGTGCAGATCCACGGTGAGGTTGGGGATGCGGTAGGGCAGGTTGGCGGCCCCTTCCACCGACGTGCCGTCGATGCCGTTCTTGACCAGGGCGCCCTCGAAAGCGGTGCCGGCGATGATCGACTGGCCGACGATGCGGTGCTGCCAGGCGACGATCTGGCCGGCCTTGTCCAGGCCCGCCACCAGCTTGTGTACGTAGAGCGGCCGGTACCAGCCGGCGCTGGTGTCGTCCTCCCGCGTCCATACCAGCTTCACCGGCAACCGCTTGCCCTGGTCGGCCAGGCTCTTGGCGATGTGGGTGGCTTCCAGCAGGTAGTCGGAGTGGGGGTTGGCGCGGCGGCCGAAGCTGCCGCCGGCAAAGAGCATGTGCAGGGTGACCTTTTCCGGCGGCAGGCCCACGGCCTTGCCCAGGGTGATCTGGTCCACGGTTTGGAACTGCTCGCCGTTCCAGATTTCCAGGGCGTCCCCGGTGAAGTGGGCCACCCCGTTCATCGGCTCCATGGCGGCGTGGGCCAGGTAGGGAAAGGTGTAGGTGGCTTCCAGCACCTTGACCGCATTGCCCAGGGCCTGGGCGCTGTTGCCGTCGTTGCGCGCCACCAGGCCGGGCTTCTGCGCCAGCTGGCGGTAGTCGGCGATGATCGAGTCGCTGCCGCCGGCGAAGGCGCCGCTTTCGTCCCACTGCACCTGGAGCTTTTCCCGGCCCTGGCGGGCCGACCAGAAGTCCTTGGCCACCACGGCCACGCCGGAGGGGATTTGCACCACCGCCACCACGCCCTTCACCGCCAGGGCCGGGGCCGCGTCGTAGCGGGCGACCTTGGCGCCGAAGCGGGGCGGGTGGGCGACCACGGCGGTGAGCATGCCGGGCAGCTTGAGGTCCTGGGTGTAGATGGCGCTGCCGTTGGTTTTGGCGGCGGAGTCGGTGCGGCCGACCTTCTTGCCGATCAGGACGAAGTCCTTGGGGTCTTTCAGGACCACCGTTTCGGGTACCGCCTCCTTGGCGGCGGCGTCGGCCAGTTCGCCGAAGCTGGCCTGGCGGCCGCTGGCGGCGTGGCGCAGCACGCCTTCCTTGACCGTGATCTCGCCGGCCGGCACGTTCCAGCGCTTGGCCGCGGCGGACACCAGCATGGCCCGGGCGGTGGCGCCGGCCTTGCGCATTTGCTCGAAGGAATTGGCCATGGCGGTGCTGCCGCCGGTGCCCTGGGTGGGGCCCCAGAACAGGTTGTTGTAGCGTTTGGCATCCGCCGGGGCCCCCTCGACCTTGATCTGGCTCCAGGCGGCGTCCAGTTCCTCGGCCACCAGGGTGGGCAGGCCGGTGAAGGTGCCCTGGCCCATTTCCAGGTGCTTGACCACCACGGTCACGGTGTTGTCCGGGGCGATGCGCACGAAGGCGTTGGGGGTGAGGGTGGCGCCAGCCGCGGTCTTCTTGTCGGCGGCCAGGGCCGGGGGCAGGCCCATCCACACGGCCAGGGCCAGCCCGCCGCTGGCCTTGATGAAGGTGCGCCGGCCGGCGCTGGCCGGGGCGTTGGCGTCGTCGGCCGGGAGGGCGGGGGAGGCGTCATCCACAGCCAGGGTGATCTTGGCGTCCATGGAGCCTCCTTACGCCTTGGCGGCGGAAAGATCGCGGGCCGCTTCGTGAATCGCGGCCCGGATGCGGTGGTAGGTGGCGCAGCGGCAGACGTTGCCGGCCATGGCGGTGTCAATGTCGGCGTCGGTGGGCGATGGGTTGTCGGCCAGCAGCGCCACGGCGGACATGATCTGGCCGGACTGGCAGTAGCCGCACTGGACCACGTCGAGGCGGGTCCAGGCGCCCTGCACCGCCTTGGCGGCCCGGGCGCGGCGGTCCTTGGCGGGCATGGCCGAGGCCGGGGCGGAGACGCCCTCGATGGTGGTGACGGCCTTGCCGGCCACGGCGGAGACGGGCAACTGGCAGGAACGCACCGGGGCGCCGTCGAGATGAACGGTACAGGCGCCGCACTGGCCGATGCCGCAGCCGAATTTGGTGCCGGTGAGGTTGGCGTGGTCGCGGATGGCCCACAAGAGGGGCATGTCGGCGGGCACGTCGAGGCGGACGCGCTTGCCGTTGAGGGTGAACTGAATCATGGCGTCTCCAGGCGAAACCAGGGGAACCGAGGGAATCGGAGGCTGGGGCGCGGCCCGTCTCTGCCCGGTGACAAGCGGCGTGGGAATCCTGAATCCTGAATGCTGAACGCTGGGCTGGGCTGGGCTGGGCTGGGCTGGGCTGGGCTGGGTGCAGGATGCGGGGACGGGCGGCCGGGTAAAAACCGAAGTAAGACCCCGGATGCCGTCCGGGCGTTCCGTGAAATTTGTTACGGTTCGGCGGACGGAATGGACAGGGGGGGGCAATGCGTTTCACCAATCCCCTTTTGAGGCGCGGCCGACGAAAACCGTTGGTTTGGCCGGCCGCTCAGGTCCGGTCGGTGGCCTCGGCGGCGGCGCGGATGGCCGCTGCCAGGGCGGGCAGGCCGAGGCGGATGGCGGCAGGGCCCGGGGCCAGGATGTCGGCGGACTTGACCTCGGCCAGCTGGCCTCGGGCCAGGGCCGGGATGGCGTCCCAGCCCGGGCGGGCCCGGACCTTCTCGGGGCGGAAGTGCTTGCCGCACCAGGAGCCGACGATCAGGTCCGGGGCGCGGCGCACCACCTCGTCCGGGTCGGCGATGATGCGCTCCCGGGCCCCGGGCTTGGCCGCCAGTTCGGCGAAGATGTCCTCGCCGCCGGCGATGGCGATGAATTCCGACACCCAGCGGATGCCCGAGATCATGGGTTCATCCCATTCCTCGAAATACACCCGGGGGCGGCAGGGCAGGGTGGTGGCAGCCTGGCGCACCGCCTCGACCCGGGCCGCCAGGTCGTCGGCCAGGGCGTGGGCGCGTTCCGCCGCGCCCACCAGCCGGCCCACGGTTTCGACCATGGCCAGGATGCCGGCCACGTCGCGCTGGTTGAACAGATGCACCTCGATGCCGGCCTTGACCAGTTCGGCGCAAATGCCCGCCTGGAGGTCGGAGAAGGCCAACACCAGATCCGGGCGTACCTCCAGAATCTTGTCCGCCTTGGCCGAGGAAAAGCCGCTCACCTTGGGCTTTTCTTTGCGTGCCTGGGGCGGATGGACGGTGAAGCCGGAAATGCCGGCGATGCGCTCTTCCTCCCCCAGGTCGTAGAGCACCTCGACGGTTTCGGTGGACAGGCAGACGATGCGTTGCGGCAGACGGGGCATGGCGGCGGAAAGCGGAACGGGGAACAAGGGGGCATCATAAAAAGAATCGGGGCGCCGGGAAAACCGTTGCCGGTCTTCCGGGCGCCCCGGGGGCATGGCGTGGCGCGCTTAGACGGTGGCCAGGGCCTGCTCCAGGTCGGCGATCAGGTCGTCGATGTGCTCGATGCCGATGGACAGGCGCACGGTGTCGACGGTGACGCCGGCCTTGGCCAGTTCTTCGGGGTTGAGCTGGCGGTGGGTGGTGGAGGCCGGGTGGCAGGCCAGGGACTTGGCGTCGCCGATGTTCACCAGGCGAGTGAACAGTTGCAGCGCATCCTGGAACTTGGTGCCGCCGACGATGCCGCCCTCGACGCCGAAGGTGAGGATGCCGGAGGGCTTGCCGCCCATGTACTTCTTGGCCAGGGCGTGGTCCGGATGGTTTTCCAGGCCGGCGTAGTTCACCCACTTCACTTTCTTGTGACTTTGCAGGTATTTGGCCACGGCGATGGTGTTGTCGGTGATGCGCTCCATGCGCAGGGCGGCGGTTTCGATGCCCTGGAGGATGAGGAAGGCGTTGAACGGGCTGATGGCCGCGCCCATGTTGCGCAGGGGCACCACCCGGGCGCGGCCGATGAAGGCGGCGGGGCCCAGGGCTTCGGTGTAGACCACGCCGTGGTAGGAGACGTCGGGCTCGTTGAGGCGCTTGAAGCGTTCCTTGTGCTCGGCCCAAGGGAACTTGCCGCTATCGACGATGATGCCGCCGATGGAGTTGCCGTGGCCGCCCAGGTACTTGGTCAGGGAGTGCACCACGATGTCGGCGCCGAATTCGATGGGGCGCAGCAGGAAGGGCGAGGGCACCGTGTTGTCCACGATCAGCGGGATACCGTGGCGGTGGGCGATCTCGGCCAGCTTCTCGATGTCGGTGATGTTGCCCAGGGGGTTGCCGATGGTTTCGGCGTAGAGGGCCTTGGTCTTGCCGTCGATCAGCTTTTCGAAGGAAGAGGGATCGCGGTAGTCGGCGAAGCGCACCTGGATACCCAGTTGGGGCAGGGTGTGGGCGAACAGGTTGTAGGTGCCGCCGTACAGGGTGGCCGCCGAGACGATGTTGTCGCCGGCTTCGGCGATGGTCTGGATGGCGTAGGTGATGGCAGCTTGGCCGGAAGCCAGGGCCAGGCCGGCGATGCCGCCTTCCAGGGCCGCGACGCGCTTTTCCAGCACATCCTGGGTGGGGTTCATGATGCGGGTGTAGATGTTGCCCGCCACCTTCAGGTCGAACAGGTCGGCCCCGTGCTGGGTGCTGTCGAAGGCGTAGGAGGTGGTCTGGTAGATGGGCACCGCCGCCGCCTTGGTGGTCGGGTCGGGCGAATAGCCGGCGTGGACGGCCAGGGTTTCGAGCTTCATGCAGCTTCCTTTGGCTGGGACGGAGCGCTTGAGGCGCCCCTCGGTCGGGTTGTTATCGCTCGCTGCCGGACCGGTTGGGTCCGGAGAGTGGGGCGAGTTTAGCACCGCGGAATTTCCCGCTTATACGGAATGGGAATACGCAAAGAAGACGCGCAAAGAAGGCGTGCCACCAACGTATGGGGAAGGTGCAACAAAGCCCCGCTGCCGCCGCGCCGGGTGCGAGGCTCGGCGCGGCGGAACCTAATGTGGGCCAGCGGGGGGCTTGCCGGGGCGGTCAGGCCACCCGGCGGCGCGCCCATGCCCAGGCGGCGAAGCCGAGTACGCTCACCGCCAGCCCGGTGGCCACCACGCCGGTCCAGCCGGCATGGCTGTAGGCGGTGGCGGAGGCGAGGGAGCCGGCGGCGGCGCCGATGAAGTTGCTGGTCATGTAGCCGGCGGTGATGCGGTTGCGGGCCTCGGGGCGGATCTTGTAGATGGCGCCCTGGTTGCTGACGTGGACGCCCTGCACTGCCAGGTCCAGGGCCAGGATGCCGACGATGAAGGCCGTCAGGGACTGGCCGGCGAAGGCCAGGGGCAGCCAGGAAAGCAGCAGCAGGGCCAGGCCGATGCCTGTGGTGGCCTCGCCTTTGCCGTGGTCGGCCAGCCGGCCGACGGCGGAGGCGGCCAGGGCGCCGATGGCCCCGGCCAGGCCGAACAGGCCGATGGTGCCTTCGGAAAAGCGGAAGGGCGGGGCAGCGAGCAGGAAGGCCATGGAGGTCCACAGCACGCTGAAGTTGGCGAAGGTCAGGGCCCCGAGCACGGCCCGCACCCGCAGCACCCGCTCTTCCTTGAACAGGGTGGCGATGGAAAGCAGCAACCGGGGGTAGGGCAGGCCGGCGGTTTCGTGGTGGCGGGGCAGGGCGCGGTAGAGGATGGCAGCCATGGCCACCATGGCCATGGCGCCGACCCAGTACACAGTGCGCCAACTGCCCAGGGCGGCCAGGGAGCCGGCCACGGTGCGGGCGAGCAGGATGCCGAGCAAGAGGCCGCTCATCACCGTGCCCACGGTCTTGCCGCGCTTGTCCGGAGTGGCCAGGGTGGCGGCAAAGGGCACCAGCAGTTGGGCCACCACCGAGAGCAGGCCGGTCAGGGCCGTGCCCAGCAGCACCACGCCAAAATGGGGGGCGAAGGCGGTGGTGAGCAGGCCTGCGGCGCACAGCAGGGTCATGGTGACGATCAGCCCACGGCGCTCGAACAGGTCCCCCAGGGGCACGATCAGGAGCAGGCCCAGGGCGTAGCCGAGCTGGGCGGTGGTGACGATGAAGCCGGCCTGGGTGGCGCTCAGGCCCAACTCGTCGGCCATGGTCGGCAGCAGGGGCTGGGGGTAGTAGTTGCTTGCCACGGCCAGGCCGGTGGCCATGGCCATGATCAGGACCAGCAGGGGGGAAAGAGGGGCAATGGGGGCAAGGGGCGCGGTGCCCGGCCGGGCGGCGGTGGAGGCGGTCGTCATGGTCGGTTGGGGTTGGGGCGCGAAGCCTGGGCGGGACGCCCGGCCGTGCGTTGTATTGTGATTGTTCGCGCAGTATCGGCCAGGGCGTTCAATCACGCCAATGCATTGTTTTCATCGGATTGATGATGAAATAAGATCAATCCATGAACCTGCGCCAACTCACTTACGCTGTCGCCGTGGCCGAGGAAGAGAACTTCACCCGGGCCGCCGAACGCTGCCATACCGTGCAATCGGCCCTCAGCCACCAGGTGGCCCGGCTGGAGTCCGAACTGGGGGTCCAACTGTTCGAGCGCACCTCGCGGCGTGTGCGCCTCACCCCTGCCGGGCGCACTTTTCTCATCCATGCCCGTCAGGTGCTGGACGCCACCCGCCGCCTCGAAGACGAAGTCGCCGCCAGCAGCGGCGTGATCCGCGGCACCCTGAGCATCGGCACCATCTCCACCCTGACCGGGGTGGATCTGGTGGAACTGCTGGCCGAGTACCAGGGCCTGCATCCCCAGGTGGACGTACAGATCCGCATGGGCATGAGCGACCGGATGCTCGACGAGCTGCGCGAGCAGAGCACCGACGTGGCCTTTCTCGGCCTGTGGCCCGGGGAGGACGTGGCGGGGGTGGAAGCCCGCCTGCTCTGCGACGAGAGGCTGATGGCGGTGCTGCCCCTGGGGCATCCCCTGGCCGCCGCCGAGGCGCTCACTCTGGCCCAGTTGGCCGCCCATCCTCTGGTGGATTTCCACGGTGGTACTGGCCCGCGCCGCCAGACCGACGAGGCCTTCGCCGCCGCCGGGGTGCCGCGCCGGGTGCAATACGAGGTCAGCCATGTGGACCTGATCAAGGCCATCGCCCGCCGGGGCCTGGCCCTGGGCCTGGTGCCCGCCGCCTCGGCGGTCGAGTTCCGCGATCAGGGGCTTGCCGTGGTGCGGGTCCGGGACGCTCCTCGCCGCCGGGTCTATTTCGCCTGGGGCCGCCACCCGACCCCGGCAGCCGCCGCCTTTCAGGCCCTGGTCCTCGCCAGATTAGATGCCATCGCTCCGGTCGCCGATCCGGTGGACGGGTGACCTGACCCAGTTGTGCGCTGTGGTACGGGTGCAGAATCGACGGGGGAACTACCCTTTAGCCGGCCGGATTGCTTGGCTGTCTTGGGGGAGTGGAGAATTCATTGTCATGTGAAATAGTTGCTCAAGCCGATGGCGTGATGACAGTTTTTGCCAGCTTTCTGGGCGGGTGTTTGGCTAGAATCCCGAGTGCTAGAAGGCCTTCTTCCGCTTGAGAATATGGTTGCCAAGAGGGATAAGTAACGCAAGGCCGTTACGTTGTTGTGCGCTTCGATGTTCTTGGCTGGGACAGAAAATCTGACTAGAAGCCAGGGGAGTAGCGGTGCATGCTTGGCTGAAAGCCTGTGTATGGGTCTGCTGAATCAAAATTTTACGGGTGGGGACTCTTAATGAACAATGTGGTTCGTTTCAAATACGGGGTATTGGCCGTTGCCATGGCACACTGTTTCAGTGCGCCGGTTCAAGCCCAAGTTACCAGTACTTATATGGTAACTTCAGGATTGTCGAGCATACAGCAGATGGGGCTGAATACATCTTATCTTAGTGATGGTACATCTGCTGCTCTTAGCTCGGGCACCAATAATTTTTATTTTAGCGGTGTATCCATAGTGCCGACAGTTACTGGGGTTTACACCCTTGGACAAACCAGTGCTCCTACCGATACCGTGATGCTGATTTATAACGGCACTTTCAACAAGAATGCGCCAACTGCACCGAATGCTTTTAATGATGATGGCAGCGGTGGAACAATTGGCTCCGCATCGGTGGGGAGTTGCGGTGGGCCGACCTATTGCCCCAAGATCGTTGGTTATTCAATGACGGCTGGGGTCAAGTATTATTTGATCGTTTCCACCTATAATGCGGGTGACGCCAGCTTGCAATTGCCGCTTGGCTTTGCCGTCGATGGTCCTGGATATTTGAATTTTTATACCATTTCAGCAGTGACCGGGCAGTTTGTTCCCAATTCAACGACCAGAACCGGC
Organism: Oryzomicrobium sp.; assembly: GCF_036820405.1. Classification (NCBI taxonomy): domain Bacteria; kingdom Pseudomonadati; phylum Pseudomonadota; class Betaproteobacteria; order Rhodocyclales; family Rhodocyclaceae; genus Oryzomicrobium; species Oryzomicrobium sp. Next base: position 140,800 of record NZ_DAISLS010000014.1, read on the forward strand.
GGTGTGGCGTCTGTCCTGGATTCCCTGAATGGTGGTGCCGGCAATATGGCGCCGGCGATTGCCGCGCTTTCCGCGCTTTCGCCTGCCCAGCAGACGGGGGCGCTCGAGAAACTTACGCCTTCGACTTCCCGCGGGGCCCAGATCGCAGCCCAAAATAGCCTCTTCTCGGCCTTCGGCCAGATCGGCCAGCGCCTGGATGGCCTGCGCCTGGCGGGGGGCGAATTCAATGCCCGCTCCCTGGCCGCCGATGGCAGCGTGAGCATGGGCCTTTCCTCCGGCGATGGCGTTGCCAAGCGGGGGTTCTGGCTGAAGACGTATGGCCTGGAAAGCACCCAGGGGCAAAAGGATGGTTTCGCCGGCTATAAGGGTAGCGGGTGGGGCGTCGCGGCGGGCCTGGATCGTCAGTTCGCCCCCGGCCTGATCGGCGGTGTGGCGCTGAGTTATTCCGACACCTCGATTTCCTACCGCAATCAACTGGATGGCAACAGCAGCGGCGCCAAGAGCACCCAGCTGTCGCTGTACGGCACGAAGACCATCGGCAGCGCCTACGTCGATGCGGTCATTGCCTACGCTCAGCAAAAGAACAGCAGCAGCCGCGATACGGTCGTCAGTGGCATTGCCCGGGGGAACTTCAACGGCGATCAATGGGGGGCCCGCCTGGGCGTCGGCCTGCCGGTCGCCCTGGGACGCGATCTTTCTATCGTTCCCCAGGCCCGGATCGAGTGGTCCCGTGTGCACCAGAAGTCGTACACCGAAACCGGCAGCGATCTGGCGCTGAATGTCGGTTCCTCTTCGGCCGAACGGCTGCGCAGCAGCCTGGGGGCCCAGTTGAATTACGACACCCTGGTGGCCGACGTCAAAGTCCAGCCGTTCGTGCGGGCCTTCTGGAACTACGACTTCAAGAACAACGGCGTGGATTCCGTAGCCAGCTTTGTCGGCGGTGGCGCATCGTTCGTCACCCCCGGGCAAAAGCTAGATCGCAATACCTACTCGGTGGGCGCCGGTGCGAATCTCTTCACCAAGGGTAATTTCACGGCCACCGTCGGCTATGACTTCACCAGCGGTGATTCCTATCGCGCCCACGTGGCCCAGGCGAGCACCCGTTGGGCGTTCTGACGGAGTTGTCGTTTGCCTGATGTGCAAAAGCCCGGCAGTTTTCTGCCGGGCTTTTTTTTCTGCTTCGAATCGTCGAATTGCGTGCTTAGTACGTGATGGAACGTCGCGGCTGCGTTTTCCGAATGCGGCGCACTACTTGGTTACCGTCAGCAGCCCGAGGAAGTTCCACCAGGTCAGGGCGAAGAGCAGCAGCATGGCGTAGCCGATGGCGGTGATCCATAGGCCGAACTTGGTGAACTGCTTGCTGGTGAAGGTTTCGGTGCCCAGGCAGACCATGTTTTGCGGTGCGTTCACCGGCAGGATGAAGCCGAAGCTGACGACGAAGCCGAGCAGCATGGTCATGCCGCCCACGTTGATGTCGCCGCCCAGGCGTTGCAACACGGCGATCAGGATGGGAATCATGGCCGAGGTCAGGGCCGTGGCGCTGGCGAAGCCCAGGTGGATGAGGATCAGGAAGGCCGACAGGGCGGCGAACACGCCGAAGGGGCTGAGGGTTTCCAGGTGCAGGTTGCGCACGGCGATGTCGGCCAGCCAGATGGCCGCCTTGGTGTCGAGCAGGGCGGTACCCAGGCTGATGCCCACGCCGAACACCACCAAGGTGCCCCAGGGCACCTTGGTCTGCACTTCCTTCCAGGTCATCACGCCGATGCCGGGCAGGAGCATCAGGGACAGGCCGACGATGGTGGTGGAGGTGGTGTCGAAGTCGTGCAGTTCCTTCTCGGTGGTCCAGAAGCACAGCAGGCCGAGGGCGATCAGCAGCACCCGCCATTCCTTGCCGCTCATGGGGCCCAGTTCGGAGAGGGCCTTCTTCATCGCCTCGCGGCCGCCCTGGATGCGTTCGGCCTCGGGCGGGAACAGGCGGCGGGCGATCACGTAGAGGGCCACCGACATCAGCACGCTCCACGGCGCGCCGGCCAGCAGCCAGTCCATCCAGCTCGGCGCATCGCCCAGGGACTTGCGCATGAAGCCGATGGTCAGCACGTTCTGGGCGGCGGAGGTGAGGATGCCCACGTTCCACACGCTGGTGGCCTGGGCGATCATCATCATGATCGAGGCGGCGAACACCGAGCGCTTGTCCACGCCGAAGGCGGTGATGATGCCGGCCATGATCGGCACCACGCAGGCGGTACGCGCCGTGGCCGAGGGCACGATGAACGAGAGCAGGATGGTGACGACGATGGCCCCGAGCAGGATGCGCCGGGCGCCGGTGCCGATGGTGGACAGGGTGCGCAGGGCGATGCGCTTGTCGAGGCCGCTGGCGGTCATGGCCACCGAGATGAACAGGGCGGCGCCCACCAGGGCCAGGGCGGTGTTGGAAAAACCGGCCAGGGCCATCTGCAGGCCGCCGTTGGTGCCCAACACCACGTCCGGGTTCTTGGGGCTGGGGGCGGTGCCGAGCATGAAGGCCATCAGGGCCACGATCAGCACCGAGGACACGGCGTAGTCCAGGGCTTCGGTGAGCCAGACGATCACCGCGAAGGCCAGGACGGCGAGCATGCGCTGGCCGGCGACCGACAGGCCGGCCGGCTCGGGCATGAACAGAATGGCGGCGGCCGCGACGGCGCCGACGAGCACGCCCCAGGGAATGGCCGGGGCCTTGGCGGCGCCAGGTGTCGGGGAAACGGTGGCGGTCATGTTGTTCTCCTTGTCGCGTGGGGATTCCCGCAAGCGCGGGCCGGAACGGGAGCGCGGCACCGGGCCGGTACGTTCGATCCGGCGGCGGATGCATGCCAAAGGGATTGTGGCGGAATTCGGACTCCACCGGGTTACGGAATCCTTGGCACCGTTTCCGGCGCTACCTTTCCTGTGGGCCCTGCGTTGGTGCGGGATCAGGAAAGTACGGTTCGTAATTATTTGTTGCCTTGAATGTGGCGTAGATGCTTGTTATACGTCAACAGAGGTTACTGGCTACCACATTGCGTAATAGCGATTCGGGGAAAAGAACTCCACCCCCGGACGGCACCGGCAGCCATCGATACGCGCGATGGGGCGACTGGACTAGTTTTCCAGCCCCTTGAACATCTCCGGGTTGAGCAGGTCGTGCAGGGGCACCTGCAAGGCATCGGCCAGCAGGCCCATGTTGTCGATGGAGATGTTGCGTTCGGCGCGTTCCACTTCGGACACGTAGGTACGGCTCAAGCCCGCCTGGAGGGCCAAGGCCTCCTGCGACAAATCCTTGAGACGGCGAACGCGCCGCAGGTTTTGGGCGAAAACCTTGCGTGCGGTTTGCGATTTGGATGCATTTCCCATAGGGCGAAGCATCCATTTCATTCAAGTAACTATCTACCAGCTATAAGCAGATAAATTATCACTATGAGTGACAATATGATGCCTTTAAGATAAATTCAGTCCTTCTATCGTTGTAGATAGACACAAAGCCTGACAGTTGAAAGTCGGGCCAAGAACAAGGGGTTCGCCCCGGCGGCGCGGCCATGCCCCGCGCCGCAAAACGGCCTCCGCCGGCCAGCGTCACGCTCCGGCGCCGGAGGCGGCCGCCGTGGCTGGGGTACGCAGCCCAGGTGGGCAGTTTCCCCAGGGATTCATTTCATGAGCGCCACCGACAAACCGGCCGACGTCTCCTCCATGACGGGAGACGACCCGGGCCTTGCCAACGAACGCAGGATCTTCCAGGGCATCGTCCTGGTGATCGGCCTGGCCGTGGCCGTCGCCCTGGGCTCGGTGCTGGGTATCACCCAGCTGCGGGAGGACGGGCTGTGGGTGGCCCGGGCCCAGGAAGCGAGCGAGGCCCTGGACGAGGTACTGGTGACGGTCACCGAGGCCGAGGCGGCGAGCCGGGGCTACGCCCTGAGCGGCGATGCGGCCTATCTCAAGCTCCACGGCGAGACGGCGCTGGCGATCGGCCCCGCCCTTTTGCGCCTGGGCCGCTTGATCGACGACGACGCCGTGCAATTGCAGCGCTTCGACCGCTTGTCCAACCTGGTGGAGCGGCGCCTCGGCGTTATCCGCCTGCTCATCGAGACCCGCCGCCGCGATGGCGTGGAGGCGGCCCGGACCGTGGTGGCCGGGGGGGAGGGCAAGCGCTTGCAGGACGATATCCGCACCCTGGCCGGCGAGATGCGGGCGCGGGAGAAGGGGCTGCTCCAGCAGCGCTTGGTCCAATCCGAGCGTAGCGCCCGCATGGCACTGGCGGTGGTGGCCCTGGGCAGCCTGCTCGCCATCGGCATCGCTGCGATGGCCAATTACCTGATCCGGCGCGATTTTTCCGGCAGTCGCCGGGCCCACGCGGCGCTGCGCGAGGCCAATGCCTTGCTCGACCGGCGGGTCGCCGAGCGCACGGCGGAACTGCAACGGGCCAACGACCGCTTGCAACTTGCCGACGCGGTGTTCCGCAACACCCAGGAAAGCATTGTCATCACCGACCCGGAAACCCGCGTCGTGGCGGTCAACCCGGCCTTCAGCATGGTGACCGAATACCCGGCCGATGAGGTGATCGGCCAGTCCGTGCGCCTGCTGCGTTCCGGCTGGCACGACGAATCGTTCTACCAGCAGCTGTGGGCCAGCCTGGACGCCACCGGCAACTGGCAGGGCGAGATCTGGAGCCGCCGGCGCGGCGGCGACATCTACCAGGAATGGTTGAGCATCAGCACGGTCCACGACGCCCAGGGCAAGCTGACCCACTACATCGGCGTCGGGGTGGACCTGAGCCGCATGAACCACGCCAAGACTCTGCTCGAACACCTGGCCCACCACGACGCCCTGACCGGCCTGCCCAACCGGCTGCTGCTCCATTCCCGGCTCGAACACTCCATCGAACGGGCCCGCCGCGACAAGACCCTGTGTGCGGTCCTGTTCATCGACCTGGACCGCTTCAAGGAGGTCAACGACAGCTTGGGCCACGCCGCCGGCGACGAATTGCTCAAGCTGGCCGCCGAACGCATGCAGTTACGTCTGCGCGACGTGGACACCTTGGGCCGTCTGGGGGGCGACGAATTCGTCGTGGTGCTGGAGCGGGTGGGCAGCGAGGAGGGCGCGGCGGAGGTGGCCGGCGCCCTGGTCGAACAACTCAGTTCCCCATTCCTGCTCTCCAGCGGGCGCCAGGTCCGCATCGGCGCCAGCGTCGGCATCAGCCTCTTTCCCCGGGACGCGGAGCGCTGGGACGAGTTGCTCGACCGGGCCGACGTGGCCCTCTATTCCGCCAAGAACGGCGGCCGGGGCCGCTGGTGCTTCGCCGCCCCGGACCGGAGTCCTTTCGCGCCCTTTACCGCCGACCCGGCGTCCCTGCCGGCGGCCGGCGTTCGGGTCAGCCCCGGTTGAGCAGGCTGAAGACCTGGGTGGCGGCGGCCAGATAGAGGGGCACGCCCACCACCACGTTGAAGGGGAAGGTGATGCCCAGGGCCAGGCCGATGGACAGGGCCGGGTTGGCTTCGGGCACGGCGATGCGCATGGCGGCGGGGGCGGCAATGTAGGAGGCGCTGGCCGCCAGGGTCATCAGCATGACGCAGCCCCCCAGAGAAAGGCCGGCCAGGGCGCCCAGGGCCAGGCCCACGCCAGCGGCGAGCAGGGGAAAGAGCATGCCGAAGGCGAGCAGGAAGGCGCCGGACTTGCGTACTTCCGCCACCCGGCTGGCGGCCACCAGCCCCATTTCCAGCAGGAACAGGCAGAGGGCGCCCTTGAACAGGTTGAAGAAGAACGGGGCCAGGGGCTCGGTGCCCGCCGGGCCGGCGATCCAGCCGATGGCCAGGCCGCCGATGAGCAGCAGCACGCTCTTGCCGGCGAACACCTCCCGCAGCAGGTGGGCGTCGAACAGGGAGCGGCCGCCCCGGGCGTTGGCCAGCAGCACTCCGGTAATCACCCCCGGGGCCTCCAGCAGCACCACGAACAGGGGCAGGTAGGCCTCGAATTCCACGTCCCGGGCCGCCAGGAAGCTGCTGGCCACGGCGTAGGTCACCACCGACACCGACCCATAGTGCCCGGCGATCGCCGCCGCGTCGGGCCGGCCGAAGCGCCGGCGCAGCAGCGGGTAGGCCAGCAGGGGCAGCAAAAGGCCCAGGCTCAGGGCCGCCAGGGCCTGGGGCAAGATGGTCAGCACGTCCTGCCGGGCGAGTTCCACCCCGCCCTTGAGGCCGATGGTCAGCAGCAGGAAGACCGAGAGGGTTTCATGGACCGCCGCCGGAATTTTCAGGTCCGAGGCGGAGAAGCGGGCGATCACGCCCAGAAGGAAGAAGAGAGGTATGGCATCCATGGGGGGCGATTCTAGGGGCCCCGCTTTTTGGTCGCTTGCGAATTAAATTGTGTTTTGTATAGATAAAAATCTATGTATTTGACCGGCGCATTATGGCTGGCGGGATCTGGCCGCCGGGCAGGCAAGTGCGTGCGGACGGTTGCGGTGGGCGGGGGCGAACGGCTGCGCAAAGGGGCCGCTCAGGCCGTGGCGTCGAAGGCTCGGTGGCAGGCGACATTGCCTTGCGGGCGGCTGTCGCCGAAGGCAAGGGCCAGGAAATACTCCGTGGGAACGCCGGGAAGCACCAGAGCGACGGGGGAGGCGGCCACATGCCCGACAAGCTTGCCGTCGATTTCTGCGACGAGGGAAAGGTCAACGCACCCGATGCGCACAGGGCTCGGACGATGAACTGTTCCGTATGGCTGCCATGCGGCGTAGCCGCGAAGGCGGCGACGGTGACATTCTCGACGGCTTGGGCGTCGCCGGGGGCTCTTCGGGGCGGATGCACGGGCGCATTCGTTCAGCCTCACCCATTTTTCACTCCCCGCCTTGATCCCGTTCATTGCGCCAGCGCCGGCCGGGCAGGAGGAAGCGGGCCGGGTCCAGGGCGTCGGCCAGGTCGGCCTCCAATGGCAGGGGGTCGCCGGCCATGCGCGAGGCCAGCAGCTCGCCGGCGTGGGCCGACCAGACCAGGCCCCGGGCGCCGAAACCGTTGACCAGCCAGAGCCCGGGCAGGCGCGGGATGGCGGCGAGGGACTGGCCCGGTGCGGCTTCCGCCGCCGGCAGGGCGCCGACCATGGGCAGCCGGTCCGGCGACACCGGGCGAAAGCCGACCCGGCCTTCCAGGGTGTCCGGGTCCAGGGGCGGTTCGGCCTGGGCGGTCAGGCCGGGCAGGATGAAATCGAGCTTTTGCAGGTTTTCCCGGTGCTCGGCGGGGCGCAGGGCCGGGTCCGTGTCCCCGGCGATGAAGCTGGCGCCGCACACCCGGTAGCCGTCCACCACCGGGGTGACGTAGCCGAGGCGGCACACCACCACCTTGGGAGCGGGCAGGGCGGCCGCCGGGATCACCGTGGTCTGGCCCCGGGCCGGGCGCAGGGGCAGCCAGGGCGCCGGGTAGAGCGCCTTGGCCGCGGCGGCGTTGGCCAGCACCAGATGGGGCGCCCGGCCGAGCAGGGTGCCGTCTTCGGCATGGGCTTCCCATTCGCCGTCGCGGTGGGCGATGGACGCCACGGCCTGGCCGAAGCGGGTGCGGATGCGCTCGGGAAAGCGGGCCAGGTTGGCGCGGCACAGCGATGGGGGGACGCCCCAGCCGCCACCGGGAAAGAACCAGCCGCCGGCGGCGGTGGGCCAGCCGGCGATGGCCGAGGCTTCGTCCTGGCCGACGTAGCGCAGGTAGTCGGCGGGGGGCTGGTGCAGCTCCACCACCTTGCGCTGGGTGGCCTCGTGCACCGGGTCCCGGCCCAGGTGCAGCACGCCGCTGGCGCCCCACTGGACGGGCAATCCTTGGGCGCTGAGGGCCTGTAGGTGGCGCCGGGTATAGAGGAAGGCGGCCCGGGTGAGGCGGGCCAGCCGGTTGTCGTCCACCGCCGGCAGGGGGCGCAGTACGCCGATGCGGTTGCCCGAGGCACCGGCCCCCGGGCCGACGGCGTCGATCACTTCCACCTGCCAGCCTCGGGCGGCCAGCCGCTCGGCTACCGAGGTGCCGGCGAAGCCGGCGCCGATGACGAGGGCGCGGTGGTCGTCAGGGCCTGCGCCGCTGGTTTCTGCCGGGGCCGGATCATTGTCCCGGGCCGTCCGCTCGCCCACCAGCCGTTCGCGCTTGGTGCCGAAGCCCGACACCTTGTCGACGCAGAAACCGGCCCGGGCCAGGCCCTCGCGCACGGCGCCGGCCACCGACCAGGTGGCGATGCGCGCCCCGGGGGCGGCCAGCCGGGCCAGGGGGTAAAACACCTGGGGCGACCACAACTCCGGGTTCTTGGCCGGGGAAAAGCCGTCCAGGTAGATGGCATCCACCCGGGCCTGGAGTTGGGGCAGGGTCGCGAGGGCGTCGCCGAACAGCAGGGTCAGGGTGACCCGGTCGCCGTCGGCGCCGGAGCCCAGGTGCAGGCGGTGGGTGCCCGGCAGCAGGTCGGGCCATGCGCGGCGCAGCTCGTCGGCTAGGGGCGCCAGTTCCGGCCAGGCCCGGTGCAGCACCGCCAGGTCGGCGGCGGAGAAGGGGTGCTTCTCGGTGGAGACGAAGTGCAGCTCCCGGGAACGGGCCGGGTCGGCGCGCCAGGCGGCCCAGGTGGCGAGGAAGTTGAGCCCCAGGCCGAAGCCGGTCTCCAGGATGGTGAAGCGCTCCCGCCCTTGCCAGCGCTCCGGCAGGCCGCAGCCGGCCATGAACACTTGGCGGGCCTGCTCCAGCCCGCCGGCGGCAGTGTGGTAGACGTCGCCGTAATCCGTGGAGCGGGGCGTGCCGTCCGGGGCGAAGTCGAGGCGGGCCGGCTGGATCGGGGTGAAGGGGTGGGCGGCGGACATGGGCAGGAGCGGAGAGGGCCGAATGGACAACGGCCCGCGGTCAGGCGGGCCGTTGCAGCACGGTGGCAAGGCTTGAGCGGGCTCAGTCCTTGCGCATGTGCGGGAAGAGGATCACGTCGCGGATTGCCGGGCTGTCGGTGAGCAGCATCACCAGGCGGTCGATGCCGATGCCGCAGCCGCCGGTGGGGGGCAGGCCGTATTCCAGGGCGCGGATGTAGTCGGCGTCGTAGAACATGGCCTCCTCGTCGCCGGCGTCCTTGGCCTTGGCCTGGGCGAGGAAGCGCTCGGCCTGGTCTTCCGGATCGTTCAACTCGGAGAAGCCGTTGGCGATCTCGCGGCCGACGATGAACAGCTCGAAGCGTTCGGTGATCTCCGGGTCGGAATCGCTCTTGCGCGCCAGGGGCGACACTTCCACCGGGTAGTCGATGATGAAGGTCGGCTCCCACAGTTGGGCTTCGGCGGTTTCTTCGAAGAACATCAGTTGCAGGGCGCCCAGGCCCATGTCGCCGCGGGGGTCTGCCTTCATTTCGCGCAGCTTGTGGCGCAGCCAGGCGGCGTCGGTCAGCTGGGCCTCGGTGTACTCGGGGCAGTGCTTCATCACGGCCTGGACGATGGTCAGGCGGTGGAAGGGCTTGGACAGGTCGAGCACCCGGCCCTGGTATTCGAACACCTCGGTGCCCAGGGCGTCCCGGGCGGCGTGGCGCAGCAGGCCTTCGGTGAAGTCCATGAGGGTGCGGTAGTCCGCGTAGGCCTCGTAGAACTCCATCATGGTGAATTCGGGGTTGTGCCGGGGCGAGACGCCTTCGTTGCGGAAGTTGCGGTTAACTTCGAAGACCTTCTCGAAGCCACCCACCACCAGGCGCTTGAGATAAAGCTCGGGAGCGATGCGCAGGAACATTTCCATGTCCAGCGCGTTGTGGTGGGTGACGAAGGGCTTGGCCGAGGCGCCGCCGGGGATGGGGTGCATCATCGGCGTTTCGACTTCGAGGAAGCCGGCGTGGACCATGTAGTTGCGGATGGACTGGATCATCCGGCTGCGGGCGAGGAAGGTGAAGCGGGAATCCTCGTTGGTGATCAGGTCCAGGTAGCGCTGGCGGTAGCGCTGCTCGATGTCGGTCAGGCCGTGGAACTTCTCGGGCAGGGGGCGCAGGCACTTGGAGAGCAGCTTGACCTCGCTGGCCTTGACGGTCAGCTCGTTGGTCTTGGTGCGGAACAGGGTGCCGGTGACGCCGACGATATCGCCGATGTCCCAGTGCTTGAAGTCGGTGTAGGTGTCCTCGCCCACGGCGTCCTTGGCCACGTAGACCTGGATGCGGCCGGACAGGTCCTGCAAGGAGATGAAGGACGCCTTGCCCATGATCCGCTTGAGCATGACCCGGCCCGCCACTTTCACTTCGACGGGCGTGGCTTCCAGGGTTTCGCCGTCTTTCTCGCCATAGACCTCGAGCAGCTTGCCGGCGGTGTTCTCACGCTTGAAGTCGTTCGGGTAGGCGGTGCCGGATTCGCGCCATTTGCCAAGCTTGGCACGGCGTTCGGCGATGATGTGGTTTTCGTCCTGGGGCAGCTCGTTGTTTTGCGGTTGGGCAGCGTCGGTCATGGTGGTCTTTCGTGCGAAGCCTGGGGAAGCTCCGGGGTCGTGCGGTTTGCGCGTGGCGCGTTGCAATGCGTCATTTTCGCACATCGCGCCTGTGCTGACGCGGGCGATGAGGGGCGCGCGCCGCCGGAAAACGGCTCCGGCGGCGCGGCAGGGTCAGACGCCCTGCTTCAGGCTGGCCTCGATGAAGGGGTCCAGGTCGCCGTCGAGGACGCCCTGGGTGTTGCCCACTTCCACGTTGGTGCGCAGATCCTTGATGCGCGACTGGTCGAGCACGTAGGAGCGGATCTGGTGGCCCCAGCCGATGTCGGACTTGGCGTCCTCCAGCTTTTGTTGCTCGGCCTGGCGCTTGCGCAGCTCATGCTCGAACAGGCGGGCACGCAGCATCTTCCAGGCTTCGTCCCGGTTACGGTGCTGGGAACGGTCGTTCTGGCATTGCACCACGATGCCGGTGGGCACGTGGGTCAGGCGCACCGCCGAGTCGGTCTTGTTGATGTGCTGGCCGCCGGCGCCGGAAGCCCGGTAGGTGTCGGTGCGCACGTCGGCCGGGTTGATCTCGATCTCGATCGAGTCGTCCACTTCCGGGTAGATGAACACCGAGGTGAAGCTGGTGTGGCGCCGGGCGTTGGAGTCGAAGGGGCTCTTGCGCACCAGGCGGTGGATGCCGGTTTCGGTGCGCAGCATGCCGTAGGCGTAGTCGCCGCTGATCTTGATGGTGGCGCTCTTGATGCCCGCCACTTCGCCCTCGGACTCTTCCAGCACCTCGGCGGTGTAGCCGCGCCGCTCGCAGTAGCGCAAATACATGCGCAGCAGCATGGAGGCCCAGTCCTGGGCCTCGGTGCCGCCGGCGCCGGCCTGGATTTCCAGGAAGCAGGGGTTGGGGTCCTGGGGGTTATTGAACATGCGCCGGAACTCCAGCTCATGCACGGACTTCTCCAGGCCCTCGGCATCGCCGGCGACGGACTGGAGCATGTCCTCGTCGCCTTCCTCACGGCCCATCTCGAACATCTCCCGGGCGTCGCCCAGGGTCTGGGAGATCCGGTCGAGGCTGAACACCACGCCTTCCAGGGACTTCTTCTCCCGGCCCAGTTCCTGGGCGGCCTTGGCGTCGTTCCAGATGGCGGGGTCTTCGAGCTGCTTGGTGACTTCGACTAGACGCGCTTGCTTGGCATCGTAGTCAAAGATACCTCCGTAGGTCGGCGGTCCGCTGGGCCAGGTCGGCGAGGTGATTGGCGATGCTGTTGAGCTGTTCGGCTTCCATGGCGGTTTTCCTGTTGGGCGTGCGGAGCGCCGCGGGGCGGGCGGCCAGGCTTGGCCGGCGCCGATGGCGGCGGAAAAACCGGTAAGTATACCGCAGCCGATGGGAGCCTTCGCTCGTGCTACAGTCCGCTGCCCTGCACTTTTTCCGCCGCCGGGCTCCGCCGTCCGGCCGTACCGCTCCGTGACCGCTCCAGATTCCAGCCGCGCCGCCGCGGCCGCGCCTTCGTCCTCGCCATCGGCCGAGGCTGCTCCCACCTCTTCTTCCACCTTCGCCGGGCACGCCCCGGAACGGGACCGCCTGCCTGCCAGCGGCCTGCTCCTGCTGGCCGCCATCGCTCTGGGCTGGGGCCTCAACTGGCCGATCATGAAAGTGGTCCTGAGCGAAGTGCCGCCCCTGACCTTTCGCGGTTCCTGTCTGACCCTGGGCGGCCTGGGCATGCTGCTCCTGGCCCGCCGCACCGGCCAGTCGGTGGCGATCCCGCCGGGCAGCCTGGGGCGTCTGGTGGCCCTCTCCGCCGCCAACATCATCGGTTGGAACGTGCTGGTGGTGTACGGACTGCTCACCCTGCCGTCCGGGCGGGGGGCGCTGCTCGGTTACACCATGCCGCTGTGGGGCATCTGCCTGTCGGTCTGGCTGCTGCGCGAACGGCTCACGGCGCGCAAGCTGGCCGGCCTGGGACTGGGTTTCGCCGGGGTGGCGCTGTTGATCGGCGAGAGCCTGGGCGCCCTGTCGGCGGCCCCGGCGGGCGTGGCCTGCATGCTCGGCGCCGCCTTCTGCTGGGCCCTGGGCATCGTGCTGCTCAAGCGCCTGCCGCTGGCCATGCCGACCATGTCCCTGACCGGCTGGATGATGCTGTTGGGCGGGGTGCCGATCGCCGTCGCCGCGCTGATCGTGGACGCCGGCCGCTGGCACGTCCCATCGTTCTGGCCGGCTTTCGGCCTGGCCTACAACCTCTTCATCGGCTTCATGTTCTGCTACTGGGCGTGGAACCGCATCGTGCTGATGGTGCCCGTGTCGGTGTCATCCCTCTCGTCCCTGGTTACGCCGCTGATCGGCCTGTTCGGCGGCATGATCTTTCTCGGCGAGCGGCCGGGCTGGCAGGAAGGGCTGGCGGCACTGTGCATCCTGGGTGCCCTGGCGGTGGTATCCCTAGCCGGGCGCCGCCGGGGTTAGCTTTTATCAGCGCCCCTCATGCCTGGACATTCCTGGGGGAGCGGCGGGTCGCCCGGCTGGGCGCGTCGGGCCAGTTCTTCGAGGATGCGGGAGCGCACCAAGCGGCGGAACGCCGCCTTGCAGGCCGGGCCGCAGGTGAGCTGGCGGCCGTAGCTGAGGCGGTGGAGTATTTCCGGCACGTCGTGGGCCGTGCCGCATACCGGGCAGCGATGCCGGACGGTGGCGGGATGAATCACGGCGTTACGGTGCCCGGGAGGCGAAACGGGCGAGGTCGGCGGGCTGGGAGGCGACGGCTGGGGAAACCAGGATCACTTCCCGGCGTGGCACGTCGGCCAGGCCCACGGCCAGGGTGACGGCGGCGGCGCCGGCAGCGGCCACCGCCAGTCGCAGAGGGGCTTCCCAGCGCTTGAGAGCCTGGGCGAGGGCGGCATGGCCCTGGGAGTCGGAGGCGAAGGTCTGGAAAACGATCTCTTCGCCCTGTCGTTTGGGAATGCGGGTGGCGACCCGCAGCAGCCCCTTTTCCAGGGCGATGCCGACGCAGATGGCGCGCTTCATGAGGCTTCCTCGTAACCCGGATCGCTGATCCGTATGGCTTCAGAGTAGGCCCTGCCGCGCAAGACGTCCGTCAAGAAGCGGGCCGGGACGGTAAAAAAGCCGTCAAGGCCCGCCCCGGACCGGCTATCAGCTATCCACGCCCCGGGATTCTTGCTGCCAGACGACCGCATCCGCCGGCAGCAGGACGGCCTCGGGGCCGTCGCCCAGGGCCACCTGGGGCGCGATCACCCAGCCCAGGGGCCGGTCCGGTCCGCCGGGCAGGCGCACGTCGCCGCCGGTGTGGTAGGCGATCCAGTTCATTTCCCAGAAGCCGAACAGGCGGCGCTTCAGGGCGACGGTCTTGGCGTCATCGCTGCGCAGGTTGTCCTGGATCATGGCACGACGCGCATCCGCCGGGTCCACCGGGACCCAGCCGTAGGCGGCCACGTAGAACTCGGCCCGGCAGTGCTGGGCCGTGGCCACGTTGCCGGTGGCACCCAGGCTGGGGAATTGGCGCGATTCACCGATGCGCTGGCCATAGACCACCCGGGCGGGGATGCCCGAGGCGCGACACAGGCCGACGAACAGGGCGCTGGCGTTCCAGCCCAGGGCGTCGTCGCACAGGGTGATCTGGCCGCCGGGGCCGACCAGGGCCTGGAGGTCGCCGCTGGCGCACTGGCTGGCGGCGCTGGACTTGAGGGGCTGGTCGATGATCCAGTCGTAAAAGGCCCGGGCCTGGGGCATGGGTTCGCGGATGCGGCCGGTGATGCGTTCGGCGGCGTCGGCGATGGCACCGTCCAGGGGCAGTTTGCTGCTGCCCTGGAGAAAACGCTGCAGGGTTTCCTCGTCCTCGTTGCGGTTGCCGCGCCGGGTGATGTCGAAGAGGCGCTGGCGGGTGGCCACCCGGGTGGTGATTTCCAGTTCCGGCGTGGTGCCGTCCTTCCAGTCGGCCACCAGGAAGGTGAGGTCGCTGCCCGGGTCACGCTTCAAGCCGATGCGCTCGAAGTTGCCTTTCCAGGTCACGTCCATGTCCCGCTGCCAGTCGGATTCCCGGGGGAGGGGAATCCAGGCGCGGCTGCGGCCGCGGCCGGGCAGCTTGGCCTGGAGCTTGCCGGTGATCTGGTATTCGCGCCACTCGAACTGGGGGGGCGGGGTGAGGGAGGCGGCCGCCATGGGGCGGCTCTGGCGGAAACCGCTGCCACCGCCGGTATCGCGCAGGCCGGCGGTGGTGCCGCGATGATGGAGCGCGGGTTTGCCGTGGCCTTTGGCGACGGGTTTGGCGGCAGTCTTGGCAGTGCCCTTGGCGGGCGTCTTGGCCGTTGCACCTTTTTTCTGGACCGGCTTGGCCAGGACGGGGGCGGCGGAAAAGAGGGAGAGGAACGCCGAAGCGGCGAGGAAGGCGCGTCGTTTCATAAACAGCTCTGTCCGTTACGCGTGAAAAGACACGACCGCCGGGAGCGGTGCTCGGGGCGGTCGCGGGAGGTTCATATGGTCAGCAAATCATAGCACCTCGGCGGCGTGATCGGCCAGGCGGGAGCGCTCGCCCCGCGCCAGGGTGACGTGGCCGGAGTGGGGCCAGCCCTTGAAGCGATCCACCACGTAGGTGAGGCCCGACGAGCCCTCGGTCAGGTAAGGGGTGTCGATCTGGGCGATGTTGCCCAGGCAGACCACCTTGGTGCCCGGGCCGGCCCGGGTGATCAGGGTCTTCATCTGCTTGGGCGTGAGGTTCTGGGCCTCGTCGATGATCAGGTACTTGCTGAGGAAGGTGCGGCCGCGCATGAAGTTGAGGGATTTCACCTTGATGCGGCTGCGGATCAGGTCCTGGGTGGCGGCCCGGCCCCAGTCGCCGGAGCCGGCCTCGTCGTCGGTCTTGTTGAGGACCTCCAGGTTGTCCTCCAGGGCGCCCATCCAGGGGGCCATCTTTTCTTCCTCGGTGCCGGGCAGGAAGCCGATGTCCTCGCCCAC